>NZ_LUVY01000017.1:0-322615 GCF_002992185.1 Pseudomonas sp. LLC-1 | reverse complement strand
CGGCTGGGCTTCGACCTACCTGATCGACCAGTCCAAGACCCGTCTGGAGCGCCTGGGCTTCTTCAAGGAAGTCAACGTAGAGACCCCGCCGGTGCCGGGCACCGACGACCAGGTCGACGTCAACTACAGCGTCGAAGAGCAGGCCTCCGGTTCGATCACGGCCAGTGTCGGTTTCGCCCAGAGCGCCGGCCTGATCCTCGGTGGTTCGATCAGCCAGAGCAACTTCCTCGGTACCGGTAACAAGGTGTCGATCGGCCTGACCCGCAGCGAATACCAGACCAAGTACAACTTTGGCTTCACCGACCCCTACTTCACCGCTGACGGCGTCAGCCTGGGCTACAACGCCTTCTACAGCAGCACCGACTACAGCGACTACTACGACGATGGCGTTTCGTACTATGCAATCAACAGCTACGGCGCCGGGGTCAGCTTTGGCTACCCGATCAACGAAACATCGCGCCTGACCTATGGCCTGACCCTGCAACACGACGACATCTCGCCCGGCACCTACAGCGCCGACGAGATCTACGACTTCATCGCCCGGGAAGGCAAGAGCTTCAACAACCTCAAAGCGTCGATCGGCTGGTCTGAATCCACCCTCAACAAAGGCGTGCTGGCCACCCGTGGCCACTCGCAAAGCCTGACGCTGATGGCCACCACCCCTGGTAGCGACCTGTCGTTCTACAAACTGGACTATAACGGCCAGACCTACCTGCCGGTGACCAGCAAAACCTCGCTGCGCTTGCACACCAGCCTGGGCTACGGCAACGGTTACGGCTCCACCGACGGCCTGCCGTTCTACGAAAGCTACACCGCAGGTGGGCTGGGTTCGGTGCGCGGTTTCAAGGACGGTGGCCTCGGCCCGCGCAACACGCCGGCCACCGGCACCTATGCCAGCGCCGGCCAAGCCTATTACTCCGACCGCGATACCGATGTGCTGGGGGGCAATATCCTGATTACCGGTGGCGCCGAGTACATCTTCCCGTTGCCGTTCGTGAAGGACCAGAGCCAACTGCGCAGTTCGGTGTTCGTCGACGCCGGCAACGTGTATGCCGACACCTGCTATCTGTCGACCACCCAGGGCTGCGGCAGCGTGGACCTGGCGCAGATGGCCGTGTCGCTGGGGGTTGGCGTGACCTGGTACAGCCCGATGGGGCCGCTGAGCTTCAGCCTGGCGGCACCGCTGAAAAAGCCGGACAACGCAGAAACGCAGATCTTCCAGTTCTCGCTGGGGCAGACCTTCTGATCACCGACGGTGCACATTACCTGCTTTTACCCCTGCTTAACCCAAGTTGACAGTCACCTTGCCTAAGCTGGCCAGCATTCGAACGCTGCCCAGCAGGACACGCCCATGCCACCTTTAACACCTTGCTTTCCCAACGCACTGCGACACGATGAAGTCCCGCTCGCGCTACTGGACCTAGTCCAGCAGCGCCTGGCCAGCCTGCTCGGCCCGCGCTTCACGGTGATACTGGGCGGCAGTGGCGACGGTGCGGGGGTCAGCCACTACCACCTGGCCATCCAGCACAATCAGAGCGGTGTTTCACTGGAAGACTATGGCGACGTCGGCGCCGGTTTCATCGAGCGCCTGCTGCGCATGGGCACCCAGGTCAGGGACATGCTCGACTCAGCCACGTTCAACCGTATGGCCAGCGACGACCCAGGCCGACCCTTGGTGTGGCTCCGCGAGCTGGCCAGCCACGGGGAAACCATTACAATGCGCGCCCCATCCTGAAATATGTTTTCCTCATGAAATCACTGCTTTACGCCGTAACCTTACTGTTTTCCTTTACCCTGCCCGCCTTGGCCAACCCGCCGGCAACCTTCACCGAAGCCAAGGTGGTGGCCAAGCAGAAGGTGTACCTGGACCAGGCCAGCAGCGCCATGGGCGACCTGTACTGCGGTTGCAAGTGGACCTGGGTGGGCAAGTCCGGTGGGCGCATCGATGCGGCCTCGTGTGGTTACCAGACCCGCAAGCAGCAGAACCGCGCCGAGCGTACCGAGTGGGAACACATCGTGCCCGCCTACACCTTCGGCAACCAGCGTCAGTGCTGGAAAAACGGCGGCCGCGAGCACTGCGTGGACAACGACCCGGTGTTCCGTGCCATGGAAGCCGACCTGTTCAACCTGTACCCGGCAGTGGGCGAGGTGAATGGTGACCGCAGCAACTTCAACTACGGCATGGTTGCCGGCAATGCCGGCGAATACGGCCAGTGCACCACCAAGGTCGATTTCGTCCAGCGCGCTGCAGAGCCGCGTGATGAAGTGAAAGGCCTGGTGGCGCGTACCACGTTCTACATGTTCGACCGCTACCAACTGAGCATGTCGCGCCAGCAGCAACAGCTGTTGATGGCCTGGGACAAGCAGCACCCGGTGTCGGCCTGGGAAAAAGAACGCGACCGCCGTATTGCCGCGATCATGGGCCATGCCAACCCGTTCGTGAGTGGCGAACGCAAATGGACTGCCGACTACAAGCCGGCTGGCAGTGGCGTTGCTCAGGCAGTACCAGCGAAAGCCGCCAAGGCTGAGGCGAAGCCGAGCCTGGCCAGTGCCGCGTCGGTCGGGGCTGTGCTTGGCAACCGCAACAGCCATGTGTATCACCTGTCTGTTGGCTGCCCGGGCTACAACCAGGTAGCCGCGAAGAACCAGGTGACCTTCGCCACCGAGGGTGAGGCGCAGGCTGCGGGCTATCGCAAAGCCGGTAACTGCCGATAAGTGCCCGCTCAGCTGCACAGCAACGGGGCCGTATGGCGGCCCCTTGCTCTCACGACCTGCACACCTCATTCACCAGGTTCGCCGGCCGTTCGCCGGCCAGCGCGCTGAGCAGGTTGTCTACCGCGCAACGCGCCATGGCCTGGCGTGTCTCCTGGGTTGCCGAGCCGATGTGGGGAGTCGCTACCACGTTATCCAGCTGCAGCAGCGGCGAATCTGTGGACAGCGGCTCCTGCACGAATACATCCAGCCCCGCACCCCGTATGCGCTTGGCCCGCAGCGCATCGACCAGCGCCGGCTCATCCACCACGCGCCCACGCGAGATGTTCACCAGGATCGCCTCAGGCTTCATCAGCGCCAGCTCCCGGGCGCCAATCAGGCCTTCGGTGCTGGCACTCAGCGGCACGGTCAGGCACACGAAGTCCGCCTGCTGCAACAACTCATCCAGGCTGCACTGGCGCGCGGCGTAGCGCGCCTCCACCTCGGGCTTGGGCCGCTGGCTGTGGTAAAGCACGCGCATCCCGAAGCCGGCAGCCGCTCGCCGGGCCAAGGCCTCGCCGATGCGGCCCATGCCGACGATGCCCAGCGTCTTGCCATGCACGTCACAGCCAAAATGCGCCGGGCCCAGGTTGGCCTGCCAGTGGCCGTCGCGTACCCAGTTCGCCAATTCCACCACCCGCCTGGCGGTGGCCAGGATCAAGGCAAACCCCGTATCGGCAGTGGTTTCGGTCAGCACGTCGGGCGTGTTGGTCAGCATCACGCCGCGCCGGCTGAGCTCGGCAATGTCATAGTTGTCCACGCCGACCGAAACGCTGGACACCACTTCCAGCTGTGGCGCTAGGTCGAGCAGGCTGGCATCCAGGCGCAGGCTGGCACCCAGCAAGCCGTGCGCGCCCGGCAACGCGTCGCGCAGGCGGGCCAGGCCGTCGGGCCGGGCGGTATCCACCCAGGCGACCTCGACGCGATCTTGCAGGCGGGTCATCAAGTCGTCAGACAGGCGTTTATAAAGGACGATTCGCTTCTTCATTGCAGGTTTCCTAAGGGTTCATGGCCAGCCGCGTGCTGTTGCGCTTGGCGCGGCCAGATGTCTGTGACGTGTTGAGTGCGGCGGTAAGCGCCACGGCGGTCAGCAACGCGCCGCACATGAACAGGTAAGAAGCGCCCGGCCCGCCGGTGGCGCCATTGAGGTAGCCCACCAGCCACGAGCCGCCGAACGAACCCAACGCGCCCATGCTGTTGATCAGCGCCATGGCCCCGCCTGCGACGTTGGCCGGCAGGATCTCGGGCACGATTGCGAAGAACGGGCCATAGGGTGCATACATGCAGGCGCCGGCCAGCACCAGCAACGCATACGACAGCCAGAAATGCTCGCTACCCAAGGCGTACGAGCCATAGAACGCCACCGCGGCCACCAACAGCGGCGGCCAGACAAAGCGCTTGCGCTTTTGCAGGCGGTCCGACGCCCAGGACACGCCCACCATTGCCAGTACCGCCGCCAGGTACGGTACCGAGGCCAGCCAGCCGGCCTGCACGATATCGACATTGGCTGCCTGCTTGAGGATCGACGGCAGCCACAGCACAAAGCCATAAACGCCGATGCTCCAGCAGAAGTACTGCAGCGCCAGGATGATCACCTGCGGCGAACGGAACGCCTCGCGGTAGTTCTTCACAGGCTTGATGCCCTGCTGCTCGGCAGCCAGCGCCTGCTGCAAGGCTTCCTTTTCCTGCTCGCTCAGCCAGTTCACCTGGGCCGGGCGGTCGTCGACCAAGCGCCACCAGAAGAACGCCCAGATCACGGCTGGCAAGCCTTCGATGATGAACATCCAGCGCCAGTCGTAATGCTTGATGAGGTAACCCGACACCACCGACATCCACAGAATGGTCACCGGGTTGCCCAGCATCAGGAAGGTATTGGCACGCGAACGCTCGGCACGGGTGAACCAATGGCACAGGTACACCAGCATCGCTGGCATGACGGCGGCCTCCACCACCCCGAGCAGGAAGCGGATGCCAATCAGCATGTAGACGTTGCTGACCATGCCCGTGAGTGTGGCAAGGCCACCCCAGAGGATCAGGCAGACGAAAATCAGCTTCTTCACACTGCGCTTTTCGGCGTAGATGGCGCCAGGCACCTGGAAGAAGAAGTAACCGAGGAAGAACAGTGCGCCCAGCAGCGAAGACAGCACCGGGGTGATGTGCAGGTCTTCGGCCATGCCGGACGCTGCAGCGAAACCGTAATTGGCGCGGTCCAGATACGCCAGGCTGTAAGTGACGAACACAATCGGGATGATGTACCACCAGCGGCGAGGTGCCAGGCTTTGGCTTTGCATGGTTTGTTTCTCCTGAGCTTGTTGTTTTTGTTGCAACAGGTGATTCGGGGTTAAGGGGTCACGCGCTTCTGCGCAGGTCGAAGGCCTCCAGCTCGTGGCGCAGCGGCAGCCCTTCCATGTCGCCTCGTGACTGCACGGCACGGCTGCCGCACCAGTTGCCACGCGCCACCGCCTCGGCCACTGCACGGCCCTCCAGCAGCGCGCTGAGCACGCCGACGGCAAAGGCATCACCGGCGCCGACGGTGTCCACAACACGGCTGACGGGCACGGCTGCTACCTGGCCTTCCCCCTTGGTACTGCGCAGGTAGGCACCGGCGTCGCCCAGCTTGATCACCACCAGCTCAACCCCTTGGTCGAGGTAGAACGCGGCGATGTCTGCCGGGGTGTGCCGGCCGGTCAGCAACCGGCCCTCTTCCAGGCCCGGTAAAACCCAGTCGGCCTTGACCGCCAGGGCATTGATTTCGCGCACCATGGTGTTTTGATCAGGCCATAACGAGGGGCGCAGGTTGGGGTCGAACGAGATGCTGCGACCGGCTGCACGCATGGCGTCGACCAACGCGTGGGACAGGGCCCGGCAGCTGTCCGACAGCGCCAACGGGATGCCAGTGGCGTGCAGGTGACGCGCTTGCAACAGTTCTGCACGCAGCAGTTCGGGTGACAACTTGCTGGCCGCCGAACCACGGCGGAAGTACTCCACAGCCGGGTCGCTGCCGTCATCGCAGCGGGCCTTGAGCTGAAAGCCCGTGGGGCAGTGGCTATCCACTTCCACGCCGGAGCAGTCCAGGCCTTCACGTTGCAGGCTGTCGAGCACGAAACGGCCCAGTGAATCGTCACCGACCCGGCTCAACCAGCGCACCTTGAACCCCAGCCGCGCCAGGCCGATCGCCACATTGCTGTCTGCGCCGGCAATGCGCTTGCTAAACTGGCCGACACTGGCCAGGTCGCCGGTTTGCTCGGCAACGAACATGGCCATGGTTTCACCAAAACACAGTACGTCATGCTCATGCATGGGCCACCTCCGCCCCCAGCGCAGACAGGCTACGCACCTGGGCACGGGTCAGCGCCAGCAGGTCTTCGCCAACCAGGGGGTATTCGACAGCGCGCACCACGCCGGGGGTGAACTCGGCCATCAGCGTTGCCCACGCTTGCAGGTCAGCGGCTTGCGGCGGTATGGCAACCCGTCGGCCATCGGCCCGGCGCTCCACAGCCTTGCAATGCACATAGCGCACCCAGCGGCCCAGTTGACGCGCGGCTTGCCTCGCAGACTCGTCTTGCCATTGCCAGTTGCCAATATCGAAGGTCATGCCCAGGCGCAGCCCAAGCGGGTCGGCGTGCCGGAAGAACTGCAGCAGCGGTTCGATCCTGCCACCGTGTTCCGTCTGGTCGTTTTCCACCAGCAACAGCGGCCCCTGTGCGGGCAGTAGCGCTGCCAGGGCGGCGACATCGCAACGCGCGTTGAAGTGCCCCAGGGACACCTTGAGCGCTACCGCGCCAAACGCGCGGGCGAGCTCCAGCTTCTGCACCACAAGTGGGTCGGGTACACCCTGCGCGGTCCACAACTCCAGGGGTGTCGAGTACAGGCATTCCAGGCGCAATGCGGCAATGACAGCACCCAGCTCTGTCGCGTCCGGCGCACTGGCAAACAGTTCTTCGCGCAACTCCACACGGCTAACGCCAGCGGCTGCCAGCAGGTCAAGGAACTGCTCCTGACCACGTTGCCGCACAAAGTCGGCGCCGTAGCTGGAGAGGCTGATGGAAACGGGGTTCGTGTGCATTGTTCTTGTCCTTATGAAACCGGTTTCATTTTTAGTCGACAGCAGCAGGCACCAGCCTGCCGTTGCTTATTGGGGTTGGGTTGAACCTCGGATGATCAGCTCGGCCTTGAAGTCGATGCGCCGAGCCGCCCCGCTGTCGCCACGCAGGCGGCCAAGCAGGCTTTCGAAAGCCGCCACACCGATACGCTCGGTGGGTTGCGCCAGTGCAGTGATGCCATTACCGACCAAGGGGTACCAGTCAAGGTCGTCGAGGGCGATCAGCCCGACGTCGGCAAACAGGTTGCGCCCGGCTTCGTGCAAGGTCCGGGTCACTGCCAAGGTTGCAACGCCGTTGAAGGTGAAGATGGCTTGCGGGCCATGGCCACGGCTGGCCAGGAATGACGCCAGCTGCCCCTCCAGCCCGGCGCCGATTTCCAGCACCTGCTGGCGCATGCCGGCACGACGGCTGACCGACGTGCCGAATGCCTGCACCCGCTCCAGGCGTGAGCTGGTGCCATCGAGGGGTTCGCTGACCGCGAGGATATCGCGGTAGCCCTGTGCCTGCAGGTGGTCGAGGGCCTGCTCGACCGCGTCGGCATTGTCCAGGCCAACCAGGTCGACATTCAGCTCGGGCAATTGGCGATCGACCAGCACCATGGGGATGTCACGCTGCAGGTTGAGCAGTTCGCCGGGGTGATGGCCAAGGGTGTTCACGATCAGCCCTTCGACGTTGTAGCTCTGCAGGGCCACCAGGTGATGACGCTCCTGCTCGTCGTCGCGGTTGGTGTTGCACACCACCAGGCTGTAACCGTGCTGACGGCAGGCGGTTTCCACGCCATGCATCACGGCCACTGAATAGGGGTTGAGAATATCGGCTACCAGCATGCCGATCAGTCGCGTCTGGCCGCGCTTGAGGCCGCGGGCCATCTGGTTGGGGCGATAGCCAAGCCGCTCGATGACTTCTTCCAGGCGCTTGGCCGTGGCTTCGGCCAGCAACTGGCGGTCACCACCGATGTAACGGGAAACGGTGGCTTTGGAAACGCCAGCGACACGCGCTACTTCGCTGATGGTGACCCGTTCGCGGGCATGGGCAGGCGCGTCGGTCATGGGCAGTCCTTATGATTGTTGTGATTGCGATGAAACCGGTTTCAATACAGCAAAACTGCGGCAGTTCGTCAACCTTCCGTTGGTCGGCAATGTTGAAACAAACATGATATTCGAGGTTAGATAAGCAAATTAACTGATTGATGCAAATACAGTTTCAACCAAAAAACTGTGGGAACGGGTTCACCCGCTCCCACAGTGGATCAGGGTGCAGCTGGAGAAGTCAGCGAAGCGACTTCACATCACCGGTCGTGACGGCGCTTCCCTGGTTGCCCCAGCTGCTCCTGATGAAATTCACCACCTCGGCAACCTCCTGGTCGCTCAGGCGCCAGCCAAACGCCGGCATGGTGAAATTCGAAGGCGCCGTGTGCGTCGCCGGTACCGTGCCCCCTGCCAGCACCACATGAATCAGCGACGTGGCATTCGCAGTCTGCACCACCGGGTTGCCGGCCAAAGCCGGGAACACGCGGGTGTAACCCTGGCCATCGGTTCGGTGGCAGGCTGCGCAATTGTCGATGTACACCGCCGCCCCTGGCTTGCTGTCATCGCCCTTCCACAGCGCATCTGCCACCTGCTTGTCATAGACGTGCGGCCGATCTTCTGGGTTGCTCCGCGGCAGGGTCTTCAGGTAACGGGCGATCGCGGTCAGGTCGGCATCGCTCAGGTGCTGCATGCTGTGCTCGACCACGTCGCTCATGCCACCGAACACGGCGCTGCGATCACTGCGCCCGGTCTTGAGAAACTGCACCAGCTGCGCTTCGCTCCAGCTGCCCAGGCCGTCCTTGTGGTCGCCACGCAGGTTCTTGGCAATCCAGCCTTCCAGCGGAGCGCTGCCGGCCAGAAACTGCTCGCCCTCTGCCGGGCTCAGCGCCTTTTCCTGCATGGTCAGCGCCCGCGGCGTATGGCAGGCACCACAATGGCCAAGGCCCTCGACCAGATACGCACCACGGTTCACCACCGGGTCGGCAGCAGCCGTTGCCTGCCACGGCTTGGCCTCGGGCGCGAAAAGGCCGCGCCAGGCAGCCAGCGGCCAACGCATGCTCAGCGGCCAGGGGATGTCGCTGGCCTTGTTCGCCTGTTCGACGGGCGCCACGCCCTTCATGAAGTAGGCGTACAGCGCCTGCATGTCCTGCTCGCTGACGCGCGCATAAGACGGGTATGGCATGGCAGGGTACAGGGTGCTGCCGTCCTTGCGGATGCCCTTGCGCACGGCCTGGTCGAAGTCTTCGAAGCTGTACTGGCCAATGCCGCTGGCCGCCGGGGTGATGTTGGTGGAGTACACCGTGCCGATCGGCGTTTCCATCGGCAGCCCGCCGGCAAAGGGCTGGCCGCCCTTGGCGGTATGGCAGGCCACACAGTCACCGGCACGGGCCAGGTACTCGCCCTGGCGCACCCGGGCATCATCATTCGCGGTGGCTTGCACAGCCGTCGCGGCCCCCAGCAGCAGGGTTGCGATCAACATTGTCTTCATGCTCATCGCTCCTCAAGCCTGGACCAGCGGGCCGGGGTTTTTCAGGTACTGCTCGCGGATGGCGCGGGCCGACCAGTAGGTCAACGCGGCCACCAGCCCGGTCGGGTTGTACCCCAGGCCCTGAGGGAACGCCGAAGCGCCCGGGACAAACACGTTATGCACGTCCCAGCTTTGCAGGTAACGGTTCAGTGCGCTGGTCTTGGGGTCGGTGCCCATGATCGCGCCGCCGTTCAGGTGGGTGGTCTGGTAGCTGGCGGTGTTGAAGTGGTCTTTGACCTTCTTGCCCAGTACCGCAATGGACTTGGGGTTCATCGCCTGGGCGATCTTGCTCAGCTTGTCGACCATGAACTGGTTCATCCTGATGTCGTTTTCCTGCCAGTCAAAGGTCATGCGCAGCAGCGGTTGGCCATAGGCATCGCGGTAAGTCGGGTCCAGGTCCAGGTAATTGCCACGGTACGACTGGTGGGCGCCATGGGCGTCCATCGATACCTGATGGGTGTAGTAGTCGGCTGTGGCTTTCTTCCAGGCGCTGCCCCAGGCCGGCGTGCCCGGCGGGTTGGCGGTGCCGGCAATCGGCCGGCTGCCAGCCTGGTTCACCCACATCGGTGAGCCGCCGACGAAGCCGTGCGGGCCATGGTCGAAGTTGTCGGCGTTGAAATCGTCGATGGCGATGCCGTTGCCACCCGCGCCGATGAAGTTGTTGGTGTAGGTGTCCTTGTCGAAGAACGCCTTGACCGTGCCCATGTTCTGATAGGCAAAGTTACGCCCCACCACGCCTTCGTTCTTCACCGGGTCGTAAGGCTTGCCAATGCCGGAAAGCAGCATCAGGCGCACGTTATTGAACTGGAACGCCGCCAGGATCACCAACTCCGCCGGCTGCTCTACCTCGCGCCCCTGGGCATCGATGTAGGTGACGCCGGTGGCCTTGCGCTTGCTGTCGTCCAGGTTCACCCGCAGCACATGGGCATTGGGCCGCAGCTCGAAGTTGGGCACTTGGCGCAGCGCCGGCAAAATGTTCACGTTGGGCGAGGCCTTGGAGTACATGTAGCACACGTACCCGCTGCAGAAGCCACAGAAGTTGCACGGCCCCATCTGTGCCCCGTAGGGGTTGGTGTATGGCCCGGAGGTGTTGGCCGATGGCAGGTTGTAAGGCTTGTAGCCCAGGCTGGTGGCGGCCTTTTCGAACAACCTGGCCGACACCACGTTCTTCTGCGCAGGCAGCGGGAACGGGCTCGATCGGTCCGGCGCATAGGGGTTGCCGCCCTTCCCTTCGCCCACGACCTGGCCGTTAACGGTCCAGGCCTGGCCAGAGGTGCCGAACACCTTCTCAGCGAAGTCGAAATACGGCTCCAGCTCCTCGTAAGTGACGCCAAAGTCCTGGATGGTCATGTCGTCGGGGATGAACTTTCGCCCGTATCGCTCTTCGTAGTGGCTGCGCATGCGCAACTCGACCGGGTCTACCCGAAAGTGCACACCCGACCAATGCAAGCCCGCGCCGCCCACGCCCTTGCCCGGCAAGAAAGCGCCGAGCTGACGATTGGGCAGTGCCACATCGTTCATGCTGTGGCGGACAGTGACGGTTTCTTTAGACACGTCGACGAACAGCTTCTTGCGCACGCTGTAGGTCAACTCGTCGATCACCTGCGGGTAGCTGCCTTCCGGGTAGGTGTCCTGCATCGGCCCACGTTCCAGCGCCACCACCTGCAACCCGGCCTCGGTCAGCTCCTTGGCCATGATCGCACCGGCCCAGCCGAAGCCGACAATCACCGCATCCACTTTATTCAACACAGTCGCCATGCCTCAGGCCCTCTCGCCGCGGATCGATACAGCCGGGAACGGGTAAGGCTCGTTGCGCTCAACCCAGTCCATGAAGTCGGCGCGGGCGCCGGGGAAGCCGATCTGGGTCCAGCCGACCATGCCTTTGTTGCCGCCATGGATCGGGTCGCAGAAAAACCCTTCGCGGGTGTTCTGCACCAGCAAGCTGAAAAACACCTTGGCCGGCACGGTGTCGAAAACCAGCTCTCCGGCCTCGATCTTGCCGAGAATGCGGTCCCGGGTAGCGCTATCTTGCTCAGCAAAAACTTGCCCGGAATTGGCCTTGCACCAGCCGTCCACGGCAGCGATGCCCAGGCGGTAGATTTGCTGCGGGCTGAGCTGCAACTGATAGCCCAGCTCTGGCGCTGCGTCGGCGTTGAAAGGGCCTTGCATGTACCACTGAGCGCCAGTGGCGTACGGCGTGTTCATCTGCCGGTCGATGAATTCGGCAGCGCCGGCTTCAAGCGCGCCGGGGCCAAGCTCGTCGGCCGGAATGATGCGGGACACGGCGGCTTGCAGAAACGCCCACTCTTCGGCGCTGAAAAATGTCGGCTGATAGTTACCCGCCGGTGGCGTGGCCGGCACGTTCGCTGGCTGTTGCTGCGGTTGCGGGGCCGCAAGCAGTTGGCTGGCACCCACGCCCAGCCCTGTGCTGGCCACGGTAACGACAGGGATCAGGGTCAAGGTCTTGCGCAGAAAATCCCTGCGCGGGTTGTCTGGGGCATGCTCAGGCATTGGGAATCCTCATCGGCTCTGGGGCGGCCTTGATAAGCGCCATCTGGTTTTCAATGGAGAGGTGATCTTGATAGGCCATCAAGAAGACAGCCGAATAATCTAGCGCGTTCAGAAATGTTTTGAAACCGGTTTCATGATTGACTTTTCATCTCTGCAGCAAGGCCAGAGCTCTGTGGGGCCAAGGCTTTTTTCACATCTGCCTCACTCTCTACCGACATCCTGCTACCTACAGTGCCGACGCTCTCGTAATGGAGCGAGCTGACTGGAGTGGCAAACATGCTGCAAGGCGTTATCGACAAATTCCCCGCCTCACGCCGTGTGCAGGTACACCGGTTACCTTGGGGCACAGCGCTATTCGCAGTCTTGTGCCTGCTGTTCGTCCTGTGCGTGGCAGCAGCCTGGGCGCATGCCCGCACGGCCGTCCCCAACCTGGGCAACCCGCACCACCTGCAACGCAGTGGGCTGGAAGCCGCTTGGGCAAAAGGCTCGGTGATTGTGGTACTGCGCCATGCCGAACGCTGCGACCGGTCCAGAGGTGCCTGCCTGGGCGACCCCACCGGCATTACGGTTGCGGGCAGCCAGGTGGCCGCTACTGTAGGCCAAGGCCTGCAACACCTTGGCTTGGCGTCATCCGACGTGTGGAGCAGCCCGGAGGTGCGCACCCGACAAACCGCACAAGCCATGTTTGGTAAAACCGTTGCCACGCAAGGCTGGCTTAACCAGTGTGACGGGCACTTTGCCGATAACGCCTTTGGCCACAAGCGGGCCGGCCACAACCTCGTGCTGGTCAGCCACAGCGGTTGCATGGAACAGCTGGAGCAAGCGCTCCAGGTACCCGCCAGCGCGACGTCGAACAGCTATGCCAGTGCCCTGTTCATCACCCAGGGCAGCGATGGCAAGGCAACGCTGCTGGGCCAGATGGCTGCCAGTGAATGGCGCAAACTCGTTGATGCCAAGGAGCTGTGAACATGCCCTCCCGCGCCGCGTTCTACCGCAACAACCTGATACTGCCGCTGTTGCTGGCCGCCATTGTGTTCATGGCATTCGACCTGACCGAGCTCGATCGCTGGATCAGCAACCTGCTGCTCGACCCCACCACCGGTCAGTTCCCGCTGCTGCACCATCAATGGTTCGAGAAGGTCACCCACAAGTGGCCGCGCATCCTGCCGGACTGGACGGGTGAACTGGCAGTCATCGGCAGCTTGCTGTCGTTCATCTGGCCGCGCCTGGCCAACCGTCCCCAACGGGGCCTGACCCGGGTACTGGAAAAAGCCCGTATCGCACCCGTGCTGCGCTTCACCACCCAACACCGGCGCGACTTGCTGTTCGTGGTCGTGGCGTTTGCACTGAGCACGACCGTGATTCATTACCTGAAAAGCCACACCAGTGTGTATTGCCCGGTGGAAACCACACTGTATGGCGGTACGCAGGCCCGCGTTGAATGGTTCGAAAACTTCTCCTGGTGGAACAAGGCCGGCGATGGCCGCTGCTGGCCGGGTGGCCATGCCTCCAGCGGGTTTACCTTGCTGGCGCTGTATTTCGTAGCATTGCGTCATCGCTGGGCACAGGCGCGCAAGTTGCTGGCGGTCATTCTGCTGATCGGGTTCGTGTACGGCACAACACGGGTACTGCAGGGCTGGCACTATATGTCCCATACATTCTGGGCGGGGATTTTTGTCTGGCTGACAACCTGGGTAACGGCGTTGTTCTTCTATGGCCGCATCGCGTTGCAGGCGCCAGAACACAGCCCGGCAACAGCTAGTGCGCGGGCTCCAGACTTCGCGTAGTACCTCGTGTATAGCATCAGAAATCGACCGTGTACCCCACAAGCACCCGGTTCTCATCCGCCGCATCGGCAAAGTTCGAGCGCATGCTCGCATTTCGCCAACGTAGCGACACATTCCTGAGTGGCCCCGACTGCACCACGTAGGTGATATCCGTGGTGCGCTCCCACTCCCGCCCTTCTCCATCGCCTGCCGCCAGCGCCCTGCCCTTCGCGCTGGTTATACGCTGCGGCTCCACCTGGTCACCCTTCACATAGCGCACATTGAACGTAAGCCCCGGGATACCCAAGGCGGCGAAGTTGTAGTCGTAGCGCAGCATCCACGCACGCTCGTTGGCCAGGGCAAAGGTGCTGACCTGCTGCTCACTGAACAGGTAGGTATCGGTACCGCCCACATAGGCGTACGCCGTGTCACCGCTCACCTTCTGATTACCACCGCTGAACGTGTGGCCCTGAATGCTGTAGCCGACGTTGGTGCTGAGGGTGTGGTTGTCGACTTCACCCAGCAATGCCCGGCCTTGCTGGCGAGCATTGAACCAGCGCCACTCGGTGAAGACATCCCCCGGCCCTAGGCGGGTCTTGAATTTGAACCCGGCAAAATCACGCCGGAACAGGTCTTCGAGCGTGCTGGTGTGCAGGCTGAGGGTCAGGTTGTTCGATGGCAGGTAGTCGACAGCGGCGTAGTACAGCCGGTCAGTGGTGACCGTTGCCGAATAGGCCCCTTGCTGCGCCATGGCCGTCAGGTCCTCAAAGTCGGTGGAGTCGCGCAATTTGGTGGCATCTACCTGCAACAGGGTGAACACCAACCGGTCCAGATCCTTGCTCACCAGTTGCGCGCCGTTGAACCATTGCGGGAACAGTCGACTGGTGTTGGACGCCAACAGCGGCAACTGCGGGCTCAGGCCACCGGCTTTCAACTCGGTCTGCGCCAGCCTGGCCTTGAACGTGGCCACAGCCTTGGCGTAGTCACCCGCAGCACGCTTGTCACTGCCTCGGGGCAGCAGCCCCGTTCCGCTGCGGTCTGGCGAGGAGTCGAGCTTGAATCCAAGCATGCCTGCCGCATCCAGGCCGACGCCAACCACGCCGTCGGTATAGCCGGACTGCAAGCGCAGCATGAAGCCCTGAGCCCATTCGGCACGCCGCGATTGCGTGGCGCTGTCACCGTGAAAGTCGCGGTCGAAGTAGAAATTGCGCAGTTCCAGGTTACCGCTGCCGTCATCGATGAAGGCAGCCTGGGCGGTTTGGCAGGCGCAGCAAAGCGCCGCGAGCATCAGCGATGCTCGCCGGAAAAGAATGATCATGGGTGTGCCTTGTTCTTGTTGTTGTTCGAAGACTCAGCGCCAATCAGCTTTTGGGGTTGCGCACATAGCGCATCACCACCAGGCAGGCGATCAGGATCAGCGGGGCGATCGACAGCATGCCCATGTAGGTGCTGCCGGTAAGGTCATTGATCTTGCCCACCATCACCGGTGCGACAATGCCGCTCAGTTGCCCCACCGAGTTGATCGCAGCGGTGCCTGTAGCGATCGCAAGCCCCGAGAAGGTCGACTGGGGAATGGTCCAGAAGATCGGGATGGCGATAAAGGTGCCTGCGGTGGCCAGCACCAGTGCAGCCATCATCGCCAATGACGAGTCGGAAAACAGGCACGCCAGCAGATAGCCGATGGCCGCTGCAAGCAGGCAGTACACCAGATAGCGCTTGCGTTCACCGGTACGGTCGGAGCGCCGGGTCAGCAGCACCATACCGATACAGGCCACCGCATAGGGTAACGCCGACAACACACCGACCCAGAGCATGTCCTGCACGCCCGATGACTTGATCAGGTGTGGCATCCAGAAGTTAAGGCCATAGGACGCGGTTTTGACCACGTAGTAGATGAACGCCATGATCGCGACTTCACGGGTCAGCAGTACCCGCCAGATCGAGCCGAGGATGGGTTTTTCGGTGCGTTTGTCCTGAGCCAGGTTTTCCTTCAACACGTCTTTTTCTTCACGGCTCAACCATTTCGCCGCGTCGATGTCGCGGTCCAGCTTCCACAACACCAGCAGGCCCAGCACCACGCACGGCAGGCCAGACATCAGGAACAGCCAGTGCCAACCGGCCAGGCCCAGCACGCCGTCCATTGTCCCCAGCAAAAAGCCCGCTGCCGGGCCACCCACTGCGCCGGCCAGCGGCACGGCAAGGAACCACAAGCCATTCATCTTTGCCAGGTGTTTGCGGGGGAACCAACACGCCAGGTAGAACAGGATCGCCGGGCCGAAACCGGCCTCCATCACCCCGATCAGAAAGCGCAGGAAGTACAGGGTGTATTGGGTATAGGCAAACACCAGTGCAGCCGTGGCCAGGCCCCACGACACCATGATCCGGCAGATCCAGGCCGGCGCACCGTAGCGTTTCAGGCCCAGGCTGCTGGGCACCTCGAACAATACATAGCCGACGAAGAACATGCTCGCGGCCAGGCCATAGGCTGCATCGCTCAGGCCCAGTTCCTGCTGCATCTGGGCTTTGGCGAAACTGATGTTGATACGGTCGAAGTACGAGAACAGGAAGCAGATGATGGCCAGCGGCATGATGCGCCAGGCCACACGGCGGTAAAGCAGCAGTTCGTTGATGTGGCTGTCGGTGCGCTCACGCGCCAGTTCGCCGGTCATGGCAACCATGGTGGATCTCCATTCTTGTAATTATTGGAGAGCAGCAGCGCCTCGGCGGGCGCCACTTGCAGGTTTTCAGCGGATGCGGATCAGTTTTTCCTTGAAGGCCTGGCCTTTGCCGACGTATTCGGTGGCGTTGCGCCGCATGGCGGCGATGGCGTCCGGTGTCAGTTCGCGCACCAGCTTGGCCGGCGCCCCCAGGATCAACGAGTTGTCCGGAAACACCTTGCCCTCGGTGACGATTGCGCCAGCACCGACCAGGCAGTTATTGCCGATGACCGCGCCGTTGAGCACTACCGCCTGGATGCCAATCAGCGCCCCATCACCAATGGTGCAGCCATGCAGCATGGCCTGGTGGCCGATGGTGACGCCCTGCCCCACGGTCAGCGCAAAGCCCGGGTCGGCATGCAGCACCGCGCCTTCCTGTACATTGCTGTGCTGGCCAATCCGGATGGGTTCGTTGTCTCCGCGCAGCACGGCCTGTGGCCATATGCTGACACCTTGTTCGAGGGTAACGTCCCCGATCACGCTGGCATCCTCGGCAACGTAGGTTTCCGGGTGCAGGCTGGGCGCAAGGGTGTCGTATTGATAGATCGCCATCTCAAGCCCTCCTCACGCCGCGTCGTCGGTTTTCAACACACCCGCCGCGCACAGCTCGGCAATGTGTGCATCGCTATAGCCCAGGTCGCGCATCACCTGCCGGGTATGCTCGCCAATCCGCGCAATTGCTCGGCGCGGTTGCAGGCGCTGGCCGTCCAGCGACAGCGGCAGCAACGGCATCGGCGTGTGGCTGCCGTCTTCCAGTTGCAAGTCGGCCATGCCGCCGCTCTGTTGCAGGTGTGGGTCATCGAACAATTCTTCCGGGCGGCGGATGGGGGCGAAGGGAATGCCATTGGCTTCCAGCTGCAGTGCCAATTGCCCGGCGTTCAGCGGTGCGAATAACTCGGCCAGGTGTGCGAGCAAGCGCGGCCGTTGCAACACGCGGTCGTTATTGCTGGCCAGCGCAGGGTCATCCAGCAAGGCCGTCTGCCCCAGCAGCTGGCACAGCGCATGCCACTGCCCTTCACCGGTGGCGGCGACAAACATCTGCTCGCCACCGGCGAACGTGAACACGTCATAGATGGCCCAGGCACTGATACGATTGGGCATCGGCGCCGCTGCCTCGCCAGTGACCACGTACTGCTGCATATGCTGGGCGGCCAGCAGCACGCAGTTCTCGTACAGGGCGCTTTGTACTTCGCGGCCGGTGCCGGTGGTGTGGCGCTCGTTGAGCGCGGCCAGCACGCCGATGGCACCGAACATGCCGCCCATGATGTCGTTCACCGAGCTGCCCGCGCGCAGCGGGCGGCCCACTGGCCCGGTCATGTAGGCCAGGCCGGCCATCATCTGCACCACCTCGTCCAGCGCCAGGCGGTTGTCATAGGGCCCGCTGAGGAAGCCCTTGTGCGAGGCGTAGATCAACCGAGGGTTACGCTGGCGAAGCGCGGCGTAGTCCAGGCCCAGCTTGCGCATGCGCCCGGGCTTGAAGTTCTCGATGAACACATCGGCGGTGTCGATCAGCTGCAGCACGGCCTCACGGCCCTCACGCGTTTCGACGTCGACGGCGATGCATTGCTTGTTGCGGTTGAACGTGCGGAAAAAACCCGCCCCTGCACCCAGCAGCCGGCGCGTGCCGTCACCACGCACCGGTTCGATCTTGATCACTTCGGCGCCAAGGTCACCGAGGATCATGCCGCAGGTCGGGCCCATGACCATGTGCGAAATCTCGACGACACGAATGCCGTCCAAGGGAAGTCTGGACATCGTGATATTCCTCGTGTGTGCGGGTCAGGCGTGGTGGGCTGCATTGGCGAAGTCGAGCGGCAATCCGGCGCGGGCAATACAACCGTAAAGTGGCTCGTCCGGCAGCGCTTCACTCAGTACCCGGCGCGACTCGATCAGCGCAGACAGGTCGATACCCGTGTCGTAGCCCATGCTCTGCAGCATGAACACCAGGTCTTCGGTGACGGTATTACCAGACGCGCCAGGGGCAAACGGGCAGCCCCCCAGGCCAGCCAGCGAGGCGTCCAGCTCGCGGATGCCCTGTTGCACCGCAACCAGACTGTTGGCCAGGGCCAGGCCACGGGTGTCATGGAAATGCGCAGCCTTTAGACGATCACCGGCAAGCGCACGCACAGCCTGCAGCACCGTTGTCACCTGGCCCGGGTTGGCGTAGCCCGTGGTGTCACCTAACGAGACCAGGTCACTACCGGCTTCGAGCACGTGGCGGGTCAGTGCGCAGAGGTCGGCCAGCGGCACTTCACCCTGGCGGGTGCAGCCAAAGGCCACTGACATGCCCGCCATGACCTGCACCTCATGCAGGCCCATTTCGGTACGCAGCTGGCACATGCGCCGCAGTTCCTCGACCATTTCCATGGGTGTGCGCCGCACGTTGGCCAGGCTGTGCGCCTTGCTGACCGATACCGGGGCGACGATTCGGTGGGCGCCGGACTCAAGCGCGTCCCGGGCACCACGCAGGTTCGGGGCCAGCACGGTGACGTGCAAGCCCGGGTATGTGAGGGCATGGGCCACCACTTCGCGGGCATCGGCCATTTGTGGCAGCAAGCGCGCCGGCACAAACGAGGCGACTTCCATGTGGCGCACGCCAGCGGCGTAGGCGGCGTCGATCCAGCGGCGCTTGGCGGCCGTCGGCATGATTGTCTTCAGGCTCTGCAAGCCATCGCGCATGCCGACTTCGTTGATTGTTATTGTTGTCATCACGGTCTCTCTGTCTGAAGCGTTGCGCCAGACTAAGAGCTGCATGACAAGCAGAAAAGACGTGTTTCACGGGCTGATCCATCGTCAGCCACGATGGATCAAGGCCGGTGCGCGCAGTAACAGGTGGTCGAGCAGGCGCCGCGCAGACAGCGACAGCGTGTGCCTGTCGCGCATGCAGATGACGAATTCGCCCAGCGCCCAGTCGTCGGTCAGCGGAATCACCCGCAGGTCGAACAGCGCTGCATAGCGGGCCACGGCCTCCTGCGGGAACACCGCCAGGCCCAGGCCGAATTGCACCAAGCGATACGCAGCGTCGAACGAAGACACATACGAACGAAAGCGCAGCTCCCGGCCGGCCTGTTCTGCACTCTTGCGCATGAAGCTGTTCAAGGTGGCGAACGCCGACAGGCCCAGGTGTTCGTAGGCCAGCGTCTCTTCGAAGGCAACCTGGCTGCGCCCGGCCAAGGGGTGTTCGGCGCCCACCACCACCGCCAGGTGGTCCTGTCGGTAAGGCACGAACTCCAGGTCCCCCACCGCCATGGACTTGCGGCAAATCCCCAGGTCCGCATTGCCCTCCGCCACACCGCGCACCACGTCGGGGCTGAAGCGCTCTTCGATGTCAGCCTGGATCAGCGGGTTTTCCAGCATGAACGCCGAGAGTTCTTCGGGCAGGAACTCCATGATCGAGGACACGTTTGCCAGTACCCGCACATGGCCACGTGCACCTTCGGCGTATTCGCTAAGTTCGCTGTCCAGGCGCTCCATGGCGCGGGTCATTTCCCGGGCATGTCGCAACAGGGCCAGCCCCGCCGGGGTGGGCTCTACGCCGCGTTTGCTGCGTTTGAGCAAGGCGGTGCCAAAGCGCGCCTCGATGTCCGAAATGCGTTTGCTGACGGCGGACGGCGCCATGAAAGCACGCTCGCCGGCGCGGGCGATGGTGCCTTCCTCGCAAACGACGATGAACAGGTTCAGGGACAGGTGGTCGAGGGGCTGCATGGCTTGGCTCGGCGTGAAAAGGTGGAAAGGCTTGAGCAATAATGCCTGTCAATCAAGGATTTTGGGGCTGCTTTGCAGCCCATCGCCGGCAAGCCAGGCTCCCACAGGACCTGTGCAACCTCAAACACTGCGCTGTACCTGTGGGAGCCTGGCTTGCCGGCGATGGGTCGCAAAGCGGCCCCAACTACTTGAATGGACCACCGTTTACAACCGGTAATCAACACTCAGCAACACATTGCGCGGGTCACCAAAGAAGTTGTGGTCGTAGTCGATTGCCCGGTAGTAGCGCCGGTCAAACAGGTTATTGAAGTTGACCGCCACGCTCAAATGCTCATCCACGTCGTAGCCCAGGCGGGCATCCCATACCGCATAACCGCCCTGCTCGCGCCCGTAATAACCGTACCCTGCCGCGTGGCTCTGGGCATTCACCCCAGTGCCCACCGTGACCTGTCGCCAAGCGGCAGGCAACCGGTAGTTGGCCCAGGCCCGGAAGATGTGTTTGGGCGTTTCGGTGTTGCCCGTGATGTTGCCGGCTACGGCAGGCTCTTCATCCAGGTATTTGAGCAGGTTGAGGGTGTAGGCGGCAGACAGTTGCAGGCCAGTCAGTACCTCGCCGCTGATCTCGGCCTCAAGGCCCTGGCTACGCACGGTGCCCGCCGGCCTGTAGCAGGTGCCACCGCAGCGTGCGGCAATGTCCGAACCGACGCTGGCATCTGGCAGCGGGATGTTGTCCTGCTCCATGCGGTACAGCGCCAGCGTGGTGTTGACACGGCCATCGGCCAGTTCGCCTTTCAGGCCGATTTCGTAGCTGTGCCCAGTGCGGGCATCCAGCAGGTTCCCCTGGGCAGTGCGTTGCGTCTGCGGCTTGAAAATTTCGGTATAGCTGGCGTAGGCATTCCACTGCTCATCCAGGGCATAGACCAACCCGGCATAGGGTGTGACCTTGCCATGCGTTTGTGCTGTGCTTCGGGTGACACCCCATGGCCCGTCGGAATCGAAGACGGTGCGGAAGGTGGATACCCGCCCGCCCACAATCAACTGCAAACGGTCGGTCAGCTGGTAGTCGGCAACGCCATACAGCCCCTTCTGCGTGGAGGTGTAGCCGTCGAGCCACTGGTTGGCGGCATAGATCGAGTCGTCTCTGGGCTCGACTGCGCTCGGGGTGTAATCAAAGATATTGATCGGCGTGACGTAGTTGTAGCGGGCACCCCAGATGTCATTGCTCTTGAGTCGCGAGTAATTGCCACCAACAGTGAGGCCAAGGCGTCGGCCGAACAGTGTTACATCACCACTGGCATTCAGGTCACCGCCCCAGTGTTCGGAGAAATAGTCGAAGGCATAGGCGTCGCCCGCCAGGGTATAACCAGGCCCCATGCGCCCCCGACGCTGCAGGTACTTGAAGTCGTTGAACTCGCGAATGGTCACCAGGCTGCCCTTGAGGGTCCAGTCACCGGGCAGGCGCTGGGTCAGGTCGAGGTAGTAGGTGTCCTGGGTCTTGTCCCAGTTGTCCCAGCGCGCGCCCAAATAGGTGGAACGGCCTACATGGGGCATGCTGCCGTTGCTGTAGTTGGGGATACCCATCATGTACGGCGTGGCATCGACCCGTTCGTGACTATAGCCCAGACCCAGCAGCGTACTGTCTGTGAGGTCGTAGTCCAGGGCGGCATACAGGGTCTGGTTGTCGCTCTGCACGTAATCGACGAACGACTGGGTGGTGTCGTAGTCCATCACCAGCCGGCCACGCAGGCGCCCTTGCGCATCCAGCGGCGCGCTGGTGTCAACCTGCATGGCGTAGTGATCCCACGAGCCGGCCTTGGCACTGAGGTGCGTTTGCGCCTCGGTCGTCGGACGCTTGCGCACCAGGTTCACTGCACCTGACGGGTCGCCGCCACCTTCCAGCAGGCCTTGCGGGCCACGCAGTATCTCCACGCGGTCCAGGATTGCGGTCTGCCCGGTAAAACTGGAACCTCGGGCATAGAGCTGGCGCTCCAGTGGCACACCGTCGTACTGGAAGCTGTTGATGAAAAACCCTCGGGAATAGAACTGGCTGCCGGTAAAGGAAGGCACCACGGTAATGCCCGGCGAGTTGGCCAGCGCATCGGTCACGCTGGTGATGTCCTGCTCGTCCATGCGCTGGCGGGTAAGCACACTGACCGCTTGCGGGATGTCCTTGATGCGCTTGACACCTTTGCCAATGGTGGCAACAGGCGTCGTGTACGAGCCACTGCCTTCGGTAGCCGGCTCATTCAGGCTGGCGCCAATGGTGGTAGCACCCAGTTCAAGCGTGCCCGCCGCCGCCGCTGGCTGTACCAGGTAGCGGCCATTGCCCATGGCCACAGCGTTAAGGCCACTGCCGGCCAGCAAAACCTGCAAGGCCTGCTCGGCAGAATACCGGCCTTGCAGCGCCTGGCTGCGCTTGCCGCTGAGCAGATGCGGCTCGGCACTCAGATAAAGCCCGGACTGCGCGGCAAATTCGGTCAGGCGCATGTCCAGTGGGCCGGCGGCCAGGTTGAAGGCTTGCGCCTGGTCGGTCTGGCTGGCCTGGGCAACACGGGTAAGCGTGACAGTGAACGGCGTGCTGAGCGCCAGGGCCAGGGCAAGGGGTTGAATACGGTGAACAGGCAGCATCGAGAAGTCCTTGAAGGATCACTGGGCAGTGGGTTCCGGGAGTAATCGGATGACGCAGAAAATCCGGAAGCTGCCAGAAAAACTTTTTTCAGGGCTCAGTCGACAGGCTCCACACTCACCCACCACGGCAGGCGCCGCTCGATGCGTACCGGGAGCGTGTGCGCCAGCATTTCCAGGGCTTGGTCGGTGTCGTGCAGCGGGTAGGAACCCATGATGCGCAAATCAGCCACCTCGGGTGCGACGCCCATGTAGCCGGGGCGGTAACGTGCCAGCTCGGCCACCAGGCTGCGCAGGTCGGTATCACGCGCCAGCAGTACACCTTCCCGCCAGCTTTCGCGCATTGCTGCGGCCTCGTGCTGGTCGGTAAAGCGCTGGCTGTCGAAGCTGACCGCCCGGCCCGCTATTACGCGCTGCTGTAAGCCGGATTCGGCGCAGCGTGCCAGAACTTCGCCGGCAAATACCGACAGCTGCGTGCGGCCGTCATCCTGCAACACACTGAAGCGCGTGCCCAAAGGCTGCAGGCTGCCTTGGCGGGTATGCACCTGCAACGGCCGCGCATCGGCAGCGGTAACGATCAGTACTTCGCCACGGTACAGGTAAAGCGCGCGGTGCCGGGCATCGAAACGCACATCGACGGCACTGCCACTGTTCAGCCACAGGCGCGTCCCATCGGAAAGCAGGCGCTCCTCGACCTGGCCGATGGCAGTGTGCAGGTTGGCCTGCGAGGCCAGCCAGGATTGACGCAGCCCACCTTGCCAGCCTAGCCAGCCAAGCACACCGACACCGCTTACGGTCAATACGCCGCGCAGCATGGCTCGCCGCGATTGATCACCATGGCGTATCTGCTTCAGCACGTTACTGGCGCTGTCAGCTTCTGGCTGCAACGGTGCAAAACGCTCGCTGACCCGCTCGACGAAAGCCCAGGCCTGACGATGTGCCTCATCCGTCACCAGCCATTGCTCCAAAGCCATTCGCAGCGCCAGGTCGCCTGGGTGCCCGGCCAGGCGCGCATACCAGTCGGCGGCCTGCTGCAACACGCGGTGGTCCAAGGCCTGAATACTCACAGCACCTTCAACCCGGCCAGCTCAGCCTCAAGCACTGCACAGTGGAACATGGCCTTCGCCATGTAACTGGTCACGGTCCGCTCGCTTACCCCTAATTGTTCGGCAATGGCGCGGTAACCCAGGCCATGCACCTGGGCCAGGACGAACGCCTCGGCCACGGTCGCGGGCAGTCGTTCGAGCATGGCCTGCACCTGTAACAGGGTTTCCAGCATCAAGGCCCGGTGCTCCTCACTGGGCTGGAAGGCTTCGGGGCGCTCAGCCATTACTTCCAGCCACGCCTGCTCCACCCGACGGCGGCGCCAGAAGTCGACGCACATGTTGCGTGACATCGCACCCAGAAAGGCCTTGGCGTCAGCGTCACTGGCAAAGGTGCGGGGTTTGCTGAGCAAGCGTAGGAAAACGTCATGAGCCAGTTCAGCGGCGTCGTGCGCATTGCCTAGCTTGTGACGGAACAGGTTGCGGACCCAGCCGTGGTGCAGGTGGTAGAGGCTGCCGACGTCTGAAGGTGGGGGTGATGGGGGCATCGGGGCACGGCACTCCATTGCGGACAAGCATGACGCATGCATCAAATAAGAATTGTTATCAATATTAGGAGTATCTGGAGCCTGGCACAACTGTTGGGTCGCGAGGGCCTGCCCCAATCCCCAACTCTGGGGGAACGGTGCCCACCATCAACGATGTGTGAAAGGCCCTGGTTTAAAACTGGATCCCTTGTGCCGCAAGGCCTGCAAGGCACTTTCCAGCTTTTGGCACAGCTCTTGCCGATCTCCTCCCAGACGCCCCAAGTCCATGGGCCCGTTTGCAGGAGGAATAGACTCATGCACCGACCGATACCCCACCCGCTGGCAGTGGCGATTTTCGCCGGCATGCTCCAGCTCCCGGCACAGGCTGCCCTGAACGCTGTCGATCCAGGCGCCTACGTCCCCGCCAACGGCGGCTTCCCTGCCTGGTACCAGGACAGTCACGGTCGTACCCTCGACCTGTGCCTGACCAAGGCGGTCAGCTCCAGGGTTGCCGGCGCGCCCGGCGCACCGGCGTACATGTGTACGCTGCTGCCCACGCCGGGCGTGTTCGACGATACGCAACCCATCGTCTTCCCCACCAACTTCCCTGACGAAGCGTTCTGGTTCACTGCAGACGCCGCCATCGTCGACGCCGCCCGCGGCATCGACCTCAGCTACGGTACCGCGATCGAAGCGGCATTCGCCGCCGAAGAGCCGGTCGAGGGTGACCAGGTCAGCTTCGCCCGGGTGCGCATCCGGGTCGATGTACCTACCGCTGGCACCTACGTGGTCACCCACCCCTACGGCGTCGAAGTGTTCGACGTGCCCGCCGCCGGGCGCCGGGCGATCAACATGACCCGCGACATCGGCATTGCCGGCGCAGGCGATTTTACCGGCGCGCTCAAGGGCGATGTCGGGCCGTTCCTGCGCAGTGTCAACGGCCCCTACACCGAAGGCAGCGAGCGCTTCATCGGTGACCCGAACCTGGATGAACGGGTAACCGGCAGCCCGTTCAACACCAACTTCGTACGCATCGAAGGCCCCGGTGGCATCGACCTGCGTACCGAGCTGTTCTCGATATCCGGCAAGCTCTCGACCGTCGCCCTGCCAACCCCGCTGATGCCACAGCGCAGTACCTATTCGCGGCACACCGAAAACGGCAACCTGCGCGCCCAGCAAGACATCTTCGTGATGGCCCCGCCACCACCGGCCAGCGTCACCCTGACCAGTCAAACACCCAGCCTGAACCTCACCGAGGCCAACGGCACCGGCGCCTGGTATGCGCAGTCGGCCCTCAACCCGGCGGCAGGCAGCATCCTGACGCTGACCGCCGACAACAGCGTGGCGATCCCGACCAGCAGCCTGACCACCCGCAACGTGCCGCTGACCGACCTGGTAACCATTACCCAGGCCCAATACCGCCTGTCCACGGGCGAACTGACCCTGGTGGCCAGTACCAGCGACGAAACCACCCCGCCAGTGCTTACCGCACACACCGGCAACGGCACGTTGATCGGCAACCTTGGCGGCACCGGCGCCGTGAAAACGTTGAGCATGACCCTCTCGCCCATCCCGCCGGCCAAGGTGCAGGTCACCAGTGCCAATGGCGGTAGCGACACCGAAGACGTGGTGCTGGTGCCATGAACAGACAAAGGCTCAGCCTTCAAGGAGGCCGCATGAACACTTGGTCGCGCCGTGCGCTGTTCGCCGCCGGTTTTTCCCTCACCGTTACCAGCGCCGCCTTCGCTGCGCTGTCTGAAGTCGACCCGGGGCCCTACACTTTTGCCACGGGCGGCTACCCCATGTGGTACAAGGACAGCCTCAACCAGTCGCTGGAGCTGTGCCAGTCGCGTGCCACCAGCACCCGGGTACCCGGCACCCCCGCCGCGCCGTCCTACATGTGTACCCTGCTGCCAGAGCCTGGCATCTACGACGATGCATTGCCGTTGGTGTTCCCCGACAACTGGCCGCCAGAGATGTTCTGGTTCCTGGCCGAGGCCACCATCCCGGCAGTCGGCAACAGCGGCTATGAACTGGATGCCTACGTTGCCGGCCTGGAAGCGGCCTTTGCCGCCGAAAACCCGGTAGACGGCGACCAGCAGAGCTTCGCCCGCATTCGTATCCGCGTCTCGGTGCCACGCGCCGGTACCTACACCATTACCCACCCCTATGGTGTGGAAACGGTCAACGTCACCACGCCAGGCCGGCGGGCGATCAACATCACCCGC
This sequence comes from Pseudomonas sp. LLC-1, assembly GCF_002992185.1. Lineage (NCBI taxonomy): Bacteria > Pseudomonadati > Pseudomonadota > Gammaproteobacteria > Pseudomonadales > Pseudomonadaceae > Pseudomonas > Pseudomonas sp. LLC-1. Next base: position 296,083 of record NZ_LUVY01000017.1, on the reverse strand, counting down.
GACATCGGCATCGGCGCACCGGGCAACTTCACCGGGGCACTCAACGGTGCACTCGGGCCATGGTTGCGCGGGGTTGGCGGGCCTTATACCGAGGTCAACCCGGATACCGGCGCCACTGAAACGTTCATCGGCGATCCGAATCGCCCGGAAGCCGTGGTCGGCAGCCCGTTCAACACCAACTTCATCCGCATCGACGGCCCGCCCGGGCGCATCGAGACCGCACTGTTCACCGTTTCGGGCAAGGTGCTGGACCAACGCGCGCAAACGCCGGTCACGCTGGAGCGAGCCACCTACTCGCGCAACGGTGGCGGCACCCGGGTAGAAGTGTTCGCCAAGGCCCCGAGAGAGGCCAGCCTGTGCATGCGCAATGGCCTGGCCTTGATCGGCACGCCCCCTTCGCCTTGCCAGTTCAACCTGACGGCGGACAACAACGGCCTGTTCTTCAGCCAGCAACTTAGCCAGGCCGTACCGCCTGCGGTGGTGGTGGTTACCGCCAGCAACAGTGCTGGCGGCACCCAGCCGACCGCGCTGTCGAGCAAGCTGACCGACGTGGTCAAGGTCAGCACTGCACGCTATGACTGGGCCAACAAACGCCTGCTGATCGAGGCCAGGTCCAGTGACGAGGTCGTCATCCCCGACATGCTCGCCCAAGGCTACGGCCGCATGTCGAAAGCAGGCACGCTGCAAAGCATCACGGTCAACGACGTGGCGCAACCGCCGGCCACCGTTACGGTCAAGTCCGCCCACGGGGGCAGCGATGTAGAACCGGTGATCGTGGTCGGCAACGCACCGGTTGAAGCGGCCAACCAGCCGCCGCTGGCCCAGGCCGATGTCGGCAGCACCAGTGTCGGTGTGCCCATCACCCTTAACCTGCTGCAAAACGACAGCGACCCGGACGGCAACGTGCCGCTGACCATCAGCGACCTCACCCAACCAGGCACCGGCCTTGGCGGCGTGGTGCTCAACGGTACCACCTCGGTCACCTACACCCCGCCAGCCGGGGCTACGCAACCACTGGTGGCCACCTTCAGCTACCGCGCGGTGGACGCCAAGGGCCTGAAGTCGGAACCGGCCACGGTCACCATCAACGTTGCACCGAACCGGGCACCAACCGCCAACCCGGAAACCGTCGCCACCCTGGGCGTGCCTTTGACCATCAACGTGCTGGCCAACGACACCGATCCGGAAGGCAACGTGCCGTTGGCTGTTGCGGCCGTCACCCAACCGGCGGCAGGCCGAGGCACCGTCAGCACCGATGGCACCACGGTGACCTACACCCCACCCGCCACGGTAACCGCAGCCTTCACCACCACCTTCACCTACCAGGCACGTGACTCGCTGGGGGCGCTGTCCACCCCGGGTACGGTCACCGTCAACGTGTCGCCACGGCCAGCCGCCGAAACCTTCACGGTCACGGCAGCCACCGTCACGGCACGCTCCAACAACCGTTACAACTGGGATATCAGCGGTACCTCATCGGTTACCACGGGCAACGTTGTCACGGTCCGGGTCACCACCACCACCGGGGTGCAGACGCTGGGTACCGCCACAGTGCCGGTTAATGGCCGCTGGCGCCTGGCCGTCAGCAACAGCACCACGATAGTCCCGACCGCCGCGCCGACGGCAACCATCACCACCAGCCCGGGTACTACCCGCACCGTCAACGTGGTTGTGCAGTAAAGGCGGGGAAACGCCATGAAACGCCTGTATCCACTGCTGCTCAGCCTGGCCCTCGTGGGCCAGGCCAGCTGGGCCGACGACCTGATGGACAATGCCGACCTTGCGCCCGGCAACGACCTCGGCGACCCGGTGATCATCCGCCTGCTACCGGTCGGTGCCGGTCAGGCTGCGGTGATCGAGCAGCAAGGGTCGGGCAACCGCGCCGCCCTCGACCAGAACGGCCAGGCCCTGCTGGGCCGCATCGTCCAGGCCGGCGGTGCGCAGGAAGCGTACATCTTGCAGGAAGGCAGTGACCTGATGGCCAGCATCAGCCAACAGGGAAATGGCAACAGCGCATCGATCCGCCAGAGCGGCAGCAGCAACAGCGCAGCCATCGAGCAGATCGGCAACGACAACAGCGCCAGCATCGTGCAGTCCGGCTCGGGCCTCAACAGCTCCGTGACCCAGACCGGCAATGGCCAGCATGTTCAGATCACCCAATACCGATAGACCTGGAGGCACCACCATGTACAAGCTCGCTCCGTTAAGTGCCGCTATCGTCCTGGCCCTCGCTGGTCAGGCCATGGCTGCTGACAGCACCTCGTCCCAGACCCAGGACGGCAAGGAAAACATCGCCGAAGTCAGCCAGACCCAGGCGTCCTTCGCTTCGGCCACCCAGAACCAGACCGGCAAGGGCCACAATCACCTGGCCGTGCAAACCGAAAGCACCAGTGATATCCAGCAGAGTGCTACCGGCCAGTACAACGCGGGCTATGCCGAGCAGTTGTTCGAAAATGGCAGCCAGATCAAACAGCAAGCCGCAGGCAGCTATAACGATGCGTTCGCCAGCCAGTCTGTAGGGCTGAACAACGAATCGCTGCAAACCCAGCAAGGTGTCGGTAACAAATCCACCGTGTGGCAGGACAGCCAGGAAGGCAGCAAAGCCACCACCTGGCAATCCGGCCAGCGCAACGAGGCCTTCATCGAACAGACCTTCGGTGGCAGCAACAACCGCAGTACCGTCAACCAGACCGGCCAGGACAACTACGCCGCCGCCGAGCACCTGAACCATGTGGACGGCGACATCCAGGTCTACCAGGATGGCCACGACAACTGGGCTTACGGCGACCAACGCGAAGGTACCGGAGGCACCATTGGCATTGGCCAGTACGGTGGCGGCAACTCGGTTGAAGTGTGGCAGGACACCCAGATTGGCAGCCAGGCTTCCGTGGTCCAGACCGGCCAGTCCAACGAAGGCTATATCGACCAGAGCTTTGGCATGAACAACAAGGTCAGCCTGTCGCAGCAAGGCAACGCCAACGCCAGTTGGTCGGACCAGTTCGAGACCAACAACTCGACCACCACCATCACCCAGACGGGCAACAACAACCTGCATTTCACCTATCAGAATGGTGAAAACCTCAACCTCACCATCAATACCAAAGGCAATGGCAACAGCATCACCGCCAGCAACTGGAAAGGCGCCAAGATGGGCGGCCAGTTCGGCACCAATCAGAACGCCACCATCAACCAGAACGGTAACGGCAACGGCGTCAACCTGACCCAGAACGGATCTGACCAGCTGGCCACGCTGTCCCAGACGGGTAAAGGCAACCAGATGCAGACCAAGCAGGCCGACAGCAACAACGAGCTGTATTTCGAGCAGAACGGCACGGACAACATCCTGATCGCCGACCAGCGCGGTACCGACAACTACGCCTACGGCAACAGCCAGGGTACTGGCAACACCATCACGCTGGACCAGTCCGGGTACAGCAACCAGAGCTACACCAACCAGCTGTACGGTAGCGGCAACGAAGCCACCATCAAGCAGACTGACAGCATCAACGTCGCCTACGTGACCCAGGGAGGCCAGGGCAACAAGGCGTACGTCGACCAGAGCGGTATCGCCCAAACCGCCACCATCACCCAACTGGGCAGCGCGAACCTGGCCACCGTGACCCAGAAGTAAACGACTCCCCCCCTTGAACCGCGGTGCTCCTCTCCCTGGTGCCGCGGTTCCTTTTTCTCGATTGCACATGCCGGGATACAATGCCGTAACCCTTGAACCTGTGCAGTGCCATGATCCAGTCCGACCTCGACCTGTTCGGCCCTCAGCCACAACGCCTGGCCAGCCATACCGTGCTGCTGCCCGGCTTCGCGCTGGGCGAAATCGAACCCCTGCTGGACGCTTTGCGCCCGGTACTGCGCGCCGCGCCGTTCCGGCACATGCGCACACCGGGAGGCCTGCACATGGCCGTCGCCTTGACCAATTGCGGCGCACTGGGTTGGGTAAGTGATGAACACGGCTATCGCTACAGCGCCACCGACCCGCTCAGCGGCAAGCCCTGGCCCGCCTTGCCCCCGGTGATACTGAACCTGGCCGCCCGCGCTGCGGCAATGGCCGGTTTCGAGGGTTTTGTCCCCGACGCCTGCCTGGTCAACCATTATCTGCCCGGCACCCGCCTGAGCCTGCACCAGGACCGTAACGAGCAGGACTTCGGCCAGCCGATCGTGTCGTTGTCGCTGGGGTTACCGGCCGTGTTCCTGCTTGGGGGCTTGCAACGCGCCGACAAGACCCAGCGCATACCACTGAGCCATGGCGATGTGTTGATCTGGGGCGGCGAAGACCGCTTGCGCTTTCACGGGGTGCAACCCATCAAGCCCGGCGTGCATCCGCGCATGGGCGAGCGGCGGATCAACCTCACCTTGCGCAAGGCCGGTGGCTGACACAAACACGATGAACGTGCATGAAACACGTTGAACATCTTGGTCTGGCAAGCTTCAAACGATAAGCCGCGTTCTCACACCCAGGAGCCTGCCATGCCGTACTTACCTTGCCCGATGCCCACACACGACTCATCAGCCGCGCGCTCATGAAAATGCCCGGTCGTGCGCCCAATGCCTCGCTGCAACTCGATTACGTGCGCGACACCCTGTTTGGCCCGGTGGCGCAAAGCGTGGAGTGCCAGTGCCAACTCGCCGCGCTCAACCTGCAGGGCCGGCCAGCGTTGCGTTTGCACATTTGTCCGCCACTGCCCGACAAGGTCGACCGAGCCCACAGCGTGGCGTTCGTTTGGGACGGGCGCAGTTACCACGGTGTCGTACGTGACCAAGGCAAGTGCGGGGATGGTGGTTTGAACCTGTTGCTGGAACTGCAATAGGCCGGATAACGCAAATACACCCGGCCAGCTCAAGCCGGCCGGGTATAACATTGGCTCACTCAGGCAATGGCCTTGAGTGGCACCGGGTGGCTGTCACGCAGCGCGTGCAGCTGCCCCACCAGGTGGACCAGGTCACGGCAGCTGTTGAGGCTTTGCAGCGGGACCCCGCTCAGGGTCACGCCCTCGTCGAGACTCTGACCCTGACCCAGGCGGATGGTCAGGTTGGTGCCATCCAGGCAGCTGACTTCACAGCGATCAGGCAAGCAGGCCTGCTCGATCAACTGCCGCATCTCTAGCATCGAAACTCCAATCAACGACATGGTACGACCCTCTCTGTGGGATGGCCTGTTGTGTGGAATTACGCCTTTGTGAGGCGGGGCGCCAATTGATATTGCGCATGCCCAGACAGGCGTCCATGCGCCGGGGCAATGATGATGCGGGGAATCCTTTAGCACCTTAGTGGAAGATTGCCAGCAGGGGCCGTGTGTTCGGTCGCAATCGCACACTTGGCGACGAGTGGTCTTGGCAGCGTTCAGTATGGCGGGCTACCGCTCAGTGCGCCGCACCACCACGTTCATCCTGCATCTGCCCAAACCGCCCGGCATGGAAATCGTCGAACGACTCGGCGATTTCCGCCTGGCTGTTCATCACGAACGGGCCATAACCGACGATCGGCTCATCGATAGGCTCGCCACTGAGCAGCAGCACGCTGGCACCTTCCAGCGCTTCAACCGTTACATCCTCGCCACCCCGGTCCAGCAGCACCAGGCTTGATGGCCCGGCTTCGCGCTCACCGTTGACCTGCACGCTACCGCGCAACACCACCAGCGCCGCGTTGCACCCGGCGGCCACCGGCAGTTGCAGGGCTACACCGGCGTTCAGCCGCAGGTCCCATACATCCATGCGGGTAAACGTCCGCGCAGGGCCGGCATGCCCACGGTAGCTACCGGCAATTACCCGTAAGCTACCGCCCTCGCCGTCCAGCGTGACTTCAGGGATGTCCTGCGCCAGCAACGTCTGGTAACCGGCCGCTGCACGCTTGTCTCGCGCCGGCAGGTTGACCCACAGCTGCACCATCTCCAGCGTACCGCCACTGCGGGCAAAGCCCGGGGAATGGAACTCTTCATGGATGATGCCGTTGGCTGCGGTCATCCACTGCACGTCGCCAGGGCCGATCAGGCCGCCAGCGCCCGTGGAGTCACGGTGCTCCAGCTCGCCCTGGTAGACGATGGTGACCGTCTCGAAGCCGCGGTGCGGGTGCTGGCCAACGCCGCGCCGTGCGTTGGTGGGGGGGAAGTCATGGGGACCGGCGTAGTCCAGCAGCAGGAATGGGCTGATTCGACTGGCCAGGTTGTCGTAGGTGAACAGGCTGCGCACCGGGAAGCCGTCACCCACCCAATGGGCGTGCGGGCTGCGGTGGATACCCAGAATCTGTTTCATGAGAAGGCTCCTCTCTTGGCTGAGTTAACCTTATCAATGATGACAATCAGGCGGTAGCCAGCTGAATTGGCATGCATCGTTCCATGCATGGAACAGTTAGCCCTGCAAGAAGGCGAGCACCTGCTGAGCCGCCGCAGCCGGATCTTCCTGCATGAAACAATGCCCACCCGCAACTTGCTGTGCAGTCACGCTGCGGTTGAGCGCCGCCAGACGGTTCACTGAGTGCGGCACGAAGGGATAAGTCTGCTCGCCATACAACACCCGCGTCGGCGTGCTGATTGCGGCCAGGTTTGCCCACATGCGCTTGGGGAACGAACTGAAAATTTCCACTTCCCGGCTAGGCCGGCACTTGAGTACCACGGCATCACCGCAATCGCCGATGGCATGTTCGACATAGGCCAGCAGCGCCGCATCGGCCCAGCCCTTGAAAATGCCCCGCCCTTTCAGCGAGGCCATAGCTGCCTCGCGATCGGGCCAGTGGCTACGGCGGCTGGCAGCCTTGCGCGCCAGGGCATGGCGTTGGTGCAGGCCAACCAGAGCAGCCGCCCCCATCACACCGATCATGCGTCGGCTGAACAGTACCGGGTCAAGCAGCACCGCACGGGCAAACAGTTGCGGCTCACTGGCCAGGATCAGCCCGGTGAGCACGCCACCAAAGCTGTGGCCCACGGCAAACCGGGGAATATCGCCATACTCCCCACGCCCGGCCTGAAAAGCTTCCACTGCCAGCTCGGCTGTACGGTTCCACCCCCGAAACACCCCGCCGTGATCGCTGTCGCCATGCCCCTGAACGTCGCAAAGCCACAGGTCGAAATGCTCGCCAAGGCCCATCAGCAATGGCTGGTAGGCCAGGCAACAAAAACCGTTGCCGTGCAAGAAATGCAGCAGCGGCTTGCCACTGGCCGGGGTTCGCCAGCCACGCAGGGTGAAACCTTCGGAGCATTCGTGGGACCAGGGAATCAACTGCATCGGTTTGCTGTACTCGCGGGGCTACGAAAACGCTGATTCTACAAACAGCAGCGGGTACAGTGAAATCACCAGCAACAAGGCCATCAGGACATTGAACAGCATCAGCCAGCGGGGGTTCTGCAACAGAGTGCGCAAGGCGCTGCCAAACATCACCCACACGCCGACGCTGGGCAGGTTGACCAAGGCGAACAACGCCGCGATCACAATCACGTTCGTCACATAGCCTTGCGCAGGTGTGTAGGTGGTGATCGCCCCCACTGCCATTACCCAGGCCTTGGGGTTGACCCACTGGAACGCCGCCGCCCCCCAGAAACCCAGCGGTTTCCGGGCGCTGGACGAGGCCGTGCCGACCGGCCCGGAGGTGGCGATTTTCCAGGCAAGGTAAAGCAGGTAGGCGGCGCCGGTGTAGCGCAGCACCGTGTACAGCGGCGGCCAGGCCTTGAACACCTCACCCAGGCCCAGGCCGACTGCCAGCACCATCACCATGAAGCCGACGCTTATGCCCAAGGCGTGAGGGATAGAGCGGCGCACACCAAAATTCACCCCCGAGGCCAGCAACATGGTGTTGTTGGGGCCAGGGGTGATGGAAGACACGAAGGCAAACAGCACGAAGGCGGTCAGCAGGTCGGCAGAGGCAAGCATGGCGGGCATTCCACTTTCGTTATAGGTGCTGTCACACTAGCGGAGTCGCCCTTCCCTGCGACCTGTACAGTTGCATTAAATTTTGTGAATACACATCACTGTACTGCAAACCCGGATCAAGGAAGCCGTTACCATGAGCCTCACCATTCGCCCTGCCGTTCGTTCCGATGCCGGGCAGATTCTGGCCTTTATCACCGAGCTGGCCGAATACGAACGCGCCCGCCACGAGGTGGTTGCCACCCTCGCCGACATCGAGCACAGCCTGTTTGGCGAGGGCAGCACGGTGCACAGCCTCATGTGCGAGCGCGATGGCCAGGCAGTCGGCTTTGCCGTGTACTTCTACAGCTATTCGACCTGGCTCGGGCGCAACGGCATTTACCTGGAAGACCTGTACGTGACGCCTGAGCAGCGAGGCGACGGTGCCGGGCGGCAACTGCTGCGGCACATTGCCCGCGAAGCGGTGGCAAACAACTGTGGCCGCCTGGAATGGAGCGTGCTGGACTGGAACGAGCCGGCGATAGGCTTCTATGAGAAGCTCGGTGCCGAGGCGCAGGATGAGTGGGTGCGCTACCGGCTGGATGGCGAGAAGCTGACGGCGTTTGCCCAAGGGTGATCCCTCGGGTTTACGCGGTCAATTGCAGCAGCAGTCTTGTGTCGCGATGGGCCGCAAAGCGGCCCCGAACGCTGTCAGGGGGCCGATGCAGCCGATCAGGCCACCTCAGCCCCATCATCCGGCCAATGCGGTTCATTCGCCCCTGGCGGCGTTAGCGGCGGCAGCCCATACGCCGCCCGCGCGTCGTCACAGCTGGGGTTGTGCACCCCACCCTCCCACGACGCCTCGAACTCGCGACAAGGGCTGGAACGGTTGGCATAAATGGTACAAGCCACCTCTTTGCCGATCTCGCCTTCAAGGCTGACACAGCGGCATGGCTTGGCATCGGTGCCGATCATGGCAACGCGGGTGGGGTTGATCTGCACCACCAGGTCGTCTGGCACGAGGCCCCCGGCAGACTGGCATTCGCCCCAGAAGAAGGACACACGGAAGTACCCGCAGCAGGCGCCGCAGTCAAGGCAAGGGTTATATTCAGACATGATGTCACGGAGGGAAGGTTGTTGTTATCGGGGCTGGCCCGCGGCGCCATTTTCAATCGAACCCGGGGCGGTTGGATAGAGGGGCCATGCAAAATATTTTTCCGCTGATCCGGCCGCCCGCATCGGCTACCGCAGCGCCTTGTAGGTAGTCGCGTCCCAACGCGTCAAAGCCAGGCCTTCGGTCGGATCATAGTCATCACCGCACACCTTGCTGAAGTGCGTGCAAGCCTCGCCGCAATGCACCAGCCGATCATCTCGCTCACCCTCGGTCAGCACCGTGTAAGACTCGCTGCGCATGGCGTGGTACTGCCTTTCGGCAGCGGTCATCGCCCGGTGATACTCCATGAGCTGCCTATCGCTCAAGGCCAGTCGCTTGTCCAGCGCAACACCCCAGCGGGAAAGGCAGACTTCAGCGAAATGACGAACGACCAGCCCGGGTTCCTTGAGCGCCTCGCCGCCGCTCGCACCATCGGCCGACGCGTTGCCCACCAGCGTGGCATGGCGACCCGGCATCGGATAAATGCAGATCTGCGTACTGCTGTCCACGGACGGGATCACGCAGGCAAACCCTTTGGAACGCTCATCCCGCGAATAGAAGCCGATATATTCACGCACGTTTGCCGCCAGTGTGGTGCGTTCGGTTTGCACATTGCCAATCCCGGGTACCGGGTCGATGGCAAATATGTTCACCGGTATGTCCCGCAGCACCGGGTCTTGCGCCATGGCGTTGGCCAGCATGTGGCAACTGATCCCTCCCCGGCTCCAGCCCACCAGGTTGACCTGAAGCGGAAGGCGCGGTTTGCGGAACATGCTGATGATGCGCGCTTGCAGTTCCTGCGGTGTCGGATGGCGGTCACCGTACTCGTAGGTACGCCAGAACCAGGAGGCCGTGGCGCAAGCATCCGGGATAGGTACGCCAGCGTCTTTCAGTCGCTCGTACCCTTCTTCGCTCAATCGGGTGCGCTGCCAGTTACTTTCGCCTTTGATCACCTGCAACACATGGTTGACGTTTTCTTCCCAACCACGGCCAAACAACTGGCCGGTCCAGTTGAAATAGCCGCCGGGTTCGACGAACAGGTTGTCATCCTGAAGGTTACCGCTGCCGGGACCGTCGACGGCGATCCAGTGGGCGAATTCGCGGCCCTGATCGTTGCTGGCCAGGGTCGAGACCAGTTCGCCGTTCCAGAAATCGGGGTTGGCGTCGTCGAAGCGGTGGGAGCCGGTGCCGCAGAAATAGGCGGTGAATACACTCATTTGTGAATCTCTGAAGTGAGAAATGAGTGCTGAAGATAGAGGGGTAGATCGGGAAGAACGCAGGCGGAAAGGTAGCCTGTGAGGTTGTCGGGGGCTGCTTTGCAGCCCCTTCGCGACGCAAGGCCGCTCCCATAGTGGCCAGTGCAAATCAGGCAAGTTACTCCCGTTGCCACACTGCCCCGGCAATGTCGACCCGTTTGGGCAGGATCTTGTTGTCGAAGAACAACGCTGCAGTGCGCTGCTGCGCCGCCACGATTTCATCACTCACCGGTAGCACCGGTGATGGCGGCCGGTGGCTGAAACTGCGCTGCACCACCGCCTCTGGCAAGCCCATGAACTGCGCCAGCAAGCGGATGCTTCCAGCCTCATCGCTGCGGGTCAGCGCCTCGGCCCGGCTGATTTCATCGAGCAACTGGCCGACAAAGGCGCCATGGGCTTCAACATAGGCCCGTGAGCCCAGCATGAACGGCCCGATCAGCCCCAACCCTTGGCCGTCGGCCAACAGCCGCGCCTTACCCTCCAGGTCGATGGCCGAGTAGAACGGGTCCCAGATCGCCCAGGCATCCACACTGCCCCGCTCGAACGCCGCCCGGGCATCGGCGGGTGCCAGGTACACCGGCTGAACATCGCGAATTCCAAGCCCCGCCTTGGCCAAGGCACGCAACAGCAGGTTGTGCGCACTGGAACCCTTCTGCAGGGCAATGCGCTTGCCCTTGAGTTCGCCCACTGCGCTGATCGGGCTGTCCTTCGGCACCAGGATCACCTCGGCCTGGGGCTTGGCCGGCTCGGCACCGATGTACAACAGGTCGGCACCGGCAGCCTGGGCGAAGATCGGCGGGATATCACCGGTCGAGCCGATGTCGAGGCTGCCGATGTTCAATGCCTCCAGCATCTGCGGGCCGGCCGGGAACTCGATCCACTCAACGCGGGTATTGGCAAATCGCTGCTCCAGCAGACGGTGCTGCTTGGCCAGCACCAGGCTGATCGAGCCCTTCTGGTAGCCAATTCGCAAGGTCGCCGGGTCTGCAGCCTGGGCCGCTCCGGCCAGGGCCACCCACAACAGCATGGCAAGGCGTAGCACGCGCATCGGTCACTCCTTCCAGTCGGTCGAGGGTTTTTCCCACAGGTTGATCCCGCCTTCCACGGCGTACTGGTCGATGGCAGCCAACTCTTCGGCGGTGAACGCCAGGTTGTCGAGCGCCGCAACGTTCTCGGTGATCTGCTCGGGCCGGCTGGCTCCGATCAAGGCAGAGGTCACCCGTGGGTCACGCAGTGTCCAGGCCAAGGCCAGTTGGGCCAGGCTCTGGCCACGCTGACGGGCGATGTCGTTCAGGGCGCGTGCACGGGCGATGTTGGCTTGCGACAAATGCTGGGGTAGCAAAGAGCCGCCGCCCGCGCGGTTCACCCGGGCGTCAGCCGGGATGCCATTCAGGTATTTGTCGCTGAGCAGGCCCTGCGCCAGCGCTGTGAATACGATCACCCCGGCACCCAAGGCATCCGTGGTGTCGAGCAGGTCGCGCTCGATCCAGCGGTTGAACAGGTTGTACGACGGCTGGTGGATCAGCAGCGGCACCTTCAGCTCATCGAGCAATGCGGCAATTTCTGCGGTTTTGCCGGCTGAATAGGACGAGATGCCGATGTACAGCGCCTTGCCCTGGCGCACGATGTCGGCCAGCGCGATGGCCGTTTCTTCCAGCGGCGTGTCGGCATCGAAACGGTGCGAATAGAAGATGTCGACGTACTCCAGCCCCAGCCTCGCCAGGCTCTGGTCCAGGCTGGATATCAGGTATTTGCGCGAGCTGCCGCCCTGCCCGTATGGCCCCGGCCACATGTCCCAGCCGGCCTTGCTGGAAATGATCAGTTCGTCGCGGTAGCTGCGCAGGTCTTCACGCAGCAGCCGGCCGAAGTTGATCTCGGCGCTGCCATAGGGCGGGCCATAGTTGTTGGCCAGGTCGAAGTGGTTGATGCCGGCATCGAAGGCGGTGTGCAACAAGGCACGCTGCGTGGTGATAGGCGTGGCATCGCCAAAGTTGTGCCACAAGCCCAGGGACAGGGCCGGCAGCACCAGGCCGCTGCGGCCTACACGTCGGTAAGGCATGCGCGCATAGCGCTCGGGGTTGGCGGTGTAGCTCATGGTTGGCCTCGTTCGGCAAAGTAAGGGTTGCCTGGGCGCTGCAAGCCCAGGTGTTCGCGCAGGGTGTGGCCCTGGTACTGGCGGCGGAACAGCCCACGCTGCTGCAGCTCGGGCACCACATGGCGGGCGAAGTCTTCCAGGCCCAGGGGCAGGTGCGGCACGAGCACGTTGAAGCCATCGGCGGCGCTGCCTTCGAACCAGGCTTGCAGCTCATCGGCAATCTGCACCGGGGTACCGACCAGGCTGTAGTGCCCTCGCCCACCGGCAATGCGCCGCCCCAGTTGGGCCAGGGTCAGCTGCTCGTTGCCGGCCAGTTCGGTGAGCAACTGCTGGCGGCTGCGCTGGCCGTCTTCGGTCGGCGGCAACTCGGGCAACGGGCCATCCAGCGGGTAGCCGGAAAGGTCGAAGTTGCCGAGCATGCGCCCAAGCAGGCCAACCCCGACACGCGGGTCGACCAGCGCCTGGAACTGTTCGTACTTGTCCTCGGCCTGCGCCTGGCTTTGCCCCACTACCACGAACACGCCGGGCATGATCTTCAGCGATTGCTCATCCCGTCCATGGCGGGCCAGGCGGCCCTTGAGGTCGGCGTAAAAGGCCTGTGCGCGTGCCAGGCTGGGCTGGGCGGTGAACACCACTTCGGCGCTTTGGGCCGCCAGCTCGCGGCCGGTTTCGGACGAACCGGCCTGCACCAGCACCGGTCGCCCCTGTGGCGAGCGGGCGACATTGAGCGGGCCTTTGACACGAAAGTGTTCGCCGACATGGTCGATGGCCCGTACGGCTTGCGGGTGGTGGAACAGGCCACTGGCCTTGTCACGCACAAACGCATCATCGGCCCAGCTGTCCCACAGGCCTTGCACCACTTGCTGGAATTCCCCGGCACGGGCATAGCGTTCGGCATGCGGGATATGCGCCTGGCGGCCGAAGTTGCCGGCTTCGGCGGCGGCGTCGGAGGTAACCATGTTCCAACCGGCACGGCCTGCGGACAGGTGATCCAGCGAGGCGAATTTGCGTGCCACGTGATACGGCTCGTTGTAGCTGGTGGTGGCAGTGGCGATCAGGCCGATGCGTTCTGTGACCGCGCTCAGCGCCGACAGCAGGGTCAGTGGCTCGAAGTACACCGAGCGGGCGCTGTGGCTGGCCAGCGGGTCACTGGGCGCGGCAACGCTGTCGGCGACGAACAAGGCATCGAAGCAGGCCGCTTCGGCGATTTGTGCGGTGCGCTTGTAGGTGGCGAAATCCAGCGGGTCGGCGGGTACGTCCGGGTGGCGCCAGGCAGCCACATGGTGACCGGTGGCCATGAGGAAGGCACCCAGGTTCATTTGGCGGGGCATGTTGTTCTCCTTGTCTGAAAAGGCCGCGATCCCTGTGGGAGCGGCCTTGTGTCGCGAAAGGGCTGCGTAGCAGCCCCAGAGTTTCAGCGTCGGTGCAAATATTGCTGGGGCCGCTTTGCGGCCCTTTCGCGACACAAGGCCGCTCCCACAAAAAAAGCTGCGCCGTTTCAAAAGTCCTTGCGCAGCTGCACGCCGAAGTAGCGCCCGTCATCCCGTGGTACCGAGCGGTAGATGTAGTCACCGCCACTGGCCAGCATCTGCGCATACGACTTGTCGCCCAGGTTCTTGCCCAGCAGCGCCACGCGCCAGCCGTCGTTGTAGTCGGCCAGGGCGATGCTGGCGTTCCAGATGCCGTAGGCGCCCTGCACGGTGTCCGGGTTCTGGTCGAGGCTGAATTGCACCGCGTCCTGCCAGCTGTAATCGCTGCTCAGTTCCACATCCAGGCCGTTGTCCAGCGGGATCACGTAGTCGGCGCGCAGGTAGGTTTTCCAGTCCGGCGTGAACGGCAAACGGCCGCCATCGATGTTGCAACTGGCCGCCGCACCCGCCGGGCAGTTGAAGTGATCGACGCGAGCCTTGGTGTAAGCCACGGCGGTCGACAGCTTCAGACGCGAGGTGGCCTGGAAGCTGGCATCCAGCTCCACCCCCTGGGTCTTGACCTTGCCGGCGTTGACCAGGCGGGTCACCACCTGGTTGGCCACGGTGTCGTAGAAGTTGGCCTGATAGTTGTCGTAGTCGGTGTGGAATACGGCCAGGTTGGCGGTCAGGCGATTGTCCAGCGCCGTGCTTTTCAAACCGATTTCATAGGCATCGGAGGTCTCGGGCTTGAGCGCCTCGGTATCGCGCGGCTGCATGTTGAAGAACACGTTGTAGGCCGGGCCTTTGTAACCGCGCGAATAGGTGACGTAACCGGTCAGGTTGTCGTTGAAGTCGTATTGCAGGCCGGTCCGCCCGCTCCAGCCGTCCTCATCCACCGAACCCGAGCTGGCGGTAGAGGGCTGAATACCGGTCACAGCAGTGGCCGAGGTGGAGGCGCGGCGGTGGTCGTATTCGAGGTCGTCGTGGGTCCAGCGCAGGCCAAAAATGGCACGCAAGTCGTCAGTGAAATTGAAAGTGTTCTCGCCGAACAGCGCGACACTGTCGTTGGTGGTGGAATAGTCGGCACGGCCACTGTTGGCCACACCGCCGTTGACCGACAGGCGCTGGTAGGTCTCTTTGGACGTGCCATGCATGTAGAAGGCACCCAGCACATATTCGTTGAACTGCCCTTTGGGCGAGGTCAGGCGAAACTCCTGGCTGTACTGGTCATAGTCCACCGTGCCTTTGTCGTGGGACGCGGTCAGTGGCAGCACGGCGCGGCGGTCGCCGTCCTGGTACTGGGTGTTGTCCCAGCCGCGCCAGGCGCTGATCGACGTCAGGGTGAAGTCGCCCAGCTGCCAGTCCAGTTGCGCCGACAGCCCTTGGTTCTCGTCCTCGACGTGGGTCTTGAAGTCGCTGTTGATGTCGCGGTTGTGGGCGCTTGGCGTCACCGGACGCAACTGGCTGGCGAAGGCACTGCTGGCGCTGGTGATCACACCGCTGGGCAGTGTGTCTTCGCCTTTCATGTAGTCGGCGATCAGGGTCAGGCGCAGGTCTTCGTTGGGCTCGAACTCCAGTTTGCCGCGGGCGCCTTTGCGCTCGTAGCCATTGACGTCGTGGCCATTGGCAACGTTCTCGACATTGCCGTCATAGTCGCCCCACAGGGTGCTTAACGACCCCTTGAACTGCTCGCTCAGGCGCCCGCCAATGCCAAAGCGCAGGCGGTTCTCGTCGCCACCACCAAAGTGCGAATAGTCCACATAGCCCTGGGTCTGTTCAGGGATGGCCTTGCTGACCACGTTCAGTACGCCGGCCGAGGCGTTTTTGCCGAACAGTGTGCCCTGCGGCCCGCGCAGCACCTCGATACGTTCCAGGTCGAGCAGGTCGAGGGTCGACTGGCCCGGGCGGCCGAATACCACGCCATCGACCACCGTGGCCACGGTTGGCTCGACGCCCGGCGAGGTGGAAATGGTGCCCACGCCACGGATGAACAGCGAGGTGTCCTTGTTCGAGGCCCCGGCGCGGTAATTGAGGGTAGGCACCTGCTGGACGATGCTGGCCACGTTGTTGCGGTTGTCTCGCTCCAGCTGCTCGCCATCGATCACCGACACTGCCACCGGCACTTCCTGCAATGTGGCTTCGCGGCGTGTGGCTGTCACGGTAACCGCCCCCAGTGCAGTGGCCTGCGCAGCTCCTGTTTCAGCAGGCTCGGCTGCTTGGGCGCCCTGGCCAAAAGCGGCCAACAGGATGGCTGCGGCCAGCGGCCGACGTTGCGTAGCGGGAAAAGGTGTACGGTTTTTCTGCATGGTGCTCACTGCCTCGGGAAACCAGACCAGGCCCCCATTTGACGGGGCCGACACGAAGTTGCTGTGGTTGTCTGGTCTCGCTCGTGCGAGTGGCAGGCGCTTGCCAACAGCAGCGCTTGTTAGCGCTAACATGAGCAAGTATCTGCGGCCATCGCTTAGCACGTCAAATACTTAAAAGTCAGATTTATATGCAATAAAGCTATTTGCCAATCGCTCATCCGTTAGCGCTACCATCGCGCCATTTCCACAGGAGGCAGCCCGGTGAGCCAGGCCAAGGATCCCCCCCGCAAGCGACGCGGCGCAGGCCGTGTCACCCTCGCCGAGGTGGCGCGGGCTGCTGAGGTTTCAGCCATCAGCGTGTCGCGCTACTTCAACCAGCCAGACCAGGTTTCACCACCGTTGCGTGAACGTATCGAAGCGGCCGTGCAGGCGCTGGGCTATGTGCCCAATCTGGTCGCCGGGGGGCTGGCCTCAGCGCGCGGGCGCATCGTGGGCATGGTGATCCCGAACATTTCCGGGCCGATCTTTGCCCAGACCATCCAGGCCTTCAGCGATACCCTCAACCGGCATGGTTACCAGTTGCTGCTGGCGTCCAGCTACTTCAGCGAAGCGCAGGAAGAAAGCGCGGTGCGGGCGTTTCTTGGCTGGTCGCCGGCGGCGTTGGTGGTGACCAGCCATTTCCACAGCCCGGCCACGGAAAAGATGCTGGCCGACGCAGATGTACCCGTGGTGGAAATCTGGGACTACCGCCCGGAGCGGGCGCCCTTGCAGGTGGGCTTCCTTCATCACCAAGTGGGTGTACAGGCCTGCCGATACCTGCTGGACAAGGGCCATCGGCGCATCGCGTTCGTGCAAAACAGTGCAGCTGGCGACCTGAGTGCGCTGGAGCGGCGCGACGGCTATGTCGAGGCACTGGGTGAAGCCGGGCTGGAGCCTTGGGTGTTCGTGCCCTCGGCAGACTGCGCGCCGTTCGAGGCGGGCAAGCAGGCGATGGAAGCGTTGATCCGCCGCAATCCACGGCCCGAGGCGATCATCTTCGCCAATGACAACCTGGCGGCCGGCGCCCTGTTGGCCGGCCAGCGCGCCGGCTTGCGCCTGCCTGAAGACATGGCCATTGTCGGCTTTGGCGACTACCCCTTTGCCAACATGCTGCTGCCCAGCCTCACCACCCTGCGCCCGCCCTCCCGGGAGATTGGCGAAGTGGCGGCGCTGCGGGTGCTGCAGCACCTGGGTGTGCTGGCGTGTGACGGTGAGGTCCAGCGGCTGAACCTGTTGGCGTGCGAGCTGATTGCCCGCGAGAGCGCGTGAGGGGCAGGTGGTGGTACATGGGATAGTGGCACAGGTGTTTGACACCCTGACCAGTGATTTCAGGCGAGAGTTCATTGCCGCTATTCCGACCGCCTGCCTGCTGTTGCGGTTCGCAGGGCTGCTTTGCAGACCCACGGCCTACTATTTTTACCAGTTGCGGGGCAGCGGAAAACACCTCAGGGTGGAGTAAAAGCAGGAGTATTTATCGTGTTGATCTTTTATCAGTCTGATCGTCCAGTTTCATTGAATTCTCCAGCCGCAACCAACCGCATATTCAATGAAGGCCGTCAAGCGCTAGCCATTCAACACGGAGCACGTTCCTCCGTTGGTCTAATTGCCTCAGACAGCATGCTTTCTCCTGCCGTGACGTTAAGCTGCCATGTCGTTAAATTGCTGTCTCACTCCGCTTTTGGCTTTTATCAACCAACAACAGATCTGCTGGTTGGTTTCAAGGGTGAGCACCGCGATGCCATTACAGGCTTGTATGGCCTAGGTGCAGGATATCGTTGGTACTCGACTGTACTGATGCGATTTTTGAACCCCGACAGCTTCAGTCCCTTTGGCGAAGGCGGCATCAGCGCCTACGCTTACGTACACAATGATCCAGTGAACTTGATTGACCCGGATGGGAAAAACGCACAACTGCCGAGTGTGTTTTTTGGGAAGAAATTCAACTACATAAAAAATCTGAAAAGACTTAAAGCCTTCGATCAGGAATATGGGATATACAAATCCAAAGGAGGCCTTTTTAAGAAGCCGGCATTGGTTATTCACAGCCACGCCAGTACCGATGCAATACAGGTCGGCACAGAACAGTTGACTGCAAAAGGTTTCACAGACTGGCTTAAAAGCAATAACATCAAGGTAACCAACTATCGAAAAGCTATCTTTGCCACTTGCATGAGCGGTTTGCCATCGACTGGAAAACCCATATTTGCACAAGAGTTCTCGAGCCTTAACAAGATAAAAACCAACGCTTACCCTGGAATTATATACACATCAATTACTGAGCACCCAAAACCAGGGAGATTTATCCTAGGCGTACTCTCTAAGCCGTTCCCAGGGTTGTTCCCAGACCCCCACCCCAATTTCACAAAATTTCCCCGCGTTTACTCTGCAGAACATTTTTTCCCTCAAAAAAACCAAGACCTTAGGGGGCGTAGCTAACATCTACAAAAAAACACAACAGCAAAGATTAAGGCAAAACACACCCGCCAGAGTCACTCCAGACTGCCCCCATTTCCTGACGGAAGCCGTCTACCACGACCACGTCAGGAGCTTTGCGCACATGCCCCTATCTCCCGAACCCTTGCCTCATCTGCCCCTTCGGACCTGGTGGAGCACGGCTGTTATGCTAATCCGCCGTTCCACCCGGGTGGCGGGTACTGGTATACCAAGCTGACGTATGGTTTCTGATTCCAGGACCGTAAATGGTCCCTCCCCCCCCTGAAACATCCTGTAAATAAAGCCAGGCAATTGACGCAACGCCCGCCCCATGCTCTCCTTATGCCTCACGTTCAGGTGCCCCCTTGGGGGTGAAACGGGAAACCGGTGCGTCGCAGGCCCTCCAACAGGGCCGGATAATCCCGGTGCTGCCCCCGCAACGGTAAGCGAGCGAAGCGTCTGTACCACTGTGCCCTTGTAATGCGGCATGGGAAGGTGACGCTTTCCAGGAGCCCTGCTCTTCCTCGCAAGCCCGGAGACCGGCCTGGCGTTCATGAACACCCCGCGGTGGGCGGGCGCTGTTGCATTCCCCTGGGCGACTACGCTCGGGGCTGCCGCGCTTGCCCATTGCCCACAAAAAGCAGAGGAACGCGTCATGCCCGTCACCAGCGCCAAGCAACACAGCCTTGCCACTCCTGTCACCCTCAGCCAACGTATCGTCACCGCCGTCGGCGCCAGCCTGCTGGGCCTGTGCCTGGTGTACTTTGCCGGCTTCTCGCACATCGAGGCCGTGCATAACGCCGCCCACGACACCCGCCACAGCGCCGCCTTCCCCTGCCACTGAGTACGCCTGATGATCACGCGCATTGCCCGTACCGCGGGCTTCAGCGGGCTGCTTGCGGCCCTGTTGCTGACTTTGCTGCAAAGTTTCTGGGTCGCCCCGCTGATTCTTGAGGCGGAAACCTACGAGTCCTCGGCCCCTGCCGCCCACCACGAGCATGGCAGCGATGTGCCCGCCCATGAGCACAGCGCCGAAGCCTGGTCACCGGAAGACGGCTGGCAACGTGTGCTGTCCACTACGGGCGGCAACCTGGTGGTCGCGGTCGGCTTCGCCCTGATCCTCGCCGCCCTGTACAGCCTGCGCGAGCCGACGCGCGCCGGCACGGGTGCATGGTGGGGGCTGGCCGGCTTCGCCGTGTTCTGCCTTGCCCCGACCTTGGGCCTGCCACCCGAACTGCCCGGTACGGCAGCCGCCGACCTGGGGCAACGCCAGGCCTGGTGGATCGGCACAGCCAGTGCCACCGCACTGGGCCTGGCCTTGCTGGTGTTCGCTCGTCACTGGCTGCTGAAAGCGCTGGGCGCCGTGCTGCTGGTAATCCCCCATGTGATTGGCGCACCACAACCCGACGTGCATGAAAGCCTGGCCCCCGAAGCACTGGAAACCCAGTTCAAAGTGGCCTCCTGGCTGACCAACGCCGCCTTCTGGCTGGCCTTGGGCCTGCTCAGCGCCTGGCTGTTCCGCCGTTCCAGCCGGGCCTGATGCCGCCCTTCTACGCCGGCTTCGGCTGCCGCCGGGGTTGCCCGGCGGATACCCTGCAACGCTTGCTGGACCAGGCCCTGGACAACCAGGGCCTGGCATTGGCCGACCTGCGCGGTATCGCCAGCATCAGCCTGAAGGCCGACGAACCTGGCTTGCTACAGCTGGCCGAACACCTTGGTTTGCCCTTGGTGCTGTACCATAGCGTGCAACTGCAACCATACGAACCCCTGCTCAGCCACCGCTCCGCCGCCGCCCATGCCCACAGCGGCTGCTGGGGCGTGGCCGAGAGCGCGGCACTGGCCATGGCCAGCCAGCACCTTGGCACGGCCAGGTTGCTGCTGGCCCGCCAGGTACTGGGCCCGGCGACCCTCGCCCTGGCCGGCTGAGCGCTTCCCCCTCTTTCCTGCAAGGACTTTCCATGACGGTCTATTTCATCGGCGCCGGTCCCGGCGACCCGGAACTGATCACGGTCAAGGGCCAACGGCTGATTCGCCAGTGCCCGGTGATTATCTATGCCGGCTCACTGGTACCCGCCGCCGTACTCGAAGGCCACCAGGCCGAGACCGTGATCAACAGCGCCGAACTGCATCTGGAACAGATTGTCAGCGTCATGCGCACCGCCCACGAACAAGGTAAGGATGTAGCCCGTGTACACAGCGGCGACCCTGGCCTGTACGGCGCCATCGGCGAGCAGATTCGCCACCTGCAGGCGCTGGGCATCGATTACCAGATCATCCCTGGGGTCACCGCCACAGCAGCCAGCGCCGCCCTGCTCGGCTGCGAACTGACCCTGCCGCAGGTGGCGCAAACGGTGATCCTCACCCGTTACGGCGACAGCTCGCCCATGCCGCCCGGCGAGCAACTGGGTGACCTGGCGCGCCATGGCAGCACCTTGGCGATTCACCTGGGGGTCAAGCACCTCTCGCGCATTGTCGAAGAGCTGCTGCCGCACTACGGCGCGCACTGCCCGGTAGCGGTGGTACACCGGGCCACCTGGCCTGACCAGGACTGGGTACGTGGCAACCTCGGCAACATTGTCGAACGCGTCGCGGCCAAGGATTTCCGGCGCACGGCACTGATCCTGGTGGGTCATGTGCTGGGGGATACGCCATTCGCCGAGTCGGCCTTGTACCGTGCTGGGCACGCCCACCTGTATCGCCCTGCCGACTGAGCATTGCCAGCCTTGCCGTGGGCGTAGCAGACTCCAGGTTCCCGCCTGCGAACAGGAGTTACGCCCATGCTGGAATTACGCCCCAACTGCGAGTGCTGCGATACCGACCTGCCCGGCGACAGCCCCGATGCGCTGATCTGCTCCTTTGAATGCACCTTCTGCCGCGCCTGTGCCGAAACCCGCTTGCAGGGCCTTTGCCCGAACTGCTCGGGCCAGCTGGTAGCCCGCCCGACGCGGGTCGGCAAGGCATTGGCCAACAACCCCGCCTCGGCCAAGCGCGTGAACAAAGCGCACACTGCCTGCGCCTGACCGACCGGAGAAAACCGGCATCACCGCTTGGACAGGGTGATGTCTTTCCTGTTTTTTGTAGGATTTTTCAACAACAAGAGCAGGGACTTTCAACACTTCTATACTCGCCATTACCAAACTTCGGGATTGGTCGTATCTTGCAGCGCTTCCGATTAACCCACTTGCAGACGTATTCCTGAGTGATCCAGGAAGCGGACCACATCCTGACAGGAGTTTTTCTCATGACAACCGTGCTGATCGTCGACGACCACCCTATCGTCCGGCTGTCCTTGCGCATGCTGCTCGAACGCGAGCGCTTCCACGTCGTCGGCGAAGTCGGCAATGGCAGTGAAGTGGCGCAGGTGGCCCGCGACCTGCGCCCGGACGTGGTCATACTCGACATCGGCCTGCCGGGGCTGGACGGCATGGAAGTCATCAAGCGCCTGCAGTGCCTGGAACCGGTGCCGAAGATCATGGTATTGACCGGCCAGGCCACCGACCTGTACGTGCGTCGCTGCCTGGATGCCGGTATCGGCGCTTTCGTCACCAAAGAAGAAGACCACGAGGCGCTGCTGTTTGCCCTCAAGGCCCTGACCAAAGGTTATTCGACCTTTCCGCAGATGTCGGTCAACAGCAATTCGCTGGAAAGCGAGCCCGTGCGCCTGGCCAGCCTCTCCAACCGGGAGATGGAGGTACTGCGGCGCCTGGCGCGCGGCGAGAACAACAAGAATATCGGCACTTGCATGAACCTCAGCGCCAAGACCATCAGCACCTACCGGGGCCGTATCATGGAAAAACTCAAGACTGAATCACTGGTGGAAATGGTCGACCTGGCCAAACGCAACAGCGTGTATTGAGCGTTTGCACACCATGAAGCGCCTGCTGGCGAGCGTCTTTCTGGCTACCGGCTTACTCGCCTCGGCCGGTCTGTTGGCCAGCAGCGAACCCCGCCAGTTGCTGGCGCGCTCGGCCAGTGCCGCCGCCCCCCTGGCGTTGTCCAGCGAAGACCGGCAATGGCTGCAGCGCCGCCAGCACCTGGTACTGGGCAGCTCTCGGCCCGACTATCCACCGTTTGAAATCAACGTCAGTCAGCACGAATACGAAGGCCTTAGCGCAGATTACGCCGGGATTATCGCCGAGCAATTGGGCATTCCCGTCGAGGTACGGCGCTACGACAGCCGCCACGAGGCGATCACCGCCTTGCGTGAAGGCAGCATCGACCTGCTGGGCAGTTCCAATGCCTTCGAGGCGGCTGACGCTCAGCTTAGCCTTAGCACCCCCTATGCCGACGACCTCCCGGTCATCGTCACCCGCAAGGGGCACAGCCTGAAAGGCACACCTGACCTCGCCGGCCTGCGCCTGGCCATGGTCGATCATTATCTGCCCGCCGCTGCCGTTCGAACGCTGTACCCCAAAGCGCAACTGAGCCTGTACCGCTCGACCCAAGCCGGGCTGGCAGCCGTCGAGCTGGGTGAGGCGGATGCGTACCTGGGCGATGCCATCAGCACTGACTTCCTGATTGGCAGGAGTTACCAGGGCACGCTCAAGATTGACCACTTCTGCCAGGTAGCCCCTGGGGCTTTCGCCTTTGCCCTGGCCGATGACAACCCACGGATGCATCGGCTGGTCGACAAAGCGCTGGCGCGCATCAGCGAAAGCGAACGCCTGAACATCCTGCGCCGCTGGAGCAGTGGTAACACCAGCCTGCTGCTGCAGCGCCATCTCACTGCCTTGAGCGCAGAAGAAGAGGCCTGGATCGCCGCCAACCCCACCATCCGTGTGTTGGTCAATACCTCGCTGGCCCCCTTGACCTTCAACGACGCTCAGCATCGCCCCAGTGGCATTACCCTCGACCTGCTCAAGCAGATCTCGCTGCGCACGGGGCTGCAGTTCACCCCCGTCGAAAGTGCCTCAGCACAGGCCATGGTGGACCGCCTGGCCCGAGGCGAGGCGCAAATGATCGGGGCGCTGGGCTATGGCGCTGACCGTTTGAAGCAACTGCGCTTCACCCGCCCCTATCTGGTCAGCCCGCGCGTGTTTGTCACTCGCAGCGACGTCGAATCTCCCGCACAAGCCAAGGCCATGAACGGCAAGCGCATCGCCCTGGTGCGTGGTTCACCGCAACGGGCCATGCTGCAACAGCGCTACCCGCAGGCGAAGATAGTCGAAGTGGACAACCCGCTCGGTCAGATGGAGGCCGTGGCCAACGGTACCGCCGACGTTGCCCTTAGCAGCCATATCAATGCCGCCTACTACATCAGCCATGTGTTCAAGGACCGCTTGCGCATCGCCAGCGTGCTCGACAACGAACCGGCCGTTGCCGCCTTCGCCGTCGCCGCCGACCTGCCCCAGCTACAGGCCATTCTCGACAAGGCGCTACTGAGCATTCCGCCCGAAGAGCTCGATCAACTGATCAACCGCTGGCGTACCAGCACGCTGGTCAGCGACAGCCCCTGGCGCGACTACCGCACCTTGGCCTTGCAGGTGCTGGTGCTGTCGGCCCTGCTGCTGGCTGGCGTCATTTTCTGGAACAGCTACCTGCGCAAGCTGATCAACCAGCGTACAGAGGCGCAGCACGCGCTGCAGGCACAGTTGGCGTTGAGCCGTGGGCTGCTTGAGCAATTGCGCCAGGCCAAGGACGACGCCGAACAGGCCAGCCAGACCAAAAGCACGTTCCTGGCCACCATGAGCCACGAAATCCGTACCCCGATGAATGCCGTGATCGGCCTGCTGGAACTGGCACTGGAGGACAGCCGTGGTGGCCGCTGCGACACCCAGACCCTGCAGACCGCTTACGACTCGGCAATCGGCCTGCTTGAGCTGATTGGCGACATTCTCGACATTTCCCGCATAGAATCCGGCCACATCAGCCTGCAGCCAGTGCCCACCGACCTGGTAGAGCTGGTGCGCGCCACTCTGCGGGTATTCGAGGGCAATGCACGGGCCAAAGGCCTGCACCTGCACGGCGAACTGCCGGCAGAACCGGTCTGGGTGCAGGCTGACCCGCTGCGATGCAAGCAAATTCTGTCCAACCTGGTCAGCAACGCCATCAAGTTCACCGACCGTGGTGAAGTGCAGGCGAGCCTGCTGCTGCCCAAGGTTGCCGGCCAGGGCATTTTGGCAATCGAGCTGAATGTGCGCGACACCGGTATCGGCATCAGCCCTGCCGATCAGGCCCGGCTGTTCAATGCGTTTGTTCAGGCCGATGGCCCAAGGGCCCGCCAAGGCGCAGGCCTGGGGTTGGTCATCAGCCGTACCCTCGCCGAATTGATGGGCGGCGCCTTGAGCCTGCAGAGCGTGGAAGGCGTCGGCACCCGGGTGCAAGTCTGCCTGCAGCTGCCCACCTGTGCGGCACCGGTACAGGCCGAGCAAGACCCGCCAGCACATGAAAGCACTAGCGGCCCGCTCAACATTCTGGTGGTCGACGACTACCCCGCCAACCTGTTGTTGCTGGAGCGGCAACTGCATACCCTGGGGCACCGCGTGACCCTGGCGGAAAATGGCGAAATCGCCCTGGCACGCTGGCAGACAGCGCGCTTCGACCTGGTGATTACCGATTGCAGCATGCCCGTCATGGACGGCCACGAACTGACCCGGCGCATTCGCAGCCTGGAGAGTGAGCGCGGCCTGCCAGCGTGCAGGATTCTCGGCGTGACCGCCAATGCCCAGGCGGAGGAACGCGCCCGCTGCCTGGCCAGCGGCATGGACGAATGCCTGTTCAAGCCGATTGGCCTACGTTCGCTAAAGGCCCATCTGCCCCAGGTCCGCCCTCAGCAACAGAAAACACCGACAACACGCCATAGCGGGTTCGACCTGGCTGAACTGCGCCACCTGACCCAGGACGACGAACAGCTGACGCGGCATTTGCTCGAACAACTGTCGGTAAGCGTCGCCGAAGACCTGGCCGCCTTGCGTGCCCTGGCACCAGACGCCACCGACGAGGCCGTGCGGGCCCTGGCCCATCGCATCAAGGGTGGCGCCAAGATGATCAGGGTGCGCACCGTGGTCAAGGACTGCGAAGCCATCGAGCTGGCTCACACACAGGGGCTGCCGACGGTCGAGCAGCGCGCGCTGCTGCAAACCAGCCTGCAAGCCCTGCTTGACGAAATGCGCGATGCGCTCAATGCAATTGCAGCGTCGAGCTGATCTGGCTGATGGCATCCACCACATGCCGTGAGCCTTGCTGGATTTCCATGATCACCGTACCCGCTTCGTTGGCCAGCGCCACGCCGTGACCGGTGCGGTTCAGGCTCGACTGCATGCTGGCTACCGCCAGTAGCGACAGGTCGTGGTTTTGCCGCACCACATCGACAATCTCCAGGGTGGCCTTGCTGGTTCGCGCCGCCAGGTTACGCACCTCATCGGCCACCACCGCAAAGCCTCGCCCGTGCTCGCCGGCACGGGCGGCTTCGATCGCGGCATTCAGGGCCAGCAGGTTGGTCTGGTCGGCGATGCCACGAATGGTCAGCACGATCTGCCCGATCACATCCGATTGCTTGCTGACCGCATCGATGCTGCGTGCGGCGTCGTTAAGCTCCTGGGAAATCTGTTCGATCACCTGCACCGTCTGCTGCACCACTTCTGTGCCCTTGCGCGCGCAGGCGTCGGTCTGCATGGAACTGGCATGGGCGGCATCGGCGGCGTTCTGCTGGGTGCAGACCTGGCGGGTAATGTCACTGGCGAACTTAACGACCTTGTTCAAGCGCCCCTTGCTGTCGAAAATGGGGTTGTAGGAGGCTTCCAGATAGACCATTTGCCCCTGCTTGTTGATACGCTCGAAACGGTGCGAATGGTATTCGCCACGGTTAAGCGACGCCCAGAACTCGCGGTACTCGGCCGACTCGCGCTCATGCGGCAGGCAGAACAGGCCATGATGCCGGCCAACCACCTCGTCGAGGCGATAGCCCATGGTGTCGAGGAAATTCTGGTTGGCTTTGATCACCCGGCCCTGGGGGGTGAATTCGATCACCGCCATGGAGCGGCTGATGGCCTTGAGCAGGTTTTCGCTTTCATGCTCCTGCACCACCCGCTGGCTGATGTCGGCGGCCACCTTGATCACGCTGGTGACCTGACGCTGCTCGTCCAGCACCGGCATGTAGCTGGCCTCCAGCCACACCTCGCGCCCGGCCTTGTCGAGGCGCTCGAAGGTACCGCTGATAGCCTTGCCCTGCCCCAGTTCACGCCACAGCTGTTGGTATTCGGCACTTTTTGCGTAGTCTGGCTCGCAGAACAACCGGTGGTGCTTGCCACGCAACTCGTCAACGCTGTAACCCATGGCCTGGCAGAAACGCTCATTGGCATCGAGAATGGTGCCATCGGGAGCGAATTCGATCATCGCCATGGAGCGGCTGATAGCGGCGAGTTTGGCCTGTGCGGTGGCCAAAGCCTGTTGGCTGCGCTGGATCTCGACCAAATCGGACTTGCGGTGGAAATCGAACATGACGCCGGGCTCCTTTATGCGCGGTTTCATGAGCATAGATCGCCATCATTAGCATGCAAGCACAATGCTATCACTTTGTAATTACTGCATTTTCATTACCAAGCGCCCTGACACGCCTACCGCCCTGGCGTGAAACTCAGGAGCTCTCCCGCACCATCAACTCGAAGCCCAAGTCCTGCTGCGCGTTCGGCACCCGCTTGCCATCGAGCAACGCCAGCAACGCCTGCGCCGCCCCACGCCCCACGGCAGCCCGGGGCGTGCGAATCGATGTCAGCCGCGGCACCATGTGCGCCGAGGCTGGCAAATCGTTGAACCCGACCATTGCCACCTGGCGAGGTACCTCCACCCCCTGGCGCAAGGCCTGCAGCACCGCCCCCTGAGCCAGGTCGTCGTTGCAGAAGAAAATACCGTCGACATCCGGCGCCTGTTGCATCAGTTGGCTGAACAGTGCACTGCCCAGTGCAATCGATGAAGGTTCCGGTGCCAGTACCTCCAGCTCGGTCGCCTGCAAACCGGCCTCGGCCAGCGCCTGGCGGAAACCTTCGGCCCGCTGCATCACCCGTGGGTCAAGCTGCGCGGCAATGAATGCCAGGCGCTTGCGCCCGCGCTCGATCAGGTGCCGGGCAGCAGCACGCCCGGCCTGCTGTTGCGAGAAACCAACCGACAATGCCCCAGGCTCGCCATTGAGCTCCATCATGTGCACACAAGGCACACCACTGGCGGCCAGCATCTGGCGCGCCGCATCGCTGCGCTCGAAGCCGGTCAGCAGCATGCCGCAAGGCTGATAGGCCAGATAGTTGCGGATCAGGTTCTCTTCTTCGGCAAGGTCGTAGTGATAGTTGCCGATCAACACCTCAAGCCCACGCGGGCGCATGACCTCGTGGATGGCTTCCAGGGTATCGATGAACAGCTGGTTGGACAGTGACGGGATCAACACCACCACCGACTGGCTACGCGCCGAGGCCAGCGCCCGGGCCGCCGGGTTGGCGACATAGCCAAGGGTTGCCGCTGCGGCGACAACCTTTTCCACCAGCTCCGGCGCAACCGTGCTGACCCCGCGCAAGGCACGCGAAGCGGTAATCGGGGAAACCCCGGAAAGCCTGGCAACTTCTGCCAGGGTGGGACGACCTGTAGTGCGGGAGCCGGTGCGGGACATGGATGTTGTAATTTTACTACTTGCAAGGAGAGGGAACGGCCACTAAGGTAGCGCTGTCTCAGGACGCAGGCAATGTAATCTTTGGTAGCAGCCATCACGCGCTCGCCACCAGGCGTCCATACTGCGTAGGGACAAGACCAATAACACCGGGGAGGTGGCTGTTCGTCGATGACGAGACAGCGCTATCTCACCCCGCAGGAGGTACTGATGAATTCTCCCCTGTCCGCCATCGTGGTGATGGGCGTGGCCGGTTGCGGCAAAAGCTGCATCGGCGCCGCCATCGCTGCCAGAAGCGGCGGCCGCCTGATCGAAGGCGACGCTTTCCACCCTGCCGAAAACATCCGCAAGATGAGCGCTGGCATCCCGCTGGACGATGGCGACCGCGCCGGCTGGCTGGTACGCCTCGGTCAGGAGCTGCAGGCCACCACCCAGGCTGGGGAGCGCCCGATCCTGACCTGCTCGGCACTCAAGCGCCGCTACCGCGACACCCTGCGCGATGCCATGCCCGGGCTGGTGTTCGTGTTCCTCGAACTGTCACCTGCCGAAGCGGAAAAACGCGTGCGGGCCCGCCCCGGTCACTTCATGCCGGCCAGCCTGATCGACAGCCAGTTCGCTGCCCTGGAGTCGCCACGCGGCGAGCCACTGACCCTGCCACTGGATGCGACCCAACCCGTCGAAGCGCTGGCCGAAGCGGTGGACCGCTGGCTAAAGCGCTGCGGTGAGCAGGGGCTGGCGCAAACCGCCTGACCCTGGCGGTTTTCCGGCTCACCAAAGACAGCGCTACCCCAACCCGCAAACGCGGGAAAAGTTCCAAAAAGCTACGCCCAAAACAACGATAAGACCGAGGCCTTCAAACCATGTTCGGACTGGCTACTGATACCTTCCTGCTGCTCGACGCGCTGGTTACCATCGTCGGGCTGATCCTGCTGATCACCCACTTCAAAGTGCACCCCTTCGTCGCCCTTACCCTCGCGGCCGGCTTCCTGGGCCTGACCTCCGGCATGCCGGTGGCCAAGGTCATGAAATCGTTCCAGGACGGTTTTGGCGGCGTGCTGGGCTTTGTCGGTATCGTGCTTGCCCTGGGCACCATGCTCGGCAAGCTGATGGCCGACTCCGGGGGCGCCGACCAGATCGCGCAAACCCTCATCCGCGCCTTCGGCAAGAAGAACGTGCACTGGGCCATGATGTTCGCCGCGTTCCTGGTGGGCATACCGCTGTTCTTCGAAATCGGCTTCGTGTTGCTGATTCCGCTGGTGTTCATCGTTGCCCGCCGCTCCGGGGTGTCGCTGGTGAAGATCGGCATTCCGCTGCTGGCCGGCCTTTCCGTGGTGCACGGCCTGGTCCCGCCACACCCGGGCCCGCTGCTGGCGATCGGCATTTTCCACGCTGACATCGGCAAGACCATCTTCTACGGCCTGATCGTCGCACTGCCCACCGCAATCATCGCTGGCCCTCTGTTTGGTAACTTCATTTCCCGCTACATCCCGGGCAACCCGTCGCAGGAACTGATGGACCAGATCGCCAAGGAGTCCGACCAGGGCAACCTGCCCAGTTTCAGCATCACCCTCATCACCGTACTGCTGCCAGTCGCGTTGATGCTGCTGAAAACCTTCGCCGACGTGGTGCTGCCGGCCGAGCACATCGTGCGCCAGTGGATGGACCTGATCGGCCACCCGATCACCGCCCTGCTCGCCGCCCTGCTGCTGGCCTTCTACACCTTTGGTTCGGCTCGCGGCTTCAACCGCCAGCAGATCATGAAGATGCTCGACCAGAGCCTGGCCCCCACCGCAGCCATCGTGCTGATCGTCGGTGCCGGCGGTGGCTTCAAGCAGATGCTGGTGGATACCGGCGTGGGCAACGTGATCGGGCAGATGGCCGTGCAGGCGGAAATTTCACCCATCATGCTGGCCTGGCTGGTGGCTGCGGTGATCCGCATCGCTACCGGGTCCGCCACGGTGGCCACCATTACCGGTGCGGGCATCGTTGCGCCGGTGATCGACCTGGTGCCGGGGGTGAACCGTGAGCTGTTGGTACTGGCCACCGGTGCCGGCTCGCTGATCCTGTCGCATGTGAACGACGCCGGCTTCTGGCTGGTGAAGCAATACTTCAACATGACCGTGGCAGAAACCTTCAAGACCTGGAGCATGATGGAGACCATTCTCTCGGTGGTCGGCATCATCTTCATCATGTTGTTGTCGCTGGTGGTGTAACTGCCGTGGGCGTGGGTTGCCAACGCGAAACCCGCATTGGCAACCCTGACCGGCTCACGCCCATATGGCCGAAGGTCACCACTGGCGCTTGTCTGGCCGCGTCAGCCCCAGCTTTTCGATGCGGTACCGCAGCATGTCCCGCGACAGCCCCAGCATCCGCGCCGACTTGGTCACGTTCCAGTCGGTACGGTCCAGGGTCTTGCACACCAGGTCGCGCTCCATGTCGGGCAGGCTGGTGCCCGGCTCCGGCTCGTGCCGTGGCATCTCGAACATTGCCGGCGCCTGCTGAGCGGCCAATGGCTCGTCGATCAACGTCATGCACAGGTTCAGCTGGTGCGCCTGCACCACTTCGTTCGGTGCCAGCAGCACGGTCTGCTCCAGCATGTTACGCAGTTCGCGCACATTGCCTGGCCAGCTGTAGCCCAACATCAGGCTCTCGGCTTCGGCTGAAAAACGCAGGTTCGGTTTGCCATAACGCCGGCCATGGTGGGCCAGGAAATGCCGGGCCAGCAGCAGAATGTCCTGCCCACGGGCATACAGGCGCGGCACCTTCAGGGCAATGATGCGCAGGCGGAAGAACAGGTCGCGGCGGAACTTGCCCTGCTGCACCATCTGCTCCAGGTTGCAGTTGGTGGCACTGATCACCCGCAGGTCAACCTTGCGCTCCTTCACCGCACCAATCCGGCGGATGCTGCGGTCTTCCAGCAGCTTGAGCAGCTTGGCCTGCAGCACCAGGTCCATCTCGCCAATCTCGTCGAGGAACAAGGTGCCGCCATCGGCCGCCTCCACCAAGCCTACCCGGCGCTCCTTGGCGTCGGTGAATGCACCCTTCTCGTGGCCGAACAGTTCGGCCTCCAGCAGGTTGGCCGGGATCGAGGCGCAGTTGAACTCGATGAACGGCCCCTTGCTGCGCGTGCCATCGAAATGCAGGGCGCGGGCCACCAGTTCCTTGCCGGTGCCGGTTTCGCCTTCGACCAGCACTGGTGGCAGGTCGTCACTGGCCATCCGCCGTTCGGCATCCAGCACCTGGCGCAGGGTGTGCTTGAGGGTCAGCATCGTTGGCGACTCGCCGATCAACGCCTGCAACCCGGACTTCTGCGCCTCTCGCTCCTGGTAGAACGACAGCGTGCGCTCCATGCGCTCGGCAGCCAGGGCCTTGTCCAGGGTCAGTTTGAGTTCGGCCAGCACCACGGGCTTGCTCAGGTAATGGAAGGCGCCCTCCTTCATCGCCTGCACGGCATCTTCGACATTGCCATAGCCGGTCATCATGATCACTTTCAGGTCCGGCACCTGTGCCACCAAGGTCCGCAGCAGGTCGTGCCCGCTCATGCCAGGCAGCGAGTTGTCGGTCAGCACCGCGTCGGGCTGGGCCCGCTTGATCTGCTCCAGCGCCAGCTCCGCGCTATGGCATACGGTGACCTCGTAGCCCTTGAGGCTGAGGTAGGTGCGAATGTTGTCGGCGAGAATTTCATCATCCTCGACTACCAGGATGCTGTGCTCCATGGTCCCCTCCCGCTGCGATATTGAATGTAAGGCTGACGCGGGTTCCTTCCTCTTCGCGGCTGCTCAGGCTGACCGAGCCGCCAAAACGTTCCATGATGCGTTTGACCAGGGCCAGGCCTACACCGAGGCCACCCTGTTTGGTCGTGAAGAACGGCTTGAACACCATCCGTTCCTGCTGTTGGCTCATGCCCTTGCCCGTGTCGGTGAGCACGAATTCGGCACGCAGGCCACCCTGCACATTGACCTGGGCATTCAACATACCGCCGCAGGGCATGGCCTCCAAGGCGTTGGAAAACAGGCTGTTGAGAATTTGCGTCAGCTGCAACGGCTGGCTGACTACCCACTGCACGTCAGGCCCCTCGAAATGAAAGCGCACGCCGTTTCGTTCAATCTGCTGGGCGAAAGCCAGGTGGGTGTCTTCGATGGCTGCCACCAGGTCCACGGCTTCGGGTTCGTCGCTGGTTGGGCGCAACGACACCAGCAGGTCGCGTACCCAGCGCGACATACGGTCGACCTGGCCGATGATATCGGTGATGTTCTTCTGCGCGGCAGCGTTGGCGGTTTCCTGGGCCAGCTCGGCGCTTGAGCGGATGTTGGCCAGTGGGTTGCGCAAGCTGTGGGCTACCGCCGACGACATTTCGCCCAGTGCCACGTAGGTTTCGCTGGCCACCAGCCGGTCCTGTTGCAGATGCAGCATCTGCGCCGCCCGGCGCACGATCCAGAACAGCCCGAAATAGATGAGCGCCCCGCCCACCAGCGTCGAGGCCCAGATCAGCACATAACCCCGCTGGATGCGCCGCACCAGGTCTTGTGGCTCTTTGTAGATTTCCACCATGGCCAATACCTGCTCGCCCTGGCTGTCGAACAGCGGAATGTAGTTCTCGATAAACAGGTAGCGCGGTTCACGCTGAAACTTCTGTTCTTCGCGATCTTCCTCGGCCTTGTGGTAGCTGGCCGACACTGCCTTGCGCGACCGGAAGGCACGGTCGAGGTCGCCATCGGCTTCTATCCGCTTGCCGATCAGCTCGACGTTGGTGGACCAGACGATGGTGCGGTCGCGAGCGTAGACATTGGCCAGCAAGGTATCTGGCAAGTGCTCGACATGGTCCAGGAACTCGACCCGGGTCGACTCGGCCAGTGCGGGGGTGAACTGCAGGTGCTGCAGGTCCAGACGCGGGTCAAGCAGCTCACCCATGGTGGTGCCTGGCGGCAACTGCGAATGGCGCACCTCGGCCTGGGCCATGGCCTGAATGAACTGCGCGGTAAGCATGGCATCGCGCTGCACGCTGTCGCGAACCACAAACCGCGTTGACACATAACCCAACCCGCCCGCCACGGCGGTGATGATCAACAGGCTGATGACCGAAAACCACCGCAGCAGGTTGAACTCACGCAATGGCACAGCCAGACCGCTGGCGGTCGCACCGGGCTTGTCGCGAACTTCGTTTTCCAGCATCTGCATCGCGTGGTTCCCGCACAGGGCGTCCGTTCAGAAATGCCTCAAGGCCAACAGCCAATTGAAAGCACCCCGCCTGGGCAGCCTGATAGCTGCCTTGTGTTGCGTGTTGCGCTCTGCAAATCACGTAGCAAGAACTCAGCCAGCCAAAAACAAATCAATAAAAATCAATAATTTAGAACGCATTTACAAATACGGCCTAAGGAAAAACCCCCACATTTGGGTAATTATCACCCAAACCTTATAAAAAATTTAAATATCAATAAGTTAAAGATTTTACCTAATGCTTTTTATAAGCTTGCTACCAAGCGGAACGTCAACGATACCCGCGTACCATGGCCCTCGCTGCTGCTGAGCCGAACCGAACCGCCGAAGCGCTCCATGATGCGTTTCACCAGCACCAGCCCCACCCCTAGCCCACCCTGTTTGGTGGTGAAGAACGGCCGGAAGGCCATGCGCTGCTGCTCTTCGCTCATGCCCTTGCCATTGTCGGACAGGCGCAGTGTCAGGCAGCGCCGGTTCTGGCGCACCACCTCGATACGCAGACGCCCGCCCTGCTCCATCGACTCCAGGGCATTGGCAACCAGGCTGCTGAACACCTGCCGCAGTAACGCCGGGTGCCCCAATACCTGCACTGCCGGTAACGGTTGCAGGTCAAGGCTTACCCCACTGCGTGCCAACGGTACGGCATAGGTCTGCAAGCTTTCCTGCAACGCCTGTGGCAAGTCCACCGCCACGGCCTCGTCGTTCAGCGGGCGCAATGACTGCAGCATCTGGCGGATCCATTGCGACATGCGATCGACCTGGCTGATGATATCGTTGACCTGGCGTTGCGCCGGGCCGTCGTCGAACGCCTGGGCCAGTTCGGCACTTGAGCGGATACTCGCCAGCGGGTTGCGCAGGCTGTGGGCCACCGCCGACGACACCTCGCCCAGTGCAACATAGGTCTCGTTGTTGATCAGCCGCTTCTGCTGCACTGCCAGCAACCGCGCGGCACGGTGCATGATGCCGTACAGGCCGATGTAGACCAGCGCGGCCCCCACGGTAATAGCCAGCCATATCAGGATCAGGCCATGCTCGATGCGCACGATCAGGTCATGGGGCTCTTTGTAGATTTCGACCATCGCCGTGACGTTCTCGCCATCGGCATCGAACAGCGGAATGTAGTTCTCGATGAACAACTGCTCGGGCGGGGTAACGAATTTCTGCTCGGCGCGGGCCTGTTCGAAGTTATGGTAGCTGGCCGAGACCCGCATCTTGTACTCGAAGGCCCGCTCCAGGTCGTCGTCGCCATTGATCAGCTTGCCGATCAGCGCCGGGTTGCTGGACCAGATCACCGTACGGTCCGGGGCATAGATATTGGCCAGCAGCATGTCGGGCAGGTGGGCGATATGGTCGAGAAACTCGCCGCGCGCCTTGCGCCGGGCATCCGGGTCGACATCGGGCAGGTTGCTGCGGTCGGTGCGCGGGTCTAGCAACTCGCCCATGGTGCGCACGTTGGGGATCGACACATGGCGTACTTCGGCGTCGGCGATGGAGGTGATGAACTGCGCGGTGAGCAAGGCATCGCGCTCCACGCTCTCATCGATGATGAAACGGCTGGAAATCAGCCCCAGCCCGGCAGCCACCGACAGGATGATGGCCAGGCTGACCCAGGCATACCAGCGTAAAAGGTTGAACGGCTTGCGTGGAGCAGCCAGCTCGTTACCGGCAGGCACTTCGATGGCGTCGGAACGAGGGGCGATGTCCATGGCGGACTCCACATCTGGGCACCTTCAGAAGGTTATAGCCCAG
This sequence comes from Pseudomonas sp. LLC-1, assembly GCF_002992185.1. Classification (NCBI taxonomy): domain Bacteria; kingdom Pseudomonadati; phylum Pseudomonadota; class Gammaproteobacteria; order Pseudomonadales; family Pseudomonadaceae; genus Pseudomonas; species Pseudomonas sp. LLC-1. Next base: position 260,984 of record NZ_LUVY01000017.1, on the reverse strand, counting down.
AGTTGGGGAAACCATAGTGTTAAATTGATGGCATCCGCCGAAGGGTAACGTTTTTTTCACTTCGTACACGCGGTCCCTGTGGGAGCGGGCATGCCCGCGAACACCGGCGAAGCCGGTGCCATCTACCGCGTCGCCTGCTTCGCGGGCTTGCCCGCTCCCACAGAGATCGCATGGACCTGAAAGGCAGCTCTAGAAAGGTGAATCATCTGCCAACCCTTGCAATTTGCGGTATTCGCGCAGCACCGCAGGTACATAACGGCGGGTTTCGGCATACGGCGGCACCGCACCGCGCCGCAACACGGCATCCGGACCCGCGTTGTAAGCCGCCACGGCCAGGGTGATGTCGTTGTCAAACAGGGTCAGCATGCGCTTCAGGTAGCGGGCCCCGCCCTGCACGTTGTCTTCCGGGTCCAGGCGGTCTTCCACGCCCATTTCGCGAGCGGTATCGGGCATCAATTGCATCAACCCCACCGCACCCGCCGGCGATCGGGCCTTGGGGTTATAGCCGGACTCGGCCTTGATCAGCGCGTGCAACAACGCCGGGGGCACATTGTGGATGCGTGCCGCAGTGGCGACCACCTCGGCATAGGGGCGGCCAGTGATCATCTGCGCGTTGGCCGGGCCAGCCTGGGCCAGCGGTTCGTTGATCACCTTTTCATAGTGGCGTCCGGGCCGATGAACGTTGGTCAGTACGTAGCCACCCTTGGCATCGATTGAGATGTACACATCAGCCTGGGCAGCCCCTGCCGTCAGCCAGATCAAACCGAGGATGAGTCCACGCATGTCGGTCGCCTCTTCGTCGTGGCCCCCGATGTGGGGGAAATGCCCCGGAAAACCCGAGGTCAATGACCACGACGCAAGCACTGTGCCGCTTCCTGTGCCGCATGGCGCAAGGCCCCGAGGCAGACGTGCATGGCTGTTGCATGGTGCCTGTCAACGCGTGTTCCCATGCAGTGGAGGGCTTCACCATGCAGCGCAGAACCAACCCGCAACGTGGCTTCACCCTGCTTGAACTCCTGGTGGTACTGGTGGTGCTCGGCCTGTTGGCCGGCATCGTCGCGCCCAAGTACTTCAGCCAGCTCGGCCGCTCCGAGGCCAAGGTGGCACGGGCGCAGATAGAGGGGCTGAGCAAGGCCCTGGACCTGTACCGCCTGGAAGTCGGCCACTACCCCAACAGTGAGCAAGGCTTGCAGGCGCTGGTGGTCGCCCCCAGTGGCGAGGCTCGCTGGACCGGCCCGTATCTGCAAAAGGCCGTGCCGCAAGACCCATGGGGCCGCCCATACATCTACCGGCAGCCCGGCGAGAACGGCGGTGAATACGACCTGCTGTCGATGGGCAAGGACGGCCAGCCGGGTGGTGACGGGGAAAACGCCGAAATTACCAGCTGGCAGTAAGGAGAGCGGCCATGCGCTACAGCCTCAAGGCCCTGGGCAGACAGGGTGTGGTGCAGTTGCAGATCGACGCCGAGGACGCCGACCAGGCCCGCCGCCAGGCTGAGGACCAAGGCCTGCGCGTGCTCAGCCTGCGCAGCAACAGAGGCGCCTTGCGCGGCATGGCCTGGCGCCGCGAGGCGGCGTTTGACCTGGTGCTGTTCAGCCAGGAGCTGTCGACCCTGCTCAATGCCGGCCTGCCGTTGATCGACGCACTGGAAAGCCTGGCAGAAAAAGCCCCCGCTGCGGCCACACGCAAGGTGCTGGGCGAGCTGGTGCGCCAGCTGTACGAAGGCCGCTCGCTGTCCCAGGCGCTGGGCCAGCAACCCCGGGTGTTCCCGCCGCTGTATGTGGCGCTGGTGCAGTCCAGCGAACGCACCGGTGCGCTGGGCGACGCCCTCGCCCGCTACATCAGCTATCGCCAGCGCCTGGACCTGGTCCGGCAAAAGCTGGTGGGCGCATCGGTTTACCCCTTGCTGCTGTTGCTGGTAGGCGGCGGCGTGGTGCTGTTCCTGCTCGGCTACGTGGTGCCGCGTTTCAGCCAGGTGTTCGAAGGCATGGGCACCGAGTTGCCCTGGCTGTCACGGGTATTGATGCAGATCGGTCTGTTCCTGCACGCGCAGCAACTGCCACTGGCGCTGGGCACTGCAGGTGGCGTCACCGCGCTGTGGCTGCTGCGCCGCCACCCTCGGGTACGACGCTGGGCATCCTGTCAGTTGCGCCGGCTGCCAGCGCTGCATCAACGTTTGATGATGTACGAACTGGCGCGCTTCTATCGCTCGCTGGGCATCCTGCTGCAAGGTGGCATTCCCATCCTCACCGCCATGGGCATGGCGCGCGGCCTGCTCGGCAGTGCCGCCGGCCAAGGCCTGGCACAGGCCAGCCAGCGGGTAGGCGAAGGGCTGCCGCTGTCCGATGCGCTGGAGGCCGGGCACCTGGTTACGCCGGTGTCGCTGCGCTTGCTGCGGGCCGGCGAACAGTCCGGCAACCTGGGCGAGATGCTGGAGCGCTGCGCCGACTTCCACGACCAGGAAATCGGCCGCTGGGTGGAATGGTTCGTCAAACTGTTCGAACCGCTGCTGATGACGTTCATCGGCCTGCTGATCGGCCTGATCGTGATTCTTATGTACATGCCGATCTTCGAGTTGGCTTCAAGCATTCATTGAGACACCAAGCCCAGGCTAGGCTGCCGCGCTTGTCACGACATTTTTGGCGCTCGGTCTCACAGGCGCCGAAAATGTCGTGACAAGCACCCACTGCCCCCAACCATGCCGCAAATCGATGAATGCCCCACACATATCATTCAGCGTGATAATAACCTTCGCCCCGTTCGATTCGTGCCTCACGCGCAACACACTCACACTCCGCCCACTACTAATACATTGGCGGAGTTCTCCATGGAACAATCACTCAAACCCTTGCGCTTTCCCCTCGCTGCCCTGGCAGTGGTGGTGATCAGCGCTTGCGGTCGAACCCCAGACGCCGTGCAGGCTCCCGCCGCGCCAAAGGTCAGTGTGGCCAAGGTGATCGAGCAACCGATCAACGAATGGGACGAGTTCACCGGCCGCCTCGAAGCCCCGGAAACCGTCGAAGTACGCCCACGGGTTTCCGGCCAGATCGATCAGGTGGCCTTCACCGAAGGCGCTCAGGTCAAGAAAGGCGACCTGCTGTTCCAGATCGACCCACGCCCGTTCCAGGCTGAAGTCCGCCGCCTTGAAGCCCAGCTGCAACAGGCCAAGGCCACTGCCATTCGCAGTGCCAACGAGGCCCGCCGTGGCGAACGCCTGCGTGATAGCAACGCCATCTCCGCCGAGCTGGCCGAGTCGCGCAGCAGCGCTGCCGCCGAAGCCCGTGCCGGGGTCGATGCCATTCAGGCCCAGCTCGACCTGGCACGCCTTAACCTCAGCTTTACCCGCGTCACCGCGCCTATCAGTGGCCGTGTCAGCCGCGCCGAGTTCACCGCCGGCAACATCGTCAGCGCCGATGTCACCCCGCTGACCAGCGTGGTGTCCACCGACAAGGTCTACGCCTACTTCGACGCCGACGAGCGCGTGTACCTCAAGTACACCCAGCTGGCACGCGAAGGCCAGCGTGGCCAGAGCACCCCGGTGTACCTGGGCCTGACCAACGAAAGCGGCAACCCGCATCTGGGCCAGATGAACTTCGTCGACAACCAGGTCAACCCGCGCACCGGCACCATCCGTGGCCGTGCGGTGTTCGACAACAGCAACGGCCAGTTCACCCCGGGTCTGTATGCACGCCTGAAGCTGGTGGGCAGCGCCCAGTACGACGCCGTGCTGATCAACGACGAAGCCGTGGGCACCGACCTTGGCAAGAAGTTCGTGCTGGTCATGGACAAGGACAACAAGGCTGCCTACCGCGCCGTGGAGCTGGGGCCGAAGCTGGAAGGCCTGCGCATCGTGCGCAGCGGCCTGGGCAAGGACGACCGCATCGTGGTCAAGGGCCTGCAACGCGTACGCCCTGGTTCGCCGGTCACCCCTATCGATACCCAGATGGCCAGCGAACAGACCCTCGCCGCCCTCGCCCAGCAGCGCCAGGCCCTGGAGGCCAGCAACCCGGCGCCGAAGGTGGCGGGCAATAACGTGAAAGTCGCCAGCGCCCAGGCGCCACGCGGTTAAGGGACCACACCGATGAACTTCTCGAAATTCTTCATTACTCGGCCAATCTTCGCCGCGGTGCTGTCGCTGGTGCTGCTGATCGCGGGCTCCATCTCGCTGTTCCAGCTGCCGATCAGCGAATACCCCGAAGTGGTGCCACCCACCGTGGTGGTGCGCGCCAACTTCCCCGGTGCCAACCCCAAGGTCATCGGCGAAACCGTCGCCGCGCCGCTGGAGCAGGCCATTACCGGTGTGGAGAACATGCTGTACATGTCCTCCCAGTCCACCGCTGACGGCAAGCTGACGCTGACCATCACCTTCGCCCTGGGCACCGACCTGGACAACGCCCAGGTACAGGTGCAGAACCGCGTCACCCGCACCCAGCCCAAGCTGCCCGAGGAAGTGACCCGCATCGGTATCACCGTCGACAAGGCCTCGCCCGACCTGACCATGGTCGTGCACCTGACCTCGCCGGACAACCGCTACGACATGCTCTACCTGTCCAACTACGCCATCCTCAACATCAAGGACGAGCTGGCGCGCCTGGGCGGCGTGGGCGATGTGCAGCTGTTCGGCATGGGCGACTACTCGCTGCGCGTGTGGCTGGACCCGAACAAGACCGCTTCGCGCAACCTCACCGCCAGTGATGTGGTCGCTGCAATCCGCGAGCAGAACCGCCAGGTGGCAGCAGGCCAGCTGGGCGCACCGCCCGCCCCCGGCTCCACCAGCTTCCAGCTGTCGATCAACACCCAGGGCCGTCTGGTCAACGAGGAAGAGTTCGAAAACATCATCATCCGTGCCGGTGCCGATGGCGAAATCACCCGCCTGAAGGACATCGCCCGGGTCGAACTCGGGTCCAGCCAGTACGCCCTGCGTTCGCTGCTGAACAACCAGCCGGCTGTTGCCATCCCGATCTTCCAGCGCCCAGGCTCCAACGCCATCGAGATCTCCGACGAAGTGCGGGCGAAAATGGCCGAGCTGAAGAAGGACTTCCCGGAAGGGATGGACTACAGCATCGTCTATGACCCGACCATCTTCGTGCGCGGTTCCATCGAAGCAGTGGTACACACCCTGTTCGAAGCACTGGTGCTGGTGGTACTGGTGGTGATCCTGTTCCTGCAAACCTGGCGTGCCTCGATCATCCCGCTGCTGGCTGTGCCGGTGTCGCTGATCGGTACCTTTGCAGTCATGCACCTGTTCGGCTTCTCGCTCAACGCCTTGTCACTCTTCGGCCTGGTGCTGGCCATCGGTATCGTGGTGGACGACGCCATCGTCGTGGTGGAAAACGTCGAGCGTAATATCGGGCTGGGCCTGAAACCGCTGGAAGCCACGCAAAAGGCCATGAGCGAAGTGACCGGGCCGATCATCGCCACGGCACTGGTGCTCTGCGCGGTGTTCGTGCCAGCGGCTTTCATCTCTGGCCTTACCGGGCAGTTCTACAAGCAGTTCGCCCTGACCATTGCCATTTCCACCGTGATTTCGGCCTTCAACTCGCTGACCCTGTCGCCGGCCCTGGCTGCCGTGCTGCTCAAGGACCACCACGCACCCAAGGACCGTTTCTCGCGCATCCTGGAAAAACTGCTGGGCAGCTGGCTGTTCGCGCCGTTCAACCGCTTCTTCGACCGCGCCTCCAACCGCTATGTCGGCGGTGTGCGCCGGGTCATCCGCTCCAGCGGCATCGCGCTGTTCGTGTACGCCGGCCTGATGGGCCTGACCTACCTGGGCTTCTCGTCCACCCCGACCGGTTTCGTGCCGGCCCAGGACAAGCAGTACCTGGTGGCCTTCGCCCAGCTGCCAGACGCGGCCAGCCTTGACCGCACCGAGGCGGTGATCAAGCGCATGAGCGAAATTGCCCTGAAGCAGCCCGGTGTTGCCGACTCGGTAGCCTTCCCGGGACTGTCGATCAACGGGTTCACCAACAGCCCGAACAGCGGCATCGTGTTCACCCCGCTCAAACCGTTCGATGAGCGCAAAGACCCGAGCCAGTCCGCGGCAGCCATCGCGGCTGCACTGAATGCCCAGTTCGCCGACATTCAGGATGCCTACATCGCCATCTTCCCACCGCCGCCGGTACAGGGCCTGGGCACGATTGGTGGTTTCCGCCTGCAAATCGAAGACCGTGGCAACCTGGGTTACGAAGCGCTGTACAAGGAAACCCAGAACATCATCGCCAAAAGCCACAACGTGCCGGAGCTGGCAGGCCTGTTCACCAGCTACCAGGTCAACGTGCCGCAAGTCGATGCGGCCATCGACCGGGAAAAGGCCAAAACCCACGGCGTGGCGATCACCGACATCTTCGACACCCTGCAGGTTTACCTGGGCTCGCTGTACACCAACGACTTCAACCGCTTTGGCCGCACCTACCAGGTCAACGTCCAGGCCGAGCAGCAGTTCCGCCTCGATGCCGAGCAGATCGGCCAGTTGAAGGTGCGCAACAACCTGGGCGAGATGATCCCGCTGGCGACCTTCCTCAAGGTCAGCGACACCTCCGGGCCGGACCGGGTCATGCACTACAACGGCTTCATCACCGCGGAAATCAACGGCGCAGCAGCCCCAGGCTACAGCTCTGGCCAGGCCGAAGCTGCGATCGAGAAACTGCTGAAAGAGGAACTGCCCAACGGCATGACCTTCGAGTGGACCGACCTGACCTACCAGCAGATCCTCTCGGGCAATACTGCACTGCTGGTGTTCCCGCTGTGCGTACTGCTGGCGTTTCTGGTACTGGCTGCCCAGTACGAAAGCTGGAGCCTGCCACTGGCGGTGATCCTGATCGTGCCGATGACCCTGCTGTCGGCCATTACCGGTGTGATCGTGTCGGGTGGCGACAACAACATCTTCACCCAGATCGGTTTGATCGTACTGGTGGGCCTGGCGTGCAAGAACGCGATCCTGATCGTCGAGTTCGCCAAGGATGAACAGGCCAAAGGCCTCGACCCGCTGGCTGCGGTGCTGGAAGCCTGCCGCCTGCGTCTGCGGCCGATCCTGATGACCTCGATCGCCTTCATCATGGGTGTGGTGCCACTGGTGTTCAGCTCCGGCGCAGGTTCCGAAATGCGCCATGCCATGGGTGTGGCAGTGTTCTCGGGGATGATCGGCGTGACCGTGTTCGGCCTGTTCCTGACCCCGGTGTTCTTCTTCCTGATTCGCCGTTTCGTCGAGCGTCGCCAGGCCCGCAAGGCCGAACACGTTCAAGTGCTGGAGAACCATGCATGAACCTGCTCAAACCCCTGACCCCAAGCCTGCTGGCACTGGCCCTCGCGGCCTGTGCGGTAGGCCCGGACTACCAGGCCCCGGCCACCGAACCTGCGCAGTTGAGCAGCGACGTACAGGCCAAGGCCTACGACCGTAGCCGCTTCGAAAGCCTGTGGTGGAAGCAGTTCGATGACCCGGTGCTGAACCAGCTGGTGCAGGCCTCGCTCGACGGCAACCGTGATTTGCGCGTGGCCTTCGCCCGTTTGAAATCGGCCCGCTCGATCCGTGAAGACGCCGAGAACGATCAGTTCCCGGTGGTCACCAGCCGCGCCAGCAGCGACATTGGCAAGGGCCAGATCCCCGGCCAGACCACGCAGCGGGTGAACAGCGAGCGCTACGACCTGGGCCTGGACATGGCCTGGGAGCTTGACCTGTTCGGCCGCATCCAGCGCCAGATCGAGGCCAGCGAAGCCCAGGAAGCGGCGGCCGCCGCCGACTTGCAGCAGTTGCAGGTCAGCCTGATCGCCGAGCTGGTCGATGCCTACGGGCAGCTACGCGGTGCCCAGTTGCGCGAGAAGATCGCCCTGGCCAACCTCAAGACCCAGCAGGAATCGCGGACCATTACCGAAACCCTGCGCGATGCCGGTGTGGGCAACGACCTGGACGTGGTGCGTGCCGATGCACGCCTGGCCGGGGTCGAGGCCACTGTGCCGCAACTGCAAGCTGAACAGGCACGGGCGCGTCATCGCATTGCCACCCTGCTCGGCCAGCGTCCAGAGGCACTCAGCGTAGACCTGTCGCCCAAGGCCCTGCCGGCCATCGCCAAGGCGTTGCCGGTAGGCGATCCGGGCGAACTGTTGCGCCGCCGCCCGGATATCCGCAGCGCTGAACGCCAACTGGCGGCGGCCACCGCCAACGTTGGCGTAGCCACGGCAGACCTGTTCCCCCGCGTCAGCCTCAGCGGCTTCCTGGGCTTTACCGCCGCGCGTGGCTCCCAAATCGGCTCTTCGGCCGCCAATGCCTGGGCACTGGGCCCAAGCATTACCTGGGCGGCCTTCGACCTGGGCAGCGTGCGGGCCCGCCTTCGCGGCGCCAAGGCCGATGCCGAAGGGGCGCTGGCCAATTACGAGCAGCAGGTATTGCTGGCCCTGGAAGAGTCGGCCAATGCCTTCAGCGATTACGACAAGACCCAGCAGCGGCTGCTGTCGCTGATGCGTCAGAGCGATGCCAGCCGCAAGGCGGCAGAGCTGGCCTCGATCCGCTATCGCGAAGGGACGGTCGACTACCTGGTGCTGCTCGATGCCGAGCGTGAGCGGCTGAGCGCAGAAGATGCGCAGGCCCTGGGCGAAGTCGAGCTGTACCGCGGCATTGTCTCGATCTACAAGGCCCTGGGCGGCGGCTGGCAACCGGAAACCGTGGCCAGCGCACACTGATACACCCCGCTTGAACGACTCCTTTGGTTGGCTCCTCCCCCAACCGTTTGCCCCGCAGGCCTTGGTCCGCGGGGCTTTTTTATGGCAAACGAAAGCGGGGCCGCTTTGCGGCCCATCGCCGGCAAGCCAGCTCCCACCTCGACAGCGTTGATTTCAAGCCATGCGCAATTCCTGTGGGAGCTGGCTTGCCGGCGATGGGCTGCGCAGCAGCCCCAAACTACGGTGGCTCGGTTGCATTTACCCCCCAGCTGGCCCAAGCTCTGCCCTTCCCGCCGCCACGGACCGTCCGATGCCCAGACGCAACCGCTACCTGATCGCCCTGCTGTTGTTGATCCTGGTATCGGCCCTGTTCGGCTACCTGTGGCGCGACACCCCGCCAGCCGCACCGACCCTGCCGGCACACAGCTACGTCAAGGCGTTGCGCCAGGCCCACGACGGCCAGCCCGGTGCGGCACGGGTGCTGTATCAGCAATTGCAACGTAACGACTTGCCCGCCATCCGGCGTGCGGCACTGTACGCCGAACTGCCCAATTACCCCTCGCCCCAGGCATTGAAGCTCGCCCGCCAGGACCTGGAACATGCCGACCCGCTGGTGCGCCGAGCGGCCATTGCCGGTATCCGCCGCCTGTTACCGGCGGCGCAGCGTAGCCTGGTGCTCGGCCCGCTGCTGGACGATGACGAACAAAGCGTGCGTTTTGCTGCCGTGGATGCCCTGCTGGGCCTCGACCCCGACGCCATTGGCCTGTACTTCGGCCCGCTGCAAGCAGCCCTCGAGCAATACCAGCAAGCGCTGGAGCAACAGCCCGAGGATGCCGATGCCCAAGTGCACCTGGCGCGCCTTTATCTGCACGAAAACGACTACACCCAGGCCGCCACAGCCCTGCAACGAGCGCTGGCGGTCGCCCCCGGCAACCTTGACGCCTTGGCCACTCAGGTACGCCTGCTCGAGCGCCAGGGGCATCACGATGCCTCCCGCCAGGTGCTGGGCCAAGCCTTGGCGCTAAGCCCCGACTCGTCCTTTCTGCAGTACGAGCTAGGGCTTTGGCTGAACCGCCACGAACAGCGCGAATATGCCTTGCTGGCCCTGTCCCGCGCCGTCGAGCTGGAGCCGGACAACGCCGACTACCGCTATACCCTGGCCGTTACCCTGCATGAGCTGGGGCAACTCGACGCCGCACAGAAGCAACTGGAAACCGTGCTCAATCGCCAGCCAGCCAACCGCCGGGCGCGGGTGCTGCTGATTCAGTACTGGAAGGAGTCCGGCCAGTTGCAGAACGTGCAGGTGCTGCTGGCCGAGCTGGAGCGGCAAAACCCTGACGACCCCGTGCTGCAACAGGGCTTGTAGGTAAACGACTGACTTTTGTTGAACCCCGGGCCTGTGCCCAGGGTCCAGTGGATATCAGGTCACCCTACAGGAGAGTCGTGTTGGCCAATTCATTGGCGCTGGACGAACGGGCCTTGATCCTGGCACCCCCGACGCTGGCGGCGGATACCTCGCGGCTACTCGCCTCCGCCGGCATCGATAGCCTGTGCGCGGTCGACCTGGCCAACCTGCAGGCGCGCCTGGCCGAAGGTGCAGGGTTGGCAATCATCGCCGAACAGGCGTTCAGCCAAGGCCCGAGCGCATCGCTGCAGGCCTTCATCGACCAACAACCGAGCTGGTCGGATTTGCCTATCGTACTGGTCACCCAGGGCGCCTGGTCGTCCACCGGCGTTAGCAACCATCCGGTGGGCAACCTGGTATTGCTGGTGGCACCCTTTGAAAACGCCCAGCTGTTGCACATGACCCAGTCCGCCCTGCGCAATCGGCGCAGGCAGTACCTCACACGCGACCAGTTGCACGGCCTGCAGCAACGCCTGGACACCCGAAGTTCGCCGCCAGACGACGAACCGGAACACGGCGAGTTCGCCCGCTACCAGGCACGCAAGATGGAAGCCATCGGCCAACTGGCCGGGGGCGTTGCCCACGATTTCAACAACCTGCTCACCAGCATTGGCGGCAGCTTTGAACTGATCGACCGACGCCTGCGACAGGGGCGCAGCGACGGGCTGGACGGGGTGCTGCGCATGGGTCACGAGGCTGTATCACGCGCCGCGCGTCTGACCCATCGACTGCTGGCCTTTTCTTCCCGGCAGTCGCTGCACAGCCAACGCATAGACCTGCATGCCCTGCTACAGGCAGAACACCTTAGAGCCCGCCTGACTCCCTCAGTATCCCTGCAAGTACACATGACCAAAGGCCTTTGGGCCGTGGAGGCTGATGACCAGCAGCTGCACGAAGCCCTGGACAACCTGACGCTCAATGCCTGCGAGGCCATGCCCAGCGGCGGCCTGTTGCGCATCGAAGCAAGCAACCTGCACGTCACCTCTGGCCAGTTCGCCAGCGGCGCCCTGGCCAATGGCGATTACGTGCGGCTGCGCATCATCGACGACGGCCAAGGCATGGCGCAAAGCACACTGGAACATGCCTTTGAACCGTTCTTCAGTACCAAGGCAATCGGCCAAGGCATCGGCCTTGGCCTATCGATGGTGTACGGGTTCAGCAAGCAGTCTCATGGGCATGTGACCCTGCATAGCCAGATCGGCCAAGGTACTCAGGTAGACCTTTACCTGCCGCGTCATACCGGCCCGGCCAGACAATCGCGTCAGCCGGCACAACCTGTGCACCCTGACGGCGGCCGACATGTACTGGTCGTCGAGGACGACCCACATGTGCGCCAGTTGCTGTGCCAAACGCTGCGCGATGAGGGGCTCACCTGCCACAGCGCCGCCAACGCCAACGAGGGACTGAAGGTGCTGCGCTCGGCACAAACGGTAAATTTACTGATCAGCGATGTCGGCTTACCCGGCATGAACGGCCGGCAACTGGCCGAGATTGCCCGCAGCCTGCACCCACACTTGCCGGTGCTGTTCATCACCGGGTACGCGGAAACGGCCATGGCCCGCGAGGGTTTCCTGGGGGCGGGCATGCATTTGATCTGCAAGCCGTTCGAACTGAAGCAACTGCAGGCTCAAGTGTCGCAAATTCTTGGCAAGCCGTGATGCGCACTACGCATCAAGCATGCACAGTGCCTTGTCAGCAAGCTCTGCCAACAGGAACGGCTTGTTCATCAACGCGGTGCCCGGTTGATCGAGCAATTGCGCTTCGATGGGCTGGTCCGCATAACCGGTAATGAACAGGATTTTCTGTTGCGCAATCTGCATGCGCATGGCCCTGGCCACTTGCCGGCCACTGAAACCGCCAGGCAAGCCGATATCGGTGATCACCAGGTCGAAGGGGCCAGCATGGCGGAAGCGTTCCAGGGCAGTATTCGCATCGCCTGCTACCGTCACGTCGAAACCACGCTCGGCCAGGTACTCATGCATGACCGCGCGCAAATTCACCTCGTCATCCACCAGCAGCAGGCGTTCGCCCCGGGCCACGCGCTGCGAAGGCGGCGCGGGCTTTGGCTCTTCCGGAACGCGCTCATGGCACCTTGGGAAAAGCATGGAAACCTTGGTGCCCTGCTCCGGGACAGACTCGATCCAGACATACCCGCCCGATTGGCTGACAAAACCATACACCATCGACAACCCCAGCCCGGCCCCACGCCCGACGGGTTTGGTGGTGAAGAACGGTTCAAAGGCCCTGGCGATGTCCGCTGCCGACATGCCATGGCCGTCATCCTCGACATACAAGGCTACGTAGTCGCCAGGTGGCAGGCCCCGCGCATCCGGAAAAGCACTGGTCAACCGCTTGTTGACCGTACGCAACGTGACACTGCCCTGCGTCTGGCACGCTTCCCGGGCGTTGGTGCATAGGTTGATCAAGGCATTTTCAAGCTCACGAACGTCCAGGTTCACCGCCCACGGCACTACATCCAGCTGCCAGTGCAAGCCAACCTCCGCGCCCAACGTCTTCAGCAGCAATGGCTCGCAAAGGCGTAGTTGCCGATTGAAGTCCAGCGGCCGGGTGGCCAAGGGTTGAAGGCGAGAGAGCGCCAGCAGGCGGTGAGTCAGTTCCATGGCGCGTTGCACCGACTCGCGCGCTACTTCCACGTAGGCATCCACCCGCTCCAGGCGTCCCTCCCGCAGGCGCCGTTGCAACAACTCAAGGCTGCCGCCGACCCCGGACAGCAGGTTATTCATTTCGTGGCCCATACCCCCCGCCAACTGGCCGACCACCTGCATACGCTCGCTGTTGCGCATCAGCGCCTTGGACTGCCGTACAGCCTCTTCACGGTCTGCGGTGATGTCCCGGCCAACCGCGGTCAGCAGCCTGCCATCAAACCGCGCGCTCCAGCGAAACCAGTGGTAATGACCATCACGGTGCCGCAGGCGGGTCTCGATCTGTTCCGTGTTGCTGTCTTGCAGCAGCCCGGACACTGCCAGCTGCACGTCGGCGCGATCAGCCGGGTGCACCAGCTCCAGCACCGGCATATCCTGCACCTGCTCTTGGGTCCAGCCCAGAATGCGGTACCAGGCCGGGTTGACGGCATGCAGTTGCAGTTCCGCAGTCACCGTCATCATCGCGTCGCGCGACAGTTGCCACAACTGTTCGCGCTCAGCCACATGGCGCTCGACCTGCTGCTCAAACCCCAGCGCCTGAGCGCGCCAATGGTGGTGCGCCTCGACACTGGCCGTCGTTTCGATCACCGTATGCAGAAAACCCGCCACATTGCCCAGCTCATCATGCAAGGGTGCAAAACCGAACGCGCACCATATCGGCTCCTCGCCTGCGATGCCGGGAACACGCAGGGGGGGATCCTCGACAAAACTCGAGCGCCCCTCCAGCGCCTGGAACACCTGGGATCCCACTGCCGGCCAGACATCGTGCCACAGCCTATCGAACGCTATACCCAAGGCGTCCGGAACTGCCCGCAGCATCCTGTAACCTTCGTTGTGCACCACACAAAGGTCAGCCCCCCAGACCACGGCACAAGGGAACGGTGACAAATGCATCATGTCGACGGCAATACGCAACGAAGCCGGCCAGCGCGGCAATGGCCCGAGCGAAGTACGCCCCCAGTCGAACCGTGCAATCCGCTGCGCCATCAACTCGACCGGCTGCGAAACAGGCGGCTGCAGCATGACCGGCTGCGAAGGCCCGCGTGGCGTACTGTTTGCGACCAATATCGTGACTCCAGCAATGCTCCGGGTTGGCCACGGTGCTACCTGAACAGACAGGGTCACCCGTGGAATCTGTTCACGTTAGCACAGCACGCACCACGTACCATGGCGCACTTGCAGGGGGCAGCTATGCTGATTAGGTTTTCCCTTGGGCCAGGGAGCACCGGCCTATCCAGGTTGCCGACAGGAGCACGGTCATGAGCAAGAAAATGCTGGTAGTGCTGACCAATACAGCCAAATACCCAACCCTCAAGCGGGCGACCGGGTTGTGGCTGGGAGAGGCCGTGCACTTTGTCGAGAAGGTCGAAAAGGCCGGCTACACGGTCGATTATGTCAGCCCACAGGGCGGCTACGTGCCCATCGACCCGCACAGCCTGCAGATGGCCCCGGAGCTGGACTGGCAATGGTATGACGACAAGCGCTTCATGACGCGCCTGGGCACCACCTTGAGCCCCGGTCAGGTAAAGGCCGACGAATACGGCGTCATCTACTACACCGGTGGGCATGGCGTGATGTACGACTTTGTCGATAACCCGCCACTGCAGGAGCTGGCACGCAAGGTCTACGAAAAAGGCGGCATTGTAGCGGCGGTCTGCCACGGCGTGGTTGGCCTGCTGAACATCAAGCTCAGCGACAACTGCCTGTTGCTCAAAGGCCGTAAAGTAACCGGTTTCTCCAATATCGAGGAAAAAATCGTTGAGCTGGACACCGTGGTGCCTTTCCTGACGGAAAACGAGATGATTGGCCGCGGCGGCGATTACAGCAAGCATGATGATCCGTGGATGCCATACGTGGTCGAGGATGGTCGATTGATCACAGGGCAGAACCCGGCCTCGACCGCCCTGCTCGCCGAGCACGTACTGGCGAAACTCAATGCGAGCTAAAGCCTGACATCAACCTTGTAGTTTTCCTCTGCCGCACACTGCACAAGGACTACAGCCGATCGGCCATTGAATGCATAGGCTCAGGGTTCAGTTGTTCACCCCGAACAGCTTCGGCCCGGAGAGCGATTGCCCTATGTTGAAAATCCTGAACGCAGGATACCGCCTGCGGGAGCTGCTGCTGCTCATCACGGTGGGCCTTGTACCTGTGATTTCCGGTTTGCTGGTGATGATTGTTCAGCTGGAGATGAAGCTTTCGGAAAACGCCGCCATCTCCGTTCAGGAGGCAGTGTTCAGCATTGACCAGGCGCTGAACCGGATGCATGAAGCTGCCCAGCGCGCCCTGCCGCTTGCAGGCAAGCCCTGCGAAAAGGTCAAAGGCATTTTACAGGACCAGGTTGTGAGCCGCTCCGTGCTCAGGTCGCTGACCCTGGTAGATGACAGCGAAGCCTACTGCAGCAGCGCCTCGGACTCACTGGAGTACTTGTCATCTTTCGCGTTGTCCGGCCAACAGGTCGAACTGTCTCATGGGCAACCCGATAGCCGCCCCAAACTGCTGGTCAATTTCTACCTGCAAGGCAAAGGGGTAGGCGTAATCGTGACCGCGTATGCCATTCAGTTGCGCAACGAACTGGATGGTTTCCAGGATGGGCTGACACTGCTACTGGAGTTCGATGACCGCTATATCTGGAGCAATGGCGATAGCCGTGACGCACAACGCCCATCGCAGTCCGAGTTCCTGGCGCATGCCTTCTCGGCCAGGTACGGGTACCGGGTTAAAGGCGGTTATGCGCAGGGATTCACCGCTCAGGAAATCCGCCAGTCCATGCTGCAGATCCTGCCGTCGCTGGTGCTGGTAGGGATCGTGACGGGGTCGATCGTTTATCTGGCCTTGCTCAGGGCACGCGCCCACGGGCGTAAAAGCGCCGCCGCGCGTGCATGACGGCGGCGGCGCCCCGGACGCATCAATCGGTGCTCAGCACACCACGGCGTACCTGGTCACGTTCGATGGATTCGAACAACGCCTTGAAGTTGCCTTCACCAAAGCCATCGTCACCCTTGCGCTGGATGAACTCGAAGAACACCGGACCAAGCAGGGTTTCCGAGAAGATCTGCAGCAGCAGGCGCTTGTCTTCGGGCTGCGAAGCGCCATCGAGCAGGATGCCACGCGCTTGCAGCTGATCCACCGGCTCGCCGTGGCCAGGCAGGCGCTCTTCGAGCATTTCGTAATAGGTTTGCGGTGGCGCCGTCATGAAGCGCATGCCGAAGCCCTTCAGGGCGTCCCAGGTCTTGAGCAGGTCGTCGGTGAGGAAGGCGACGTGCTGGATGCCTTCACCGTTGAACTGCATCAGGAACTCTTCGATCTGCCCGGCACCCTTGGACGACTCTTCGTTGAGCGGGATGCGGATCATGCCATCGGGCGCAGTCATGGCCTTGGACGTCAAGCCGGTGTACTCACCCTTGATATCGAAGTAGCGGATCTCACGGAAGTTGAACAGTTTCTCGTAGAAGCCGGCCCAGTAAGCCATGCGCCCGCGGTAAACGTTATGGGTGAGATGGTCGATGATTTTAAGGCCGGCACCTACCGGATTGCGATCCACGCCTTCGATAAAGTTGAAGTCGATGTCGTAGATCGAACTGCCTTCGTCGAAGCGGTCGATCAGGTACAACGGCGCACCACCAATGCCTTTGATTGCCGGCAGGCGCAACTCCATCGGGCCGGTTTCGATTTCTACCGGCTGGGCACCCAGCTCCAGGGCGCGGGCATAGGCTTCATGGGCATTGCGCACGCGGAACGCCATGCCGCACACCGAAGGGCCGTGTTCAGCCGCGAAGTACGAGGCGATGCTCTTGGGTTCGTTGTTCAGGATCAGGTTGATGCCACCCTGGCGATACAGGTGCACATCCTTGGAGCGGTGGGTAGCCACCTTGGTGAAACCCAGTATCTGGAAGACCGGCTCGAGTACGCCTGGCGTAGGCGAAGCCAGCTCAATGAACTCGAAGCCCATCAGGCCCATTGGATTGTCGAAGATATCAGCCATGTTCGTGTCCTCATCTGCAGCGAAAAATTATTGATTGCGTGGGATGTGGAACAGAAACGGCGGTGAGCACGGGATGCCCCGCACGCTGCGGGCGAGGAAGTCACCTATGATCAGCTTGAACCCATGGTATGTCATATGGACCCATTCTCGGCGGGCTTGATCCTTCGGAGTTGAAGGACCTTATTGTTGTATTCGTAAACGGATTCTACATTGCGTAAAATGGTTTGTCGCGTTTTAGTTGGTCGTGAGCGCCGACAAACGGCTATTCTCTCGTTATCTCTCATCGTAGCCAGGTCAGCATGCCCCTTACCGTAAAACGCCGCGCCGCATTCAGCTGGCGTACCCTGTTGCCCTGGGGCGTCGGTGTGCTGCCAGTGGTGTGCGGCCTGGCCGTCATGAACTGGCAGGTCGAGCGCGAGATGCATGCCAGCAGCCAGGCCACCACCCGCCAGGCGGTGGAGCACGTCGAGCGCATCCTCGACAACCTGTCCAGCGCTGCCAATGCATTGCTGCCCCTGGCTGGCAGCCCCTGCGATCAGGCCCAGCTCACGCTGCGTGCCCAGGTTACCCGCAACGCCTTCGTGCGCTCGACCAACCTGTTCAGGCACAACAACCTGTATTGCACCTCGCTGTTCGGCGAGTTCGACGAACCGGTCAACGCCAGTGACTATATCGACGGCAAACTGTGGCTGATGGACGGCAACTCGGTCACCCCGGGGCACGCGCTGCTGGTGTACCGTGCCAGCGAGGGCGACAAAGGGGCAATCACCACGGTGGATGGCGACCACCTGCTAACGGCACTGCGCCTGATCGGCCCTGACGAAGACTTGCAAATCCGCGTGGGCGATGCCTGGATGGGCAAGGACGGTGTCGTGCACAAAGGCGTACCACCTGCCGCCGCCAGCGCCAACGTGCTGCTGGGTTCGACCCGTTACCCCTTCAGCGTGCAGGGTGGCTACAGCACCGGCAAACAGGGCCAGCTGTTACGCAGCCACTACCCTGCCCTCATCAGCTTGCTGCTGGTGCTGGGTGCCGTGGCGGCGCTGGTATGCCGCTGGCAGATTCGCCGGGCCACCTCACCCCGCGCCGAGCTGGACCGGGCGCTGCAGGCCGACGAGTTTCTGCCGTATTTCCAGCCTGTGGTGCGCAAGGGTGACTACCGCTGGGCCGGTGCCGAAGTGCTGATGCGCTGGAACCACCCGCGCGAGGGCCTGGTAAGGCCCGACCTGTTCATCCCTTATGCCGAGCACAGCGGACAGATCGTCGCCATGACCCGGGCGCTGATGATGCATACCGCGCAAAGCCTGGCGCCCTATGCGGGGTTGCTGGAGGACGGTTTCCATATCGGTGTCAACATCACCGCCGATCATTGCCGCGACCTCAGCCTGCTGGACGACTGCCGCACCTTCCTGCAGCACTTTCCGCCGGGCCGGGTGGTGCTGACCCTGGAACTGACCGAGCGCAAACTCATCGAGCCTACCCCGGTGACCCTGGAACTGTTCGAAAAGCTCCACGCCATGGGTGTGATGATTGCCCTCGACGACTTCGGCACCGGCCAGTCGAGCCTCAACTACCTGCGCCAGTTCCAGGTCGACTACCTGAAGATCGACCAGAGCTTTGTCGCCATGATCGGCGGCGATGCGCTGTCTGTGCACATTCTGGAAAGCATCATCGACCTGTCGGCCAAGCTGGGCCTGGGTATCGTGGCCGAAGGTGTGGAAACGAACACCCAGCGCGACTACCTGGCCCACCATGGGGTGGACTTCCAGCAGGGCTACCTGTTTGCCAGGCCCATGCCGGCCGCCCAGTTCCTGGAGGCACTGGCCACACGCCCGGGCGCTGCGCAGTTGCCGCAAGGCGCGGCCCCTGAGATCATGCGCGGCTGATCCACCCGCTCAACTCCCCTATTCGAGGCACTCGTGTCAAAAGGCATCGTTTCATCGGTCATGGCGTCCTGTCTGTTCGCTGTGATGTACTTCTATACCTCGCTGCTCACGCCCCTGGATGGCGAAGAGATCTTTGGCTGGCGCACCCTGCTGACGCTGCCCTGCCTCACCTTGTTCATGCTGGTCTCGAAAGACTGGAAACGCGTGGGCGAGCTGCTGGCCCGGGTAAAGCGCACGCCTGTGCTGTTGCTGGGCATGGTCGGTACCTCGTGGCTGATGGGCGTACAGTTGTGGCTGTTCCTCTGGGCACCCTTGCATGGGCGCAGCCTGGAAGTGTCGATGGGCTATTTCCTGCTGCCACTGGCCATGGTCCTGACCGGGCGGCTGGTGTACGGCGAGCGTCTGTCACGCCTGCAAAAGGTGGCCGTTGCCTGTGCCGCACTGGGCGTGGGCCACGAGCTGTACCAAAACGGCAGTTTTGCCTGGGAAACCCTGTTGGTGACGATCGGCTACCCGATCTATTTCGTGCTGCGCCGACGCTGCCGCACCGACCACCTGGGCGGCCTGTGGTGCGACATGTGCCTGCTGCTACCGTGGGCGTTGTACTTCGTTATCCAGGGCCCGCTTTCCAGCGCTGACCTGCAAGCCCATCCTGGGCTGTATGCGTTGATCCCGATCCTTGGGGCGATCAGCGCCTCGGCCCTGATCGCCTACGTGCTGGCCAGCCGGATGCTGCCATTCAGCCTGTTCGGCCTGCTCAGCTACGTCGAGCCCGTACTGCTGGTAGGCGTGGCGTTGCTGTTGGGCGAAACCATCGGCCCGGATCAGTGGCTGACCTACCTGCCGATCTGGGCCGCGGTGCTGGTGCTGGTGCTTGAGGGTTTCAAGCACCTGCTGCGTCAACGTCGCCGTTCGGTGTAAGCCGAACCTGGCGCACCCGCCGCTCTTCCACCGCCTCCACGGTCAGCGTCCAGCCATTCCAGGCCAGGCGGTCACCCACCATCGGCAGGCGGTCGAGCAGGCTCATCACCAGGCCCGCGAGGGTCTGGTAGTCCTCGGTAGCACGGGCACTGAAGCCGGTACGCGCCTGGACCTGGCTCAGGTTCAGTGCACCACTGACCACGAAGCCCTCGCCCTCCTGGACGATGCCGGGGCCTTCAACCTCGCTGGCATCCGGCAGTTCACCGGCAATCGACTCAAGGATGTCGGTCATGGTCAGCAGGCCGGTGAAGTCACCGAACTCGTTGACCACGAAGGCGATGTGGGTCGACTGGCCACGCATCTGCTCCAGGGCGTTGAGAATGCTGAAGCTCTCCAGCAAATTCAGCGGCACACGCGCCATGCCTTCCAGGTCCGGCTGGCTGCCCGACAGCAGCTCCTTGAGCAGTTCCTTCTTGTGCACGAAGCCCAGAGGCTCGTCGACACGGCCATTGCGGATCAGCGGCAGGCGCGAGTACGGCGAGTTGGCCAGGGCCTGGGTAATGGCATCGGCGGGTTGCGCCAGGTCGATCATGTCGACCTCGGCACGGGCGGTCATCACCGTACGGATAGGCCGCTCGGCCAGGTTCAGCACGCCACTGATCATCACCCGCTCACGGCGGTCGAACAGCACCTGCTCCTCACCACCCTCGACCAGGTCGGCGATTTCCTCACCCACTTCGTCAGCCTCGACACGGCGGCCACCCAGCAGGCGCAGCACGGCATGGGCAGTGCGTTCACGCAACGGCCGGTGCTGCTGCAAGCTGCGCTTGCGGCGGGCACGGGCCAACTGGTTGAACAGCTCGATAAGGATCGAGAAGCCGATGGCTGCGTACAGGTAGCCTTTCGGGATATGGAAGCCCAGGCCTTCGGCGGTCAGGCTGAAACCGATCATCATCAGGAAGCCCAGGCACAGCATGATGACTGTGGGGTGGGCGTTGACAAAGCGGGTCAGCGGTTTGCTGGCAACGATCATGATACCGATCGAGAAGATCACGGCGATCATCATTACCGACAGATGCTCGACCATGCCCACCGCGGTAATGACCGCGTCCAGGGAGAACACCGCGTCAAGCACCACGATCTGCGCCACGATCGGCCAGAACGCAGCATGACGTACCGCGCCACTGGCCTGGGTTACATGGCCCTCAAGGCGTTCATGCAGTTCCATGGTGGCCTTGAACAGCAGGAACACACCACCGAACAGCATGATCAGGTCCCGACCGGAGAAGCTCTTGTCGAACACCTCGAACAGCGGCGCGGTGAGGGTGACCATCCACGAGATACTGGCCAACAGGCCCAGACGCATGATCAATGCCAGGCTCAGGCCAATCACCCGCGCGCGGTCACGCTGATGCGGCGGCAGTTTGTCTGCCAGGATGGCGATGAACACCAGGTTGTCGATACCCAGCACCAGCTCAAGGACGATAAGCGTCAACAGGCCTAGCCAGGCCGTGGGATCGGCTAGCCATTCCATTAGCGGGTACTCACAGGGGAAGCGTCACGAGGACGGGGGAAGGATGGCCAGAAAGGCCGAAAACCGGGGGGCTCCGCGAAGGTGCTCATATAGACCTTGTTAACAAATTGGGAAAATGATCCTACAAGCAGCACTGGTTTCTGTGATAGCGCAAAACTATTACAAAACCTGTATCAGGTGTGGGGCGGCATTTAGGGGGTACTTTTCTTCAATACCCTCGACAGCCAAGGGCTGAAAATCACGGCTCCTTCCAGCCACCGGATCTTTCTCATGAGCCTGTCCCTGTCCATGGCCGCCTTCGCACTGGCGGCTTCGATTTCCCCCGGCCCGGTCAACATCATTGCCCTGAGCAGCGGCGCCAACCATGGCTTACGCGCCAGCCTGGCGCATGTGGCCGGCGCCACGCTGGGCTTCTGCCTGTTGCTGGTGCTGGTCGGGCTGGGCCTGCATCAACTGTTGCTGCGCTGGCCGCTACTGGGCCTGCTGTTGCACTGGGGCGGGGTTGCGTTTCTGCTGTACATGGCGTGGAAGCTGGCCCGCGACAACGGCCGGCTGACCGGCACACACTCGACAACAGCGCCTTCAGCCTGGCACGGCGCGGCGATGCAATGGTCAAACCCCAAGGCTTGGCTGGCGGCAGTGGCCGGGGTCGGCGCTTACACGGGGGGTGAACAGCACCTGCTGTGGCTCTTTGCCTGGATTTATGGCCCGATCTGTTTTGTTTCGGTTGCGTGTTGGGCATGGGCCGGGAGCATGATTCGCCAGTATCTGGGCAACCCACGGCACGTGCGCTTGCTCAATCGAGGGTTGGCGGTGTTGCTGGTGGGCAGCGCTGTCTACCTGGTTATCTGACGCCAGTGGCATTGCGGTAATGCCCCGGCGTTGCCGCCAGATGCTGCTTGAAGGCCCGCTGCAGGTGCGCCTGGTCGGCAAACCCGGCCTCTTGAGCCACCTCGGCAATTGCCCGCCCCTGGCGCAACTGCGCCCGGGCCAACTGTACGCGCTGATCGAGCAGGTAGCCATGCGGCGTCAGCCCGAAGCGCAGGCCAAATGCACGAATCAGGTAGGAGCGTGACAGGCCGCAGGCGGTGCAGATGTCTTCCAGGCTCAGCGGATCGCTACGATGGGCACGTATGAAGGCTGCCGCCGCGTCCAGCCGTGGGTTACCTGCTTCACCCGCGCCACTTTCACCCGAGAGAAAACCCGGCAATGCGCAAAACAGGGTCGCCAGGCGCGCCTCCCTGTCAGGCACGCTGGCGTCGAACAGGTCGGCAAAGGCCTGCATCAAACGTTGGTACAACGCAGGCGAACTACTCCAGGTTTGCGTCGGCAAGGTGAAACCCAGCGCCTGTAACCAGGGCACGTCGACGAACAGCATCAGGTAGGACCAAGGCTCGCCATCGATGGGGTTGCAGGTATGCACCACGCCCGGGTTCATCAGCACCGTGGTGCCGGCCCCCACCTCAATGCGCAGGCCCCCGTTCAGGTAAGTGCTGCGCCCACCGGTGATCACACCGATGGAAAAGCTCTCGTGGGAATGTGCGGCATAACACACCTGCCGCCCGTCCCCTACCCGCCGGGCTTCGACAAAGGGCAACGCAGGGTCACGCCAGAACCGTGATACCTCGATCATCCCCTCGCCCACGTGTTGCTCAGATGCCCCGATACTACACGGTTATCGCGCAAACAGATCGAGCGTGCGTTCCACTTCACCGATATCGATCCTGAAACCGTCGCCCTCCGGTATCCCCACCACAAAGCCGAACTGCTGGTGGTCGCGGTCCGTCAGGTATTTGTAGTAGCTGACAAACCGGTTGGGCGGCTGCAAGGTCAGCAGGCTACCGCCAGGCTGCAACACATTCACGCCATGCACCAGCTGGCTACCCTCCACGCCAATGACCACGTTTGCCCCGGCACAGGCTGCGACAATACTCGGGACATCAGACTTCAGCGGGTTGACCACGCGAAAACCACGGGTAACCCGAAGATGCTCGGCAAGCTCCAGCTCATTGCGCAGCAGGCGCAGGTCGCCGTCGCCGCCCCGCAGCAGGAACACGCCCGGGTGCGGGGCGTGCGGCACATGCGACAGCAGCTTGTCCCCCATGGCCCGGTAGCGGGCGTGACGGCTACGGTTGTTGCTCTGGTCGTCGAACAGCACCAGCTCACGGAAAAACGCACTGCGCAGGCGCAGCGGCTTCATGTCCAGCCAGTCTTCATAGGCGGGGGCCTGGGTAAACAACGGATATTTGGCCGAGGGGGCAGTGGTCACGGGGATGCCTTCGTTACAGGCCAGCGCATAGGTCGGGCAATCTTCCATCAGCCAGGTGCCGAACCAGGAATTGCCGTTTTGCGTGCAATAAATGGCTGCACGGTCAATTTCGTTGTCCACGATGATGGCCGGAAAGGTGCTGGGTTTCAGTGACAGCCAATGGCTGGCCTTGCCCTTGTACAACGCACCATCGACCAACCACACATTCTTGATCAGGTAGCCCCGGGTTGGCCCTTGCAGCGTACTGATGCCGCCCTCCATGGTGCGCGCAGGGTGTACGTAGGGGTAAAAACGCTTGCCCTCCCAGCCCGTCACCCGCTCCAGCTGGCCGGGCAGGTAGATGGCCGGTGGCGACACCGTGGTCTCGCCCGGCGCAATGTCCCAGCTCCTGGTAGCCACACTCTTGAGGTCAATGGCCGTGTTCTTGCCCAGGCGTTTGCGCGCCATGTAGCGGTAGGCCGCCAGTGTCCAGGTGTGCTGCTTGGCTGCGGGCGATGGACTGAACTGCGAGATGTCGCTTCCCATGAAGCGTCCTCCCTTGGTAACGAAATCAGAAACCGGGCGCAGCGCGCCCTCTCTACGCATCCCTGGCTAACACTCAGTTGGACATCACCCTTTCCATCGCGGGAGGGGATTGCAGGTTGGCATACCGGCTGCGCAATGCTTCCACAAACGGTTCGCCCGCACCGTTGCCGCCATACAGGTAAATCTTGTGCAGCCCGCCAAACACCATTTCGTGGTAGCGGCTGGCAAATTCTTCTTCACTCGGCCCCTCGGGCAACCCCAGGTGCAACGTGAGCTTGTCGCCTTCGACCGCGAACATCGGCGTGTCCCACAAAAACTTCGCCGTGCCGGCCTTGGGCAAGCGAACGAAGAGGTAGGCATGGTTGCCCAACGAGTCGATATCGCCGCCACGCCGGCGCTTCCACTTCAACAGCCCGTCATCTGGCCGCGCCAGGCACAGGCCAATGTCGTAATAATCGAAGCCCTGTTCCAGCGCCCACTCAAGGGCCATGAACGTGGTAATGGAGTTCACTTCACGCAATTTTTTGGCATCGGAAAACACCGCTTCGCAATAACCAAAGCGCAAGGTGCTCCAGTAGCGCTTGCCGCCGCGCACCACTTCACATCCCAAATGGCAGCCGATTACCTCATCGCCCAAGGTAATCAGGTCGAGCCGGCCAACGCTCTTGGCAATCCGGAACACTTCGTCGGTGGGGAACTGTGCCGCATGAATGCCTTGCCTGGCCGTGGCATAGGGGCGAAGCAGGTCCCGGTCAGCCATGGCGATCTCGTCGTCCGAGAGGGTTTGGCGCATCTGGTAAAGCGGGCGGTTCTTGCGGATGCTGCGGCGCAGTTCGCTGTCGTACCGGGCCGTGATGTCTTCCAGCGGGCGCCCCAGCGGCACCACGGCACTCAGGTAATGCGGCACCGACAACGCGCCTGAGGTGGGCATTTCGCTGATCACCACAACATGGTTGGCCGCCGCAGTCGCGCTTGCACCCTCCACGATCGACGCACTGCCCTGGCCCTTTCCGCCAATCAGCAGTTTGGCCATTTCCCGTTGCTGCTTGCGCCCTATGTAGAGGATTTCGTACGGGCTTTCCTGCTGCATCCGGAACCTGGCAACTTCCCAACGCCAGAAACAGGCACGCGCCAACACTTCACGCACCTTGCTGGCCAGCAGCCTCATTTCGTAGCGCATGGAGGGCGACAGGAATTTTCGCGCCACAGCCGTCAAGGTCTCTTTCATTTCTTCTTCGACGTCCTTTGAAGTGCTCTATGGTCTATCGGAAAAAGAGAAAAAATCAGCAAAAATACCTAACGTCTTGATTTTTATAGTATGAACTTAAACTTCTTTATCACATTCAGTAACAATTTAAGATGCCTGCAAACGCTTTGGCAAGCGGCTCCCCGCTAACTTTAGATCAAGTTTCATGGCGTCAAAATTCCTGCATGAAGTCCATACCCGACAAGCACTTTGCTATAACCGTGCCCGGTGCGCGCCGATGCAATTATCACTTCGCTATCAATTGATAACCCTTGATGCCGTCTTTGCATAACTGCCCTTGAATCCGAAGGCGGCCTGTCGACAAGCACGAGGGGCCATGTTGAGCCAGACTGGTGTTTTTTCGGCAGCCGGTGCATGCTCGTAGCTGAAGCGATTCACCCGGCTTGAAATCCGCCCCGCCAAGTGAGGTGCAGTACCCATGGACCGTCTGCTCGATTCACTCTTCCCCAACGCCGATAGCATTCCGCAAATCTGGCGCCTGGAAGCCCCCCTGGAACAACGTGATTACCTGGTGAACGGCGAGCTCAGACGCTGGGACGGCCCCCTGGCCACGGTTCGCAGCCCGGTCTGGCTCAAGGAAGGCGGCGAAGAACGCCAAGTGGTGCTGGGCAGCGCCCCACTGCTTGATGCCGACACCGCCCTTACCGCCCTCGACGCTGCCGTTCAGGCCTACGACAAAGGCCGCGGTGCCTGGCCGAACATGCGTGTGGCCGAGCGTATCCAGCACGTCGAAACCTTTCTGGCACGCATGCGCGAACAGCGCCAGGCCGTGGTCAAGTTGCTGATGTGGGAGATCGGCAAAAACCTCAAGGACTCTGAAAAGGAATTCGACCGCACCTGCGACTACATCGTCGACACCATCAACGCCCTCAAGGACCTCGACCGCCGCTCCAGCCGCTTCGAGCTTGAACAAGGCACGCTGGGCCAGATCCGCCGGGCGCCGCTGGGTGTCGCCCTGTGTATGGGGCCCTACAACTACCCGCTCAACGAAACCTTCACCACGCTGATCCCCGCGCTGATCATGGGCAATACCGTGGTGTTCAAGCCCGCCAAGTTCGGTGTGCTGTTGATCCGCCCGCTGCTCGAAGCCTTCCGTGACAGCTTCCCGCCCGGGGTGATCAACGTCATCTATGGTCGAGGCCGGGAAACCGTGAGCGCGCTGATGGCCAGCGGCAACGTCGATGTGTTCGCCTTCATCGGTACGCACAAGGCCGCCAGCGACCTGAAAAAGCTGCACCCACGCCCTCACCGCCTGCGCGCCGCGCTGGGGCTGGATGCCAAGAACCCGGGTATCGTGCTGCCCCAGGTCGACCTCGACAACGCCGTAGAAGAAGCGGTCACCGGTGCGCTGTCGTTCAACGGCCAGCGTTGCACGGCACTGAAAATCCTGTTCGTCCACGAGGATGTGGTCGACGCCTTCCTCGACAAGTTCCAGCGCAAACTGGCCGCGCTCAAACCCGGCATGCCGTGGGAGCCCGGTGTAGCACTGACACCGCTGCCCGAGCCTGGCAAGGTCGACTACCTCGACGGCCTGGTCGCCGATGCCACGGCCAAGGGCGCACGCGTGCTCAACGAAGGTGGCGGGCAGAGCCGCGGCTCATTCTTCTACCCGGCCTTGCTGTACCCGGTTAACCACGAAATGCGCGTGTACCACGAAGAGCAATTCGGCCCCCTGGTGCCGGTAGTGCCCTACCGCGACCTGCAAACCGTGATCGACTACGTGCTGGACTCCGATTACGGCCAGCAACTGAGCCTGTTCGGCAACGACCCGGCTACCATCGGCAGCCTGGTCGACACCTTCGCCAACCAGGTCGGGCGCATCAACATCAATGCGCAGTGCCAGCGTGGCCCGGACACTTACCCGTTCAACGGCCGCAAGAACAGCGCCGAAGGCACCCTGTCGGTGCATGATGCCTTGCGTGTGTTCTCCATCCGCACCCTGGTCGCCACCCGCTTCCAGGAGGCCAACAAGGAACTGATCAGCGAAATCATCCGCAACCGCCAGTCGAGCTTCCTGACCACCGACTACATCTTCTGACGGCCGCGCTTATAGGAAATCGATCTAGCGCCATTGTCGATTTTCCCTCTGTGCAAACGACTCTAAGCAACAGGGCGCCCTCCGGCGCCCACTGCGAAGGAGAGTCGAACATGGCAGCCAAACCCATCCCCGAAGGCCAGCACAGCCTTACCCCGTACCTGGCCATCAACGATGCCGCCAAGGCCATCGAGTTCTACAAGCAGGCCTTTGGTGCCATCGAAATGTTCCGCCTCGATGCACCAGGTGGCCGTGTGGGCCATGCCGAGCTGAAAATCGGTGATTCGTCGCTGATGCTGGGCGACCCCTGCGACATGGAGGGCGGCCTTACCGCCAGCCAGAAACTCAGCGGCGCAGGCGTGGGCCTGCACCTGTATGTCGAGGACTGCGACAAGGTCTACGCCCAAGCATTGGCGGCTGGCGGCACCCAGTTGCATCCGTTGACCGACCAGTTCTACGGCGACCGCAGCGGCACACTGAAAGACCCGTTCGGCAACATCTGGTTCGTCTCCACCCACAAGGAGGACCTCACCCCGGACGAAATTCGTGCCCGTGCGGCGAAGATGTTTGGCGGCAACTGAGCGGCAAGTTGAAAGCGGCGCGACTTTGCTTGAAGCTTGAGGCTCGTAGCTTGGAGCTGCTTCATGCGAATCATCGACAAATCCGCCGCCCAGGTGCGCAGCCTGACCCCCGCCGAAGAAGAGCTGCTGGTCGGCTTTGCCACCGGCAGCCTTGGCGGCCCGCGCCTGCTGCAGGCCAACCAGCTGCTGATGAAAGTGCGCAACGCAAACCAGTGGCTGGCCTGTGACTGCCGCAACGACGCCTTGCCGGTGCTCAATGTCACCCTTAACGGCAGTACCGGCACGCTGTTTCTCAAGAACAACCCGGGCACGGCAGAACACGCGCCGGGCTGCCCGTTCACCAAGGACGAGCGGGAGGCAGCCGAGCGTGAAAACGACCCTGCCCCACCTGCGGCCTGGCTGCCACCCGACACGCCGCTGCGCCTGATCGGCGACTTCCGAAGCGCCACCAGCAGTGCCAGCGGCGAAGGCAACGACCGCCGGGAACAACAGCGCCTGCTGTCGCTCCTGCTGACCTGGATCGAAACCAGCGGCCTCAACCTGTATGCCACCCACCTGAAAAAGGACCTGACCACCCAGTTTGCCGAACTGCGCAGCGTGGCCAGCCGGTACCCGCTGCTGGAGCGGGTGCCCGCCAGCAACTACCTGGAAACCCGCCTGGACATGAAGCACATGATGATGCTCAAGTCCCGCCTGCGCGAAGCTTCGGTGTTCGGCAACCACCGCCGCCACGGCTTGCTGCTGGACTGTGTCGACCAGATCAAAGGGCGCAAGCTGTTCAACAACCGTAATGAAGACGGCTTCGACTTCCAGGGGCATCACCTATATTGGGGCGGTAGCCGTACCACCGGGCCGCTACTGGCGCTGATGATCTACTCACCGACCAGCGCCGGCAGCCATTTCTATGAGCTGATCCATGTGGCCAGCGTACCGGTACTGTCCCGCGCCCACCTGTTCCCGGTGTACCGCGACGAAGAGCGCGAGCCGCTCAAGGCGCTGGTGTCGTTGATTGACTGGATGGCCAGCAAAGGTGTGAAAGTGCAAATGCGCCGGCCGGTGATCGGCGGGCAGGTCATGGATGAACTGGTGCTGACCTCCGACCAGGACCGGGTGTTGTCCGTGTCGTTGCTGGAACAGCCGATCGGGCCTGAGCCGGATGCCGAGAATTTCAAGCGTTATGCCGACTTCAAGAGCCTGGAAACCTTCCGCAAGTTCGTTGCCGGTTTCTTCATGCGCGAGCGCTGAAATCCCAGGGCCGCTTCGCGGCCCATCGCCGGCAAGCCAGCTCCCACAGGGACCGCGCAATGCTGAATAGCTGCGCAGTACTTGTGAGACCTGGCTTGCTGGCGATGAAGCCAGTACAGGCAGCCTCAAGGTCACCCTAGGAACAGCTTGTAAGCCGGGTTATCCGTCTCATCCCAATACCGATACCCCATCTCATCCAGCGCCAACGGCAACCCCGCTACCTCGTCCCCCGGCACCTCCAGCGCCGCGAAAACCCGGGCCTCTGCCGCGCCATGGTTGCGGTAATGGAACAGGCTGATGTTCCAGCGCTTGCCCAGCCGCTCCAGAAAGCCCAACAACGCCCCAGGCCGCTCGGGGAACTCGAAGCGCATGACCCGCTCATCCGCACCCGGTGCAGCATGGCCACCCACGGTATGGCGCACATGCAGCTTGGCCAGCTCGTTTTCGGTCAGATCCAGCACGCTGTACCCCTGCTCGCGCAGGTTGGCCAGCAACTGCTCACGCGGGTCGTGAACAGGGTGGGTCTGCACCCCGACAAACAAACGCGCCTCTTTGCCGGGGTAGTAGCGATAGTTGAACTCGGTGATCTGCCGCTTGCCCAGCGCCTGGCAAAACGCGCGGAAGCTGCCCGGCTGTTCCGGAATGGTCACAGCGATGATCGCCTCGCGCTGTTCCCCCAGCTCGGCCCGCTCGGCCACATGGCGCAGGCGGTCGAAGTTGACGTTCGCCCCGGAATCGATGGCTACCAGCGTCTGCCCCTGTACGCCGTCGCGTGCCACGTATTTCTTGATCCCGGCCACCGCCAAGGCGCCGGACGGCTCGGTGATCGAACGGGTATCGTCGTAGATGTCCTTGATCGCCGCACACAACTCATCGCTGCTCACGGTCACCACCTCGTCGACAAAGTGCCGGCACAGCTCGAAGCAATGGGCACCGATCTGCGCCACCGCTACACCATCGGCGAATGTGCCGACCTGCGGCAGGATCACCCGCTCGCCAGCGGCCATGGCAGCCTGCAGGCAGTTGGAGTCTTCCGGCTCCACGCCGATCACCTTCACCTCCGGGCGCAGGTACTTCACATAGGCAGCAATGCCGGCGATCAAACCGCCACCACCGACCGGTACGAAGATGGCATCCAGCGCACCCGGGCGCTGGCGCAGGATTTCCATGGCCACCGTGCCCTGCCCGGCGATCACGTCCGGGTCATCGAACGGCGGCACAAAGGTAGCGCCTTCGCTGTCGGCCAGTTTCAACGCGTGTGCCAGGGCGTGCGGGAAGCTTTCACCGTGCAGCACCACATGGCCGCCACGCGAACGCACCCCTTCCACCTTCAGCGATGGCGTGGTGGTGGGCATGACGATGGTAGCCTTCATGCCCAGATGCGAGGCTGCCAGGGCGACGCCTTGGGCATGGTTGCCGGCCGAAGCGGTAATGACCCCGCGCTCACGCTGCACACGGGTCAGGCGCGACAGCCGGGTGTAGGCACCACGGATCTTGAACGAGAAGGTCGGCTGCAGGTCTTCGCGCTTGAGCAATACCTGGTTACCCAGGCTGGCAGACAAGGCAGGCGCAGCTTGCAGGGGCGTTTCGATGGCCAGGTCGTACACCGGGGCGGCAAGAATGCGCCGCACCTGCTCCGACAGCAGTTGCTGGGGGGTGACGGCAGTACGCGGGACGCTGAAGCTGGTCATCGATGACTCCTTGGCTTTTTCAGTTTGCCCAGGAGTCAGAGAGAAGAAACCCGCCTCCAGGGCGGGTTCGGTGCACGTACGCGCTAGCCCGCCAAGCTGATAATGGCGGTAATAATAATGGCGTTCACGTGCGGGAATGTATTCATGGGGTAGGAACTTAGCCGGTAGCGCGGCACAAAGTCAACACTTGGCTTGCTGCGCCGAAAGCGGCACATCGAACACCTTGTCGAACCCCCACTGGAAGACAAAAGCGTAAACGAAGAAGAACACGAACAACGCCAGGTTGGTCAGCAGCGCCGCCCACAGGCTGACGTCCAGCCAGTACGCCACCAGCGGCAGCAAAATCACCACCAGCCCCCCCTCGAAACCCAGCGCATGCAGCAAGCGCCGCATGAAAGTGCGCTCCCGCTGATGCTGGCGCGCCTCCCAACGTTCGAACACCCAGTTGTAGCCCATGTTCCAGCTCATCGCGATGCCCGACATCAGCACCGACAGCACGGTCGACTGCGCCATGCCGGCACCGAACGCCAGCTCCAGCGCAGGCGCCACGCAGGCCACAGCGATGGCCTCGTAAAGAATGGCCTGGACGATCTTGCGCGCCTTGCCTTGCATGTTCAGCTCCCTGGGTAAACGACCTGTAAAACTACAAGATGTGGCCCACAAGAAAAAGCCCGAAATTTGGACAACCTCGCATTCGGCTGCTTGTATCTATCCCGTACAAACGGCGACATGTCGTACAACTTCGTCGAGGGAACCGAGCGAGGATAAAGACGATGGCATACTCCACCCTGCCGGTGACTGCCGCATGAGCCTGGCATTCATCGATTTTCTCACCTATGTGCTGTTCGGCCTGAAGATCCTGGCAATCACCCTCGCCTCGTTGATGTTCCTGCTCGGCCTGGACGACCTGTTCATCGACCTGTGCTACTGGGGGCGAAAGCTGATCCGGCGTTTTCGCATCTACGACAAGTTCGAGAAGGCCGACGAGAAACGCCTGTACGAAGTCCCGGAAAAACCTTTGGCCATCATGGTCCCGGCCTGGAACGAAGTGGGCGTGGTCGGTGAAATGGCGCGCCTGGCGGCCTCCACCATCGACTACGAGAACTACCAGATCTTTGTCGGCACCTACCCGAACGACCCGCAAACCCAGGCCGACGTCGACGCGGTGTGCCTGCACTACCCCAACGTGCACAAGGTGGTGTGCGCCCGCCCCGGCCCCACCAGCAAGGCCGACTGCCTGAACAACATCATCGACGCGCTGCTGCGCTTTCAGCAGGACGCCGGTATCGAGTTCGCCGGTTTTATTCTGCACGACGCCGAAGACGTGATTTCGCCCATGGAACTGCGCCTGTTCAATTACCTGCTGCCGAACAAGGACATGATCCAGATCCCGGTGTACCCCTACGCACCCGAATGGAAGGGCTTTACCGCCGGCCACTATGTCGACGAGTTCGCCGAAAACCACGGCAAGGACGTTATCGTTCGCGAAGCACTCACCGGCCAGGTGCCCAGTGCCGGGGTCGGCACCTGTTTCAGCCGTCGCGCCATCAGTGCGCTGCTGGAGGACGGCGACGGTATCGCCTTCGACGTACAGAGCCTGACCGAAGACTACGACATTGGTTTTCGCCTGAAGCAAAAAGGCATGAAGTGCATTTTCGCCCGCTACTCCATCAGCGACCCGGCGCTGACCCTGAAACAGGAATGGCGCCCGGGCATGAGCCGTGAGTTTTCCCAGGTAATCTGCGTACGCGAGCACTTCCCGCGCGACTGGCAGCATGCCATTCGGCAAAAGTCGCGGTGGATCGTCGGCATCGTGTTCCAGGGCACCAGCAACCTGGGCTGGAGCCGCAAGGGCGCGCTCAACTACTTCCTCTGGCGTGACCGCCGCGGGCTGTTCGCCTACCTGCTGAGTTTTCTGGTCAACCTGTTGCTGCTGGTGTTGCTGGCCATGTGGCTGGTCACGGTGATTGCGCCGGATTCGTGGCGCTTCATGTCGATCCTTAGCGACAGCTGGCTGCTCTCGACCCTGCTGTGGCTCAACGGCCTGATGCTGTTCAACCGCCTGTTCCAGCGCGGCTGGTTCGTTACCCGCTTCTACGGCATTGGCGAAGGCCTGCTGTCGGCACCGCGCATGATGTGGAGCAACTTCGTCAACTTCTTCGCCAACCTGCGTGCCCTGCGCCAGGTCATGGAGATGGGCGACTCGCGGCGCGTGGCCTGGGACAAGACCACACACGAGTTCCCCGCCATCGCCGCCCCTGCCCGCACGCCACTGGGCCAGCGACTGGTGGCCAAAGGGTTGATCAGCGACGAGCAGTTGCAGCAGGCAATCAACAGCCCTGTACGCCGGCGCTTGGGCCGCGAACTGCTGCTGCGTGGCTGGGTAAACAGCGAACAGTTGGTGGCCACCCTGGCCGAGCAGCTAGACATACCATGGGCTCCGCTGAACCCGTTCAAGCTCGAACCGCAACTGATCGCCAAACTGCCGCGTAAACTGGCCACGCACTATGGCGTGCTGCCGGTGGACGAGGATGGCGAGACGCTGATCCTGGCCAGCGAAAGCCCGGTCAGCCAAGTGTCACTGGGGGTAATCAGCCGTCACCTCAAGCGCCCGGTACGCGTGCGCCTGGCACCACAAGGCCGGGTAACCCTGGGCCTGCGCTACCACTACCCAAGCCCCTGGCAGAAGCCGGAAACCCGCGACATGCTGGCCACGCTCGCACGCCATCAGGACGACGAGGCGCTGCTGGAACGGGTCAGCCACCATCAGGTCATGCTCGGTACCCTGCTGCAGGTGCGCGGTATGGTGCCCGTCACCTTGTTCAACCAGGCACTGATCGACTTCGACCCCGAACACCAGAGCCTGGGCGAGCACCTGATCGCGCGCGGCATCATCACCGAGCAGGTGTTGCAGCAAGCACTCGACGAACAGGCCAGCGAACAGCAGGCTGCCCTTGACCTGACCCGGGAGGTGGCATGAAGCCGCGTTTTACTCTCACCTTCACCGGCCTGTTGCTGTGCTCCGCCGCACTGCCCGTCGCCGCCTCGGCACCGATGACCGATTTCCAGCGGTTCACCAGCTTTCCGTTCATGGACCGCAGTTATCGTGAGGCCAAGAAAGACAACTGGGCCGAGGTCGAGCGCCTGACCCGTCACGTGCTGGGCCGCGTGCCGAACAACGACGAAGCCCGCGCACTGCTGGTAGAAGCCCTGGCTCACCAACGCCGCTACAAGGACGCCGAAGCGCTGGCCGGACAACTGGACGGCAGCCCAGAATACGCCGACGCGCTGCTCGAACTACGCCTGACGTGGATCGAGCAGGACCCACCGCCAGCCAGCCAGGTCGAGCAATGGCTGGCCACCAGCGATGCCATGCACCGGGTGCGCCTGTGGCAGGCTTACAGCCTGAGCCTGGCCAAGTTCGGGGGTGCTGGCAAAGCGCTGGAGTGGCTCAACCAGCTGCCACCGCGCGATGATGGTCAGGTACTGCGCCTGGCCCGCGCCAACTTTGCCGAACAGCTGCGCAACTGGAAGGAAACCATCGAGCAACTGCAGCCGCTCGCCGACAAGGGCCAGTTACCCGCCGAAGACTGGCGACGCCTGGCCAATGCGTATATCCAGCAGGTGGACGAAAAAGGGCTGAACACGCTGCTGGCCAGCGCACCCTCCCCCCAGGCAGCCAGCCAGGCACGCCTGGCCATGGCCAACCGCGCCATTGCCGTCGGCCACAACCAACAGGCCCAACGCTGGTTGCAGTCGCTGCCGCCCGATCAGCTGAATCAGCCCGACCAGCGCCAGCAGCTGTGGGAGCTGGCCCGCGAAGGCGATGATGCGGCAATGGTAATGCGCTTGAGCAACGACCTGCAGCGCCCCTGCCTGGAGACCGTCGACTGGCTGTCGCGCCATGATCCGGATCTGGCCCGCGAGCAGTTCAAAGGCTGCACGACCACGGCCGATGCTCGCGCCTACGCCGTGCTCAAGCAACGCCTGTACGGCGACCCGCCACAGCCGCCGCAACCGCGTACCGCCAGCGAATGGGAAAAGCGCTACCGACAAAGCGGCGACCTGGCCGCGCTGGAGCAAGCCACCTTCCTGTTGGTGGAACAAGGCCAGGTGGTACACGCCCGGGAACTGCTGGAGCACGCCTACGACCACCGCCAAGGCCGCCTCAGCCCGTCGTTGCTGCAGCGCCTGGGCAACCTGTATGCACGTACTGACGGGCCGTTGGACAGCCGCCGCATGCTTGGCCTGATACCACGGGTGGATGCCAACACCCGCGCCCAGTTGCTCGGCCGCCTGGCCGAAGCCGGCCAGTGCGATGCCGTGCATCAGGCGATACCGGCCACCCCGAGCGAACCCGGCCAGTACCGCGCACTGGGCCGCTGCGCCATGCCTGACCAGCCCGGCGAAGCAGTGGTCTACTACCAGGCCGCCGAACGCTTGGGCGGCGGCGGCGATCGCCTGCCCTTGGCCTATGCCCTTGAAGCGGCGGGCGACTCCGAGGCTGCCCTGCCCATCTGGCGCAACGTCCCGGACAGCGCCTGGACCGACAACGCCCGCCTCACTGCCGCCCGTGGCGCGCTGAATGCCGGCGATGCAGAAGCTGCTCGACGCTACTGGGACGCCGCCGCGCACCACAGCGCTGATGACTGGGCGCTGGGCGCCGCCATTGCCCAGCGCCAGGGCGATTACCCGTCCGCCTTGGGCTTGCAACGCCAGGCCTTGGCCAGCAACCCACGCGCCGACCACTACTACGCGGCCGCAAGCACCGCGCAGCTGGCCGGCGACAGCGCGCAGAGCATGGCCTGGCTGGCCGAAGCGGTGCGCCTGGCCCCCGATCAGCCACGCTACCGCGCCGATTACGGCATGCGCCTGGCCGGCGCCACAGACAAGGCCCAGCGCCGCCAGTCGATCCCGTACCTGGAGCGGGCGACCCACGACTTCCCCGAGGACTACCGCCTCGGCGAAACGCTGGCCTTGCGCTACGACGAAGCCGAAGACAGCGCCTCGGCACGCCGCGAACTGCGCCGCATCCTCGATGTGGAGCAGAACCTGGTCGACGGTGACGACGAGTACGGCAGCCTGGAAGCCCGCAAATACCGCCAGCGCAGGGCCCACGAAGCCCTGTCACGGCGTGACACCATCACCCTGGCCAGCACCTGGTCGCCCGCCGGCACCTCGACCAACGACAAGTTCCTCGACAACGGCCAGCGCAGCGGCAGCTCGCGCCGCGCACAATCGCAGAACGTGCAGCTGGCCATGTGGGACCACGCCCTGGGTGAAGAGCCCAGCCGCAACGGCAGCACCCTCTCGGTTTATGGCCGGGTACTGTTCGGTGGTCAGAGCCGTACCGATTACGCGCAAAGCATGGGTACCGGCGTTGGCCTGCGCTACAAGCCGCTCGGCCAGGCCAACCTCAACCTGTACGCCGAGCTGTATCACCAGCGGCAGATCGACGAAGAACATTATCGCGGCCTGAGCCTGGGGCAGTTGTTGAGCCCGGCCAAGGTCGGCGGTAACTGGGGCGACCTGCGCCACAACGCCGAGTCGAGCAACGACCTGCTGCTGCGTGCCACTGCCTCGTTCCTCGATCAGGGTGACTGGCGCAACGACTGGCGGGTGGATGAAGACGACTGGAACGAGCGCTTCCTCTACCTCGACGCCGCCTGGTGGACACGCGCCGGCGACCATGCCTGGCTGTCGCGCTACCAGCAGGGGCATGCCTGGAAGCTACCGGGTAGCTCACCGCAAACCCTGATGCCCTACGGTTTTGTCGAGTTCTCCAGCCAGGACCCGAGCAACGACTGGCGCCAGGACGCCCGTGCGGGGGTGGGTGTGCGTTGGCAGTGGTGGTTCGATGACGACCGCTACAACGCCTACCGCGGCTCGCTGAAAGTGCGTGCCGAATACCAGCAGTCGCTGGGCGGCAATCTTTACGAGCGCGCCAACGGCGTGCTGGTCGGTGCGGAGATGACCTTCTGATGCGTACGATCCTCGCCCTCTGCCTGCTTGCCCTGTGCCTGCCGGCCACAGCTGACCAGCGCCTGTTCTACCAACCCCTGAACCGCGACGCCAGTATCACCCCTGCCCAGTGGCAACAGCTGTGGCACGCCACCGTGGCGCAGGGTGGCAAGACCCTGATCGTGCAGTGGAGCGCGTATGGTGACAGCGATTTTGGCGGTGCCCAGGGCTGGCTGGCAAACAGCCTGCGTAGCGCACGTGCCCAAGGCCTGCAACTGATCGTGGGGTTGTACATGGACCCGGCCTACTACCAGCGCCTCGACGAACTGGACGGCGAAGGGATGAACAGCTACTGGAAAGCGCAGCTGGGTCGCTCGCTCAGCCAATACCAGCAACTGCGCAACACTTGGCAGTTGCCGGTGGATGGCTGGTACCTGCCCATGGAGCTGGACGACCAGCATTTTCGTGAGGCTGAACGGCGCGATGCGCTGTACAGCCAGTTGCAGGCCTTCAACCGCCAGCTGGACAAACCGTTGCATATCAGTGCTTTTAGCGCGGGCAAGCTGTCGCCGCGGGTCAATGCTGCCTGGCTGAATCAACTGGCGGGGCTGGGCTTGACAGTGTGGTGGCAGGACGGCGCCGGGACCGGGCGTCTGCCTGCGTTGGTGCGCCAGGGCTATGAACAGGCCTTGCCGTGCCGGGTGGGTGTGGTGCGTGAGGCGTTCCGCCAGGTGAGCGCACCGGGGCAGGCGTTTCTAGCTGAACCGGCTGAGCCGAAGCTGAGTAGCGGGTGCCATGCCGAGGCGGTGTTTGCCTTGCGCTACCGGCCCTGGGCCCGAGGCGTGTTGCCACAGAATTGAGTCACCAGGCCCGGCCCTATCGCCGGCAAGCCAGCTCCCACAGGACCGCACAGATTTCAGGCACTGTAGGGTCCCTGTGGGAGCTGGCCTGCCGGCGATAGGGCCGGGCCTGGCAAAGCAGTACTCCCAGGAGCCCCCGATGTTCAAGACCATCGAAGCACACGTACGCCAGCAGGTCGCCCCCGCCGCCCTGCGCGCCGAATTCCGCCAGCACGAATTCGAGTCCATGCGCCCGTTCTGCCTGCTGGTGTTCTGCATCAGTATCCTGATCTGGCTGGTCTTCGACCTGATCGTCAGCTTCCTCGGCGGCCAGGGTTTCACCTGGCTGTCCTACCTGTTCATCGCCCTGCTGGGCTGCCTGACCATCGTGCTGCACTTCACACGCCGCAGCCATCACTTCGACGTGCTCAACCTGCTGTTCATTGCCGTCATCACCTTGGGCATGCGCCTGGTGATCGAAGGCATCCCGGTAGCCCTGCGCCCGGTGTGGCTGGTGCTCGGCGTCTCCACCGTGCTGTATGCCGTGTCGGTGCAGCCGGTGCGGCGCTGGTCGTTCTTCTGCGCCATGGTCATCACCTGGGTGATGCTCAACCCCTTCTACCACACGCGCATTGAACCGGACGCCCTCGAAGGCGCCATGCTCATCAGCTACGCCATTTTCCTCAGCGGCCTGGTGAGCTACAGCTACCTGCAAATCCGCAAGGCCAAACTGCACAACTTCTACCTGTCGAAGGTGCTGCTTGAGCAGGCTTATGTCGACGCCCTGACCGAAATCCCCAACCGCCGCTCGTTCATGGCCAAAACAGAGCAGCAATTGAAACTGGCGACGCCCGGGCAGTATCTGGCGATGGTCGACATCGACAACTTCAAGAAGGTCAATGACCGTTTTGGCCACGACGTGGGTGATGAAGTGCTCAGACGCGTGGCACTGCACATCAAGGCTGCCATGGCCGATTCCGGGTTTGCCCGATTGGGCGGTGAGGAATTTGCCATTTTTCTTGAGGGGCTGGACCAGCAAAGTGCTGAACAGCAGGTAGAGGCATTGGTACGCAGAGTACGTGAAGATGCAGGCACACACCCGGTAACCATCAGTATTGGCCTGGCGCAGGTGAACGCGGGCGATACGTTGACCATGGCGCTTATCAAGGCTGACCAGGCGCTGTATGAAGCCAAGCACACGGGCAAGGACCGGTTTGTGTTGTGGACTACCCGGCTGGCAGCCGAATCCTGAACTGCGCACCACCCAGCGCCGATTGCGCCACCGTCAAGGTCCCGCCCTGCCCCTCGATTGCTCGCCGGCTGATCGCCAACCCAAGGCCAAACCCGCCGGTGTTGCGATCGCGGCTGCGGTCCAGGCGGTAGAACGGTTGGAAAATCCGCTCGCGCTCCTCAACCGGTATGCCAATGCCGTCATCCTCCACGGTCAGCAGGCAGGCGCCATCGCCCTCCAGCCGCAGGCGCAACAACAGGCTTTCATCGCAATAACGCATGGCATTGCGCACCAGGTTCTGCACCGCACGCGCCGTCAAGCGCGGGTCCAGCACGAACCGGGGCAGATTACCCTCGGCCTGCACTTCCCACCGGATACCCCGGCCATCGAGTTCCTCGGCAAAACCACCGAGCACGCTGTCGACCAGCTCCAGCAACGATACTTCGACCCGCTCGCGGGCCTGGTCGGCATTGTACAGCCGGCTGTAGGACAGCAGTTCCAGCACCAGTTCATCCAGCTCACGCACATGCCCCACCAGTTCCAGCAGGCGTTTGCGGCTGGCCGGCGGCACTTCGTCGAACAGCAATACCAGGCCGAAATCCAGCCGGGTCAGGGGTGTGCGCAATTCGTGCGACACTGCATTTAGCAGCTCGCGCTGCTGGTTGACGTGGCGCTCCAGGTCGCTGGCCATGGTGTCGAACACACCAGCCAACTCACCAATGTTGGAATGCGGCGAAATATGCGTACGTTCGGCCATCTGACCCTGGCCCAGGCGCCGAGCGGTCTCCTTCAGGCGCTCCAAGTCGCGCCAGTGCGGCCATACCCAAAGCAGCAGGCACCCCAGCATGGCCGCACCGATCAGCACGGTCACCCCCCACGACAACACGTTGATGTCCAGCGGGTCTGGCGGTGAGTGCAGGCGCACCAGCCATTCCTTGTCCAGCGGTGCCAGCACTGTTTCGTAGTAGCCCCACTCGGCAATCCGCACCGCGTACAAACCATGCTCCAGGCGCGCCTGTTCTTCATCGCTCAGACCGGCCTGGTCCATGCGCAGCAGTTGCAATTCCAGCGGCGCGAAATCACTGGCCAGTTCTTGCTCCACGGCTGGCCACTGCTCGCGCGGGGCCTGGCGGAACTGGCGCACGATCAACGCCTGCACGCCCTTGGCCTGGTCCAGGTTGTAGGCCATGAAGCGGTCGCGGAACAGGCCGACAATGGTGTCGGGGATGAACAGCAACGCACCGGCGTAGGCAACGATGATCACCAGGTACAGCCGCACCAGGATCTTGAGCATGGTCGATCAGCACTCCCACTCGACACGGCTGAACAGGTAACCCTTGCCCCACACGGTCTTGATCTTGCGCGCTTCGCCGGCGTTATCGTCGAACTTGCGCCTCAGTTTGGAGATGGCCACGTCCACGGAGCGATCGGTGCCATTGAACTCGATACCCCGCAGTTGTTGCAGGATACGGTCGCGGTTCATCACCTCGCCCGCATTACGCGCCAGCACCACCAGCAGGTTGTACTCACCGCTGGACAGCTCCACTTCTTCGCCGCGCCAGCTGACCGTGCGCTCGGCCAGGTCGATGCGCAGCCCCCCGATCAGGATCAGGTCGTTGTCCAGGCGCGGCTCATTGATGCTGCTACGACGCAGCAGCGTACGCACCCGGGCCAGCAGCACGCGTGGTTCACAGGGTTTGGTCACGTAATCATCGGCCCCCATTTCCAGGCCCAATACCTGGTCATGGCTGTCATCACGGGCCGTCAGCATCAGGATGGGCAGGCTCTGCGACTCCTGGCGCAGCAAGCGGCACAGTTGCAGGCCGTCGATGCCCGGCAGCATCAGGTCGAGGATGACCAGGTCCGGCTTTTGTCGGCGGTACTCGTCCAGCACATGGTCGCCCCGGGCGATCACCTGGACATGAAAGTCGTTGCGTTGCAGGTAGCTGGCGATCAGTTCGGACAGGGCGCTGTCGTCTTCGACCAGGAAAATATTCGGCATAGGTGCTTGGGAATCTGGGTACAGGTGTACGCAGAATATATAACCCTACCGGCCCGGAGGATTGATCTTCACACTTTTTCACACTCACCCTACAGGTATTAACAGCCGTCAGTGCAACAGCTGCCGTAGCATATACCCGGTCATCATCGGAAGATCCGCATGCCTACTACCTTCCCCCCTCGCCTGCGCCCAGTGGCGCTTCTGGCGTTTCTGAGCTTGTCCCTGGCTGGCTGTGGCGACAGCGCCGAGCAAGACGAAAAGGCCCCTACCCCGCAGGTGCGGGTGGAAACCCTGCAATTGCAGCCGTTGGCAATAAGCAGCGAACTCAGCGGCCGCATCCTGGCACCGCGCACCGCCGAAGTGCGCGCACGGGTCGCGGGCGTGGTACTCAAACGCGTCTACCGCGAAGGCAGTGACGTCAAGCAAGGCGATGTGCTGTTCCTGATCGACCCGGCGCCATTCAAGGCCGACCACGACAGTGCCCGGGCCACCCTGGCCAAGGCCGAGGCCACCCTGTACCAGGCACGCCTGCAAGAGCAGCGCTACCGCGAGCTGGTCGACGACAAGGCCGTCAGCCGCCAGGAATACGACAACGCCAAGGCCAGCTTCCTGCAGGCCGACGCCGACGTGGCTGCCGCCAAGGCCGCCCTGGAGCGCACCCGCCTGAACCTCGGCTACGCCACGGTAACCGCGCCGATTTCCGGCCGTATCGGCCGTGCCCAGGTCACCGAAGGCGCCCTGGTCGGGCAAAACGAAAGTACGCCGCTGGCGACCATCCAGCAGCTGGACCCGATCCATGCCGACGTCACCCAGTCCACCCGCGAGCTCAACGCCTTGCGCCGCGCCTTGCGCGCAGGCGAGCTGCAGCAGGTGGGCGACGGCCAGGCCCGCGCCACGCTGATCCAGGACGATGGCAGTGCCTACCCGCTGCCAGGCAAGCTGCTGTTCTCCGATATCAGCGTCGACCCCAGCACCAACCAGATCACCCTGCGCAGCGAGTTCCCCAACCCGGACCTTGACCTGCTGCCCGGCAGCTATGTGCGTGTGCGCCTGGAGCAGGCCGTACAGCCCAAAGGCCTGAGCGTGCCGCAGCGGGCCATTCTGCGCGACAGTGCCGGCGTGCCCAAGGTGCTGGTGGTCGACGCGCAGGCCCGGGTCAGCGACCGCCAGGTGGTGCTCGGCAGCGCCCAGGGTGATCGCTGGGTCGTCAGCGAAGGCCTGACGCCAGGCGAGCAGGTGGTGGTCGAAGGCCTGCAACACGTCAAGGCCGGTGACCAGGTGCAGGTCGACAACGCAACGGGCACAGCGCCCATCGCACAGCACACCGGCCAGTGAGGGCCTGATTCATGCCGCAATTCTTCATCGACCGCCCGGTGTTCGCCTGGGTGGTCGCACTGTTCATCCTGTTGGCCGGCGCGCTGGCCATCCCGCAGCTGCCGGTGGCCCAGTACCCGAACGTGGCCCCGCCGCAGGTGGAAATCTACGCCGTGTACCCAGGCGCCTCCGCCGCGACCATGGACGAAAGCGTGGTCAGCCTGATCGAGCAGGAGCTCAACGGCGCCGACAACCTGCTGTACTTCGAGTCGCAAAGCAGCCTGGGCAGCGCCACCATCACCGCCACCTTCGCCCCGGGCACCAACCCGGACCTGGCCCAGGTTGACGTGCAGAACCGCCTGAAGGTGGTCGAGTCGCGCCTGCCGCGCCCGGTCACCCAGCAGGGTCTGCAGGTAGAAAAGGTGTCTACCGGTTTCCTGCTGCTGGCCACCCTCACCTCCGAAGATGGCAAACTCGACGAAACCGCGCTGTCGGACATTCTCGCGCGCAACGTGATGGACGAAATCCGCCGCCTCAAGGGCGTCGGTAAAGCCCAGCTGTACGGTTCGGAACGCGCCATGCGCATCTGGATCGACCCGCGCAAGCTGATCGGCTTCAACCTCACGCCTAACGACGTGGCCGAGGCCATCGCCGCGCAGAACGCCCAGGTCGCGCCCGGCAGCATTGGCGACCTGCCCACCCGCGGCACCCAGGAAATCACCGCCAACGTGGTGGTCAAAGGCCAGCTCAGCACACCGGAAGAGTTCAGCGCCATCGTCCTGCGCGCCAACCCGGACGGTTCCACGGTCACTGTCGGTGACGTCGCCCGGGTCGAGATCGGCGCCCAGGAATACCAGTACGGCACCCGCCTGAACGGCAAGCCGGCCACCGCGTTCAGTGTGCAGCTGTCGCCGGGGGCCAACGCCATGGAAACCGCCACCCTGGTGCGGGCGAAAATGCAGGACCTGGCGCGCTACTTCCCGGAAGGCGTCAAGTACGACATCCCCTACGACACCTCGCCGTTCGTCAAGGTGTCGATCGAGCAGGTCATCAACACCCTGTTCGAAGCCATGCTGCTGGTGTTCGCAGTGATGTTCCTGTTCCTGCAGAACCTGCGCTATACGTTGATCCCGACTCTGGTGGTGCCGGTGGCGCTAATGGGCACCTTCGCGGTCATGCTGGCCATGGGTTTCTCCGTCAACGTGCTGACCCTGTTCGGCATGGTGCTGGCCATCGGCATCTTGGTCGACGACGCCATCGTGGTGGTGGAAAACGTCGAACGCATCATGGCCGAAGAAGGCCTGCCGCCCAAAGAGGCCACGCGCAAGGCCATGGGCCAGATCAGCGGCGCGATCGTCGGCATCACCCTGGTGCTGGTGGCGGTGTTCCTGCCCATGGCTTTCATGCAAGGTTCGGTGGGGGTGATCTACCAGCAGTTCTCGGTGTCGATGGCGGTGTCGATCCTGTTCTCGGCATTCCTGGCCCTCAGCCTCACCCCGGCGCTGTGCGCCACCTTGCTAAAACCGGTCGCCAAGGGTGAGCTCCATGAGCGCAAAGGCTTCTTCGGCTGGTTCAACCGCCGCTTCGAAAGCCTGAGCAATGGCTACCAACGCTGGGTGATGCAGGCGCTCAAGCGCAGCGGCCGCTACCTGCTGGTGTACGCGGTGCTGCTGGCGGTGCTGGGCTACGGTTTCAGCCAGTTGCCCACGGCGTTCCTGCCCACCGAAGACCAGGGCTACACCATTACCGACATTCAGCTGCCACCCGGCGCCAGCCGCATGCGCACCGAACAGGTGGCCGCGCAGATCGAGGCGCATAACGCCGACGAAGCGGGCGTAGGCAACACCACGCTGATCCTGGGTTTCAGCTTCTCGGGTAGCGGGCAGAACGCAGCACTGGCATTCACCACGCTCAAGGACTGGTCCGAGCGTGGTGCCGACGACAGCGCCCAGTCGATTGCCGACCGCGCGACCATGGCCTTCACCCAGCTCAAGGACGCTGTGGCCTATGCCGTGCTGCCGCCGCCTATCGACGGCCTGGGCGAGTCTACCGGCTTCGAATTCCGCCTGCAGGACCGTGGCGGCATGGGGCACGCCGAGTTGATGGCTGCCCGCGACACGCTGCTGGCCAATGCCGGCAAAAGCAAGGTATTGACCAACGTGCGTGAAGCATCGCTGGCCGAAAGCCCGCAGGTGCAACTGGAAATCGACCGCCGCCAGGCCAATGCCCTGGGCGTTTCGTTTGCCGATATC
Organism: Pseudomonas sp. LLC-1; assembly: GCF_002992185.1. Classification (NCBI taxonomy): domain Bacteria; kingdom Pseudomonadati; phylum Pseudomonadota; class Gammaproteobacteria; order Pseudomonadales; family Pseudomonadaceae; genus Pseudomonas; species Pseudomonas sp. LLC-1. The sequence continues at coordinate 216,726 of NZ_LUVY01000017.1, read as the reverse complement.
GGCTCGGTGCTGGACGTGGCGGTGGGCTCCAGCTATGTCAACGACTTCCCCAACCAGGGCCGCATGCAGCGGGTGGTGGTGCAGGCCGAAGGCGACCAGCGTAGCCAGGTCGAAGACTTGCTGAAAATCCACGTGCGCAATAGCAGCGGCAAGATGGTGCCACTGAGCGCGTTCGTCCAGGCCAAGTGGGTCAGCGGGCCGGTGCAGCTGACCCGTTACAACGGCTACCCGGCGGTGTCGATTTCCGGCGAACCGGCAGCAGGCTACAGCTCGGGCGAGGCGATGGCGGAAGTCGAGCGCCTGGTCGCCCAGTTGCCGCCTGGAGCCGGCCTGGAATGGACGGGGCTGTCGCTGCAGGAACGCTTGTCCGGCAGCCAGGCACCGATGCTGATGGCGCTGTCGTTGCTGGTGGTGTTCCTGTGCCTGGCAGCGCTGTACGAAAGCTGGTCGATTCCCACCGCCGTGCTGCTGGTGGTGCCCCTCGGCGTACTGGGTGCGGTGCTGGCCGTTACCCTGCGCGGCATGCCCAATGACGTGTTCTTCAAGGTTGGCCTGATTACCCTGATCGGTCTGTCGGCGAAAAACGCCATCCTGATCATCGAGTTCGCCAAGCACCTGGTCGACCAGGGCGTGGATGCCGTCGACGCTGCGGTGCAGGCCGCCCGCCTGCGCCTGCGCCCCATCGTGATGACCTCGCTGGCATTCATCCTCGGCGTGGTACCGCTGGCCATCGCCAGCGGCGCCAGCTCGGCCAGCCAGCAGGCCATCGGTACCGGGGTGATCGGCGGCATGCTCAGCGCCACCTTGGCGGTGGTGTTTGTGCCGGTGTTCTTTGTGGTGGTGATGCGGCTGGCGGGGCGTGGCAACGCTGCTATTGAACATGAAGGCGTGGCAAGCGCCGGCCAAGCCGAGCAGCCGCACGGGTAAAAGTGGGTATGTTAATATTGCTGGCATCGGTGGAGGAGCTGAAATGACACAAGCCCGCGATGCCAGCATCAAATGCCAGGTCCTGGAACTTGCCAAACAGCATGGTGTAACCAGCGAGAAGGATCGTTTCAGTGATCTGGCAACGACCATTACCAACCTGGCGGGTGATGTCGTCAATCTTGATGACATCGAGAGAATGCTGGTTGCGCTCAAGAAGAAAGGCATTCTCACCAAGCGACAGATACTTGAGCTGGAAGCATGCTATCTGAACGAGTTGTCTGGCCATGACGCTGGGCAAAAGATCAGCGCATGATGTTCGATCCATTCGACGATTTTGAAACCGCAGGCTACTTGCGCAATGTCTTCAAGCTGAAAGACCCCGCTCAAATCAAGAAAATGGAGCATCTGGCGTTTGAATCCAGCCTGGAAGACGCCATTTCCCTGCTGTCGAGCTGTCGGCACATTACCTACCAAACCCTGCTTGAGCTGCATCATCTCCTGTTTGCGGATTTCTACCCCTGGGCTGGTAAGGACCGCGCCGAGCTGGCACCGAGGCTTGCGGTATTCAAGGGAACGGATAGCGATCCTCGCCATACTGTTTTCTGTCCACCCGACCAGATCCGGCACTGGACATCCCACGCACTGAAATTAGGCCAAGACCAGCAAAGGCTCAAGCAGCACCCGGGTGAGGTACTTGGGTTGCTGGCAGATGCTCACCCCTTTCTGGATGGTAACGGCCGAACGATACTGCTGGTTTTCATGGAGCTATGTCATCGGGCCGGCTTTGCCATCGATTGGTCTCGTACCACCAAGGACGACTACCTCGCAGCCCTGAGTGCTGAAATCAATCAGCCTTCGAAGGGCCATCTTGATCAGTATCTGAAACCGTTTTTGGTGAAGCTCTCTGACAGAAAGCAATGGCCAGACGTCCTGGGCGCTATCAAAGGGCTGGATGGACTGGATAAAGAGAACATCAGGTATGAAAGCCTGGACGACCCAGAGGTACAAGCGTTGTATCGTGGCTATCGCTCACTCCCCCCCTGCTCCACCCTCATCCTTGCCGGCGGCCGTGGCCAGCGCATGGGCGGCCGTGACAAGGGGCTGATCGACTGGAAGGGCGAGCCGTTGGTGGCGCATGTGCAGCGGGTGGTGCGGCCATTGAGCGACGACCTGGTGATTTCCTGCAACCGCAACCAGGAGGCCTACCGGGCGTATGCCGACCAGTTGGTGGGCGATGCCGAGGCGGACTTCCCCGGGCCGCTGGCGGGGGTGATTACCGGGCTCAAGGTGGCGCGGCATGAGTGGGTGGTGGTGCTGGCATGCGATGCGCCGAAGGTTGACCGTGCGTTGATCGAGGATCTGCTGCGGTTGGCGGTGGCGAATGACAGCGCGGCGATGGTGCGCCAAGGCGGGTATTGGCAGCCGATGTTCAGCGTGCTGCCACGGCGGGTGCTGCCAGTGCTGGAGCAGGCCTGGATGACGGGTGAGCGGAGTTTGCAAAAGGCACTGCTGCGCGAGGCGGTTCAGGGGCTGGAATGTGCCGAAAATGATCCCCGGCTAAGCAACTTCAACAACCCGGAACTGTTGCAAAACTAAGCACATGGCGCGGTCATTGTAGGAGCGGCCTTGTGTCGCGAAAGGGCCGCAGAGCGGCCCCAGGATTTCAGAATCGATGCATAAATTGCCGGGGCTGCTTTGCAGCCCTTTCGCGACACAAGGCCGCTCCTACAAGGGTCCGCGTAGCTGAGGGGCAACGGTTATCGGGAGGACAACTCCTCGACACTGATCTCTCGCATCCTGAACTTCTGCACCTTGCCCGTCACCGTCATCGGAAACTCGTCGACAAAGCGGAAATACCGGGGCACCTTGAAGTGCGCAATCCGCGCCCTCGCCCACTCACGCAGCTCATCCTCACTGGCGGTATGCTCCGGGTGCAGCCGCACCCAAGCCACGATCTCCTCACCATACTTGCTGCACGGCACGCCAATCACCTGCACATCGGCCACCGCCGGGTGGGTAAAGAAGAACTCTTCCAGCTCACGCGGGTAGATGTTTTCGCCGCCACGAATGATCATGTCCTTGCTGCGCCCGACAATGCGCACATAGCCCTGCTCGTCCATCACCGCCAGGTCGCCGGTGTGCATCCAGCCTTCACCATCAATGCTTTCTGCGGTGGCCTTGGGGTTGTTCCAGTAACCGAGCATCACGCTGTAGCCACGGGTACACAGCTCGCCTATCTCGCCACGCGGCACGGTGTTGCCGTCAACGTCGACCACCTTGTTCTCCAGCCGTGGCTGGGTGCGGCCGACACTGGTCACACGGCGCTCCAGGTCATCGTCCGGCCCGGTCTGCAATGACACCGGGCTGGTCTCGGTCATGCCGTAGGCAATCTGCACCTCGGCCATGTGCATTTCGCCGATCACCCGGCGCATCACCTCGATCGGGCAGGTGGCACCGGCCATGATCCCGGTGCGCAGGCTCGACAGGTCGAATTCCGCGCGTTGCGGGTGGTCCAGTTCGGCGATGAACATGGTCGGCACGCCATACAGCGCGGTCGCCTTTTCCTCTGCCACAGCGCGTAGCGTGGCCAGTGGGTCGAAGGCATCGTTGGGGTAGATCAGGGTGCTGCCGTGGGTCATGCAGCCAAGGTTGGCCATGACCATGCCGAAACAGTGGTAAAGCGGCACCGGCACCACCAGCCGGTCGTGTTCGGTCAGGCCCAGGCTTTCGCCGACCATGTACCCGTTGTTGAGGATGTTGCTGTGGCTGAGGGTCGCGCCCTTGGGGAAACCGGTGGTACCCGAGGTGTACTGGATGTTGATCGGGTCGTCGCAGTGCAGTTGCGCCTGGCGCTCGGCCAGGGCCTCACGGCTGATTGCATCGGCACGGGCCTGCAATTCATGCCAGGCCAGAAAGCCTGGTGGTGGTGCGGCCGCCAGGCTGACCACGCCGCGCAGCTCCGGGAAGCGCTCGCAGATCAGCGCCCCCGGCTGGCCTGTGCTCAGGCCAGGCACCAGGCCCAGCAGCATGGCGTGGTAGTCGGAGGTCTTGAACGCGTCGGCGCAGATCACCCAGCGGCAGCCGGACTGGCCGAGGGCGTAATCCAGCTCGCTGGAGCGGTAGGCCGGGTTGATATTGACCAGGATCGCGCCGACCTTGGCACTGGCGAACTGGGTGATGCACCACTCGGCGCAGTTGGGTGCCCAGATGCCCAGGCGGTCGCCGGGTTGCACGCCCAAGGCCATCAGGGCTCGGGCGTGCTGGTCGACGGCCTCAGCCAGTTGCTGCCAGGTGTAGCGCAGGGCCTGGTGGCGGACCACAAGGGCTTCGCGGTCGGGGAAGCGGGCGACGGTGGTGTCGAAGGCATCACCGATGCATTGGCTGAGCAGGGCTTTGTCCTGGTTGCCCTGGGAGTAGCTTGGCTGGGGCATGGGCGTTCTCTTGTTGTTTTTGTATTGTCTGGGCCGGCCCTATCGCCGGCAAGCCAGCTCCCACAGGTACTGCGCAAGTCTCACTGACTGTGGTGACCTTGTGGGAGCTGGCTTGCCGGCGATGAAGCCAACACTGGTTTAACGGATGAACACCTGCGGCGTCGTGGTCGACATGTCACCACCCGGCAACTTAATGTTCTTCACCTTCTCCAGCGTCTCGGGGTTGAACACCGCCAGGTCGTTGAAGGTGCCGCCCAGGTACAGCTTGTCGCCCTTCTTGTCGAACGTGACGCAGTAATAGGTGTGCTCCAGATTAGCCGCCTTGATCAGCTTGCGCTGCTTGATGTCGTACTTGGCCAGGCGGTTGAGCACGCCGTAGATCTGGTTCGGGTCCTTGGGCGAACGCAAGCCGGTGAAATACAACTCGGTCAGGTCGGCAAACTCCTGGGTGTGGGTCTTGCCGGTCTTCAGGTCGACGCTCAGGTAGCCATACAACAGCTCGGCCTCGTTCGGGTCCTGCTTGGCATCCTTGAACTTGGCAATGGTGTACAACATCGAGAACTCGTGGCGCGGGTTCTGGTGCGGCCAGAAGTACAGCACGTCCGGGGCGCTGTAGCCTTTGCGGTTCCAGTTGCGCAGCGGCAAGGCCACCGAATGCTTGCCGGTCTTCACGTCCATCTTGTAAATATCCGGCCCGGCAAAATACAAGGTGCCATCGTCGGCGGCGCGCATCAGGTATACCTGGCGCGGCATCGGGAAGGTACGTATCGGCTTGGCCTGCAGGCCATCGCCGGTACTGAACACCTCAAGCCGTGGCGGCTTGACCACGTAGTGGTCGTTCAGCATCTGGGTCGGGTTGACCGTGGCGTACACTTCCTTGCCGTCGGGGCTGATGGCGAACGAGTACATCGACCGGCCCACTTCACCCGCCACACTGGACAGGTTGGCGTGGAAGGTGTTCTTGCAGGTGTCCAGGTCGATGCCGTAGATGTCGCCGTAGTGGTTGTTCAACACGTAGGCGGTGCGGTTGTCCGGCGCCATCATTGCGGTGCCGGGGCCGAACTTGTCGGGCATGACGCAGCTCTTGTACACCGTATCAGTGGCCACATCGACTACATGCAGGTTGTTCGGGTAGTTGGTCACGATCATGTATTCGTGGCCAGCCTTCAGTGCCGGCCCGGTATCGTCGGCCTGTGCCAGGCCGGTACACGCCATGGCGGCGATGGTGAGCGCGAGTGGCGCGCAGCGTCCAGCTTTCATGCGGTTTCCCCTTGTCATTCTTGTTGGGCCGGTCACTTGTCTTTCGGGAACACAGTGCCGAGGTTGCGCCAGTCATCCGCCGAGTTGGTGGCCTGGGCGTTCCAGTCCTGATAGGTGCTCATCATGTCCGGCACCTGGGCCGGCCACCAGCAAGGGTCGGAGCAGCCATACAGGTCGGCTTCCATCGGCTGGCACAGCGAGCTCACGCCACCAAAGGCGTCCACTTCCCAACCCGGGTCGGTGGTGGCCGTACAGCCGGCCACTGCACTCATGGCCATGACTTCTTCGACGCGGTCTTCGGCAGCGGCCTGTTCGAGGATGCGCGCCTTGTTGTTCAGGGGCTTCAAGTGCTTCATGTCAGTGCGCCTTCCGCGGGGTGATGTAGCGATCGATGAAGGCCGGGTTGGCGGCCATGATGCGGCTGTAGACTTCGATGCCGAAGTCGACCCAGTCGCGCATCAGTTCGCAGTAGTGATACGTCGGGTGCTGCGGGTCGCCGTAGCGCGCATAGCTTTCGTGGTAGCAGCCGCCAGAGCACAGGTTGCGGATACGGCAGCTCTCGCAGCCGGTGTTGCTCCGGTCCAGGCGCTGCGACAGGAAGTCGTTGAGCTGCGCCTGCTTCACGCCCTGGTGCACGTTGCCGAAGGTCGGCAGGCTGGAGCCGGTGAAGCGGTGGCACAGGTTCAGTTCGCCTTCATGATCCACCGCCAGCATCTTCAGCCCGGCACCGCACGGCAGCGCCTTCTTGTGGCCTTCGTGGATGTCGGTAATCAGCTGGTGCAGGTTGGAGAACCCGATGTTGCGGTGTTCCAGCGCGGCTTCCAGGTAACGGCGGCCCAGCGCCTTCATGTTGGCGAACACCTCGATCAGTTCGTCGCCGGTGAGGTTGAAGTCGGCCATGTCGCCGGAGGTGACCGGGGCAAAGCCAACCTCGGCAAAACCCATTTCGTTGAACAGGTGGTTCCAGATGGTTTCGACATCGGTAATGCCGCGGGTCAAGGTCACCCGCGCCCCTACCGGGCGGCTGGTGTAGCGCGACAGCAGCAGGTCGGCCTTGCGCCGCACCACGTCATAGGTGCCCTGCCCGCCCACGGTGATACGGTTGCGGTCGTGCACGGTCTTGGGGCCATCGATGCTGATCGACAAGCCGAAGCGGTGGGCATTGAGCCAGTCGATGATTTCTTCGGTCAGCAACGTGGCGTTGGTGGTCATGATGAACTCCACCGCCTTGCCCGCCTCGGCGAAACGCCGCTCGCAGTAAGCCACCATATGCTCGATCAACGGCCGGTTGGACAGCGGTTCGCCACCGAAGAACACCACGCTGTAGCGCTCCTCGTTGGGCGATTCCTTGAGCAGCATCTCCACCGAGGCTTCGGCGGTGGCGGTGCTCATCTTCTTGCCGGCGGACGGCTTGTCCAGGTCTTCCTTGTAGCAATAGGTGCAGCTGAGGTTGCAGCCGGTGTTGACGTTGAGCACCACGGTATTCAGCGCGGTGCGCTCGACCTGCCTGAGGGCGATTTCCGGGGTCAGCGGCGAGCCGTCGCTGACCAGTTCCAGCGCGATCAGCTCGCGCAGGGTGTCCTGGATATCGTCGCCGGCAAACTGTTGGCCCAGGCGCTGCATCAGCTCCTCGGCCGAACAACCTTGCTGGCGCAAGGCGTCGATGATGCTGCCGGTCACGGCATCTGTGGCAAACAGCGAACTGCTGGGTATATGGAACAGCATGCGGTCGGCATCGACCTGCACTTCATGCAGGTTGCGTTCGACCAGGTTCAGTAGTGCGCCCATGGCGACCTCCCGATAATCGATCCGTTGGAAAACCGTTGCGCCCTGCCGTTACGGCAGCGGCGGGTTGTTCCAGCGCTGAACGGTGACGATCATGTGCCCTTCGCCAGTCTGGCCACCGTCGGCCAGGGTGGCGATGACCTTCAGGTTACCGGCGTTGTTGGTCATCATCTTGCGCTCAGGGTTGGGGCCGGCACCGCCTGGCACGAACACGCCATCGGCCTGCATCTTGCCGGCAAACTTGACGTCCTCATCCTCGACCGCACGTTCGTTGAACGGCTCGACTTTCCAGGTGGCCGGCAGGTAACCGATGCGCAGCGGTTGGCCGCTGGCGTCTTTACCCCAGGCCTCGGCTTCGAAACGGCCCTGCACTTTCGGTACCGAAGCACCGTTCTCGCCAATGCGGGCAATGGAGAATGCCGGCACGACCTTCACTTCCTCGACCTTGTCGTATACCGCCAGGTTTGCACCTTTGAGCGCGCCCACTGCAACCTCGCGCTGGCCAGGCTTGGCATTGGCGGCTGCGCGGGCCTTGACCCGCACCAGAGTGGGGGTTTGCTCCAACACTTCGGTCACTTCCACCCCGGCGCCCAGGTCGGGCTTGCCGTCCAGGCCGCTGCCTACCAAGGTGATCTCGCTTTCGCCGCCTGCCTTGATGAATGCCGGCTGTACCGCCAGCAGGCGTGCCTTGCCTTCCTTCACCGCAGTGAAGTCCAGGCCACGTTCATCGTGCTCGGCCTCGAACATGCGGCCTTTCATTTCGCCATCCAGTGCCGCGAACACCTGACGCAGGTTGGCATCGCCCACCTTGACGTTACCGCGCCACTCATAGCCGTTGTACAGGATTGCCGTGCCACTGCCGTTGAACGGCGTGCCATCGGCATAAGCGCCCTTGACCTCCACCTTGAAGGCATCGCCCTGGTCAGCCGTAACGCTCATCACCCCGCGCACATCGCCCTTGGCCAGCATGTGCCCGCTGAAGGCCCATTGCCCCGGCAGCACATCGGCGTTCGGTTTGGCCTTCTGCCACTCGGCCCAGGCCGGGTTGTCCAGCGGGTAACGCTTGGCAAGTTCCGGCACCACCTGTTGCAGGGCAATCGGCAGCCAGTCGCGGTCACGCGCCTGGGCCTGGTATTCGAGGGACGGCCATTGGCCGAGGTGGAAGTTGACCAGGTGCTCCCATTCCTTGGCCGGGCGGCGCTGCAAGGCAACGCGGGCACCGGAGTGGCAACGGCCACAGGTTTCGCTGAGCTGGGTATCGAAGTGCTCGACGGTGTTCAGCCGGCGTTCCATGGCGTAGCGCACACCATCGGTTTCGCTGGGCGCCAGGCCCTGCTTGTCGGCCAGGTACTTGACCAGCGTGCGACGGTCGTCGTCGCTGATCTGCAGGCCGTGCATCACCTGCATGCGGGCGATGCTCATCAGCCAGCCTTCCGGCGTTTTTCGCTGGTGGCTGATACGGCTGTAGGTATCGTTGCCTTCGGGGATATGGCACCCCATGCACTTGTTCTGCAACAGGCTCGGGCCCTGCTCGGCCGCCATGGCCTGGGTGCTCAGCAGCGCGGCGGCGACCAGCGCCAGTTTGCCCGCATGCCGCCGGAGTCGAGTCGTCTTCAAGGTCAGACCTCCACGGTTGTTGTTCTTATCGTTTTTCGCACGCTTTGGTACAGCAGGTGTGCATGTGACAGTTGTGATACAGGAACTGTGCCAGTTGCTGTAAAAGCGTTTTCTTTCAGGCTTTTAGGCCGTTTTCCGGGCGTAACCGGAAGCAAAGATGGCCAATTGCAGCGTGCCATTTCGCGACAAGGTGTTTCATCCTGAGACAGGGCCTGCTGTGCAGGCCTTCGCGGGCTCGCCCGCTCCCACAGGAATTGCGAAATGCCTGAGCCCAACGCTGTACCTGTGGGAGCGGGCAAGCCCGCGAAGAGGCCAGCACAGCCACTGTTTCATCACCGTCTCACACCGTCTCAATGTGCAACAGCGCACACCGGCAATCACAACCTTGCATCCAGGCAAAACCCAATGCCTTCAACACCTTGCGGCCACTTGCCCACCTTGGCACGGCCATTGCGCCTGTGCCCGTCACATCCAATGACAAGAGGCACAGCCCCATGCTTTCCGAACTGCCCATCCTGCCCGCCACCCGCGCCTTTCTCGAACGCAAGCTGAAGATGCGCATCGGCGCCGACTGGCAGGACGCCGCCAGCGGTCGCACCCTGTCGTTCCGTAATCCGGCCACTGGCGAGGTACTGGGTGAAGTGCCCGCCGCCGAGGCCGAAGACGTCGACCGCGCCGTACGCGCTGCGCGCCAGGCCTTCGACGATTCGCCGTGGAGCCGCCTGCGCCCGCGTGAACGGCAAAACCTGCTGTGGCGCCTGGCCGACCTGATGGAGCGCGACGCCCGCCAGCTGGCCGAGCTGGAATGCCTGAACAACGGCAAGAGCGCCGCCGTGGCCCAGGTGATGGACGTGCAGTTGGCCATCGACTTTTTGCGTTACATGGCCGGCTGGGCCACCAAGATCGAGGGTAGCACCGTCGAAGCCTCCATGCCGTTGATGCCCAACGACCAGTTCCACGGCTTCGTGCGCCGTGAGGCCGTCGGCGTGGTCGGCGCCATCGTCGCCTGGAACTTCCCGCTACTGCTGGCCTGCTGGAAGCTCGGCCCGGCCTTGGCCACCGGCTGCACCGTGGTGCTCAAGCCCGCCGATGAAACCCCGTTGAGCGTGCTCAAACTGGCCGAACTGGTCGACGAAGCCGGTTACCCGGCGGGCGTGTTCAACGTGATCACCGGTACCGGCCTTAATGCCGGTGCCGCGCTCAGCCGGCACCCCGGCGTGGACAAGCTGACCTTCACCGGCTCTACCGAAGTCGGCAAGCTGATCGGCAAGGCGGCCATGGACAACATGACCCGCGTCACCCTGGAGCTCGGCGGCAAATCGCCAACCATCGTCATGCCCGACGCCAACCTGCAGGAAGCGGCTGCCGGCGCCGCCACGGCGATCTTCTTCAACCAGGGCCAGGTGTGCTGCGCCGGCTCGCGCCTGTATGTACACCGCAAGCACTTCGACAACGTGGTGGCCGACATCGCGGGCATCGCCAATGGCATGAAACTGGGCAGCGGCCTGGACCCGGCCGTGCAAATGGGGCCGCTGATTTCAGCCAAACAGCAGGACCGCGTCACCGGCTACATCGAGCTGGGTCGCGAATTGGGCGCGACCATCGCCTGCGGTGGCGAAAGCTTTGGCCCAGGCTACTTCGTCAAGCCGACAGTGATTGTCGATGTCGACCAGCGCCACCGCTTGGTGCAGGAAGAAATCTTCGGGCCGGTACTGGTGGCGATGCCGTTCGATGATATCGACGAAGTGATCGGCATGGCCAACGACAACCCCTACGGCCTGGGCGCGAGCATCTGGTCCAACGACCTGGCAGCGGTGCACCGGATGATCCCGCGTATCAAGTCGGGGTCGGTCTGGGTCAACTGCCACAGCGCGCTGGACCCGGCATTGCCATTTGGTGGCTACAAGATGTCTGGCGTTGGCCGTGAGATGGGCGCAGCTGCCATCGAACATTACACCGAGCTCAAATCGGTGTTGATCAAGCTCTGATCTTGTTTCCTGTACCGGCCCTATCGCCGGCAAGCCAGCTCCCACAGGTATCCACTGCCCTCAGGTCCTGTGCCGTACTTGTGGGAGCTGGCTTGCCGGCGATAGGGCCGGTACAGGCAATACAAAAACAACAATAAAAACCATGGAGCAAAACCATGAGGCACACACTTGCCTGCACATTGGCCCTGCTGTTAACCGCACCCGCCAGCCAAGCCTACGAGCTGTACAACCAGAACGGCACCATCCTCAACGCCGACCTTGAAGCCCTGTTTGGCGTCTTCCACAGCGACGAAAGCTTCAACCAGGCCGGCAACCGCCAGCCCGGCAGCACCGCCTGGCAGGAGGGCTACATCAAATACGGCCTCAGCGGCAGCCAGGCCCTGCCCGATGCCGGCGCACTCTACGGCGCGTTCAACCTGCTCAGCTCCGCCACCTGGGGCGACGGCGATGCCGCCGGCCTGACCCTGGGCGACGAACGCCGCACCGCCATCGAAGACCTCTACCTGGGCTGGCGCTCGGCCAACCTGTTCCCGGCTTTGGGCGAAGACGGCGTGGACATTTCTGGCGGCCGCCAGGTGGTGACACTGGGTGACGGCTTCCTCATTCAGGGCGACCCGGTGAACCTGGGCAAGGTCGACCTGGGCGCCAACTTCGACCGTGGCGGCGCCTACTACCTGGCCGCCCGGAAGGCCTTCGACCGCACCGCAGTCCTGCGCCTGGGCGGCAAACAAGGCTGGCGCGGTGACCTGATGTGGCTGAAGTCCGACAACCACTACCAGGCCGACACGTCGCTGGCAGTAGCCAACCTGGAACACGTCGCCGACGCCGGCACCGTGGGCGTCAGCTGGATACGCGGGCTGGACCTTGACCAGCGCTATGCGCAGATCATGGGCCTGGAACACCGCGACGGCATGGACACCGCCAGCCTGCGCGGGCGCGGTAACCTGGGCGTGAAAGACCTGGAGCTGGCCGCCGAATACGTGACCCAGGACAAGACCGGTGGGCGTGAGAATGCCTGGTATCTGGAGGGCAACTGGACGTTCTCCGAGCTACCCTGGTCGCCCACCGCGACCTACCGCTACAGCCGCTTTTCCGAAGGTTTCGACCCCCTGTTCTATGGCCTGAGCCGGGGTTATGGCACCTGGTTCCAGGGTGAGGTGGCGGCCAACTATGCCGGGCCGTTCAACAAGAACAGCCAGGTACACCACGTAGCGCTGAAGGGCAAGCCACGGGACAACCTGACCGTGGGCGCACTGTACTTCGACTTCGACACGCTGGACACGGACCAGGGCAACCTCGGCGGACGGGAGCTGGACCTGTATGTGGAATGGATGGTCAACGACCACTTGCTGATCAGCCCGCTGGTGGGGTTCTACAAGCCGGAGCGTAGTGCGGATAATGGCGGCACACAACTGGGCGGGCGGGATACCGGGGCCTACATGCAGTTGATTGTCGGGACCTTCTTCTGATTCAAAATCCTGGGGCTGTTACGCAGCCCCGGCGATTTCAAGCAAAACCTTGCTCTCGCAGCCAGCGCCGCACCATCACTTGCTGTTCATCCAGAAGACCTGGCAGCACGACCTCAAGTGCTTGCCCGCCCTGTAGCCTCTGCACCACAGGCGCCAACTCCACCCCCTGCAAATGCCAAACCCCCAACGGCTGATCCGCCGTCACCACCACCTCAGCCTCATCCACCCACCCATCACGCAGTACAGGCCGCCGCTCGACCCGCACCGCGTTCCAATCCGCAGCCATATGCAGCGGCTGCGCATCCGGCCAGCTTTGCCGCCGCCCCCAGAACGGCTGCCCTGCGCGCCCCTGCTCCTGTCCATAGAAATCCCGCCCGATCCGGGCAAAGCGCAAGAACAGTTGTTCGACCCGCTGCTGGTGAAACTGCCGCGCCAGCCCCGCGCGCTCGGGTTTGCGCAACAACGTATTGATCACCACCGGCGCCTGCAACGCCGAAGACAGTGACTGGAAAATCCCGTTGCCCGACAGCGGATCAACGGCCATCGCCGCATCGCCGACCCGTATCCAGTCCTGCCCTACACACTCGCCGGCCAGAATTGCAGTGCTGCTGCGTGCATGCACCTGTGCCGGAACCAGCGCCTGGGCATCAAACAACTCGGCAACCAGCGCGCTGCAGGCTCGCCGCACCACGCAGTAATCCGCCAACCCGGCCTTACCCGGCAGCCCGGCTGCGTCAAGGGTGACTTGCCAGTAACAGCGGCCATCCTCCAACCGCGCCATCCACGCCCAGCCATCCTCCAGGCTTTCCACCGCCGACGCAGGCGCCCCCGGGCTACCCTGCCACACGTTAAGCAGGCTAACCGTTTCCGGCCCACGCAGGCGATCCGGGGCCAGCGGTGCCTGACGGCCTCTGGCCTCGACGAGGAAATCAGCGATCAACACCTGCCCATCGTCCAGGCGAACATGATGACCGCCCTCGTGCACAACCTCGCGCACCCGCCCCTCGACCACACTCACGCCGGCACGCTGAAGATCGTCGCGCAGCGCCCGGTCAAAACGCTGTCGATCCAGCAAGAACTCCTGGTTCATTTGCAAGTGCTGGCCATTCCAGTGCACCTGTCGGGTAGCCGGCATGGCCGCCTGGCTCAAGGCCCCGCCAAGGCCTGCATGTCGCAAGCCCTCCAGCACCCGCTGCGAAACCCCTTCGACTGCCGCGAAACGGCGCCACTCCGACACCACCGTCACCGAGTAGCCCAGCCGGCGCAGGCCGATGGCCGTGGCAGCACCCGCAGGGCCAGCACCCAGCACCACAATGCGCGGTTCAGGCATGGCCAACACCTCGTCGCTCGGGGCCGGCATACGCCGCATTGCTGCGCAGCCAGTCGTAAACCTGCTGGCGATCCATGCCCGGCTCGTCGCGCAACAACGCTGCAATCCTTCCGCTCAAGGCCGCGCAGCCCAGGCTCGCGCCCGCCCTGCCGCCCGTGCCCACGTAGCCGCCAAAGTCCGCCTGCCGCGTACCCAGCCACGACCACTCGCCCGGGGCGCAGCGGGCATCGCCGGTCACCCGGATCACCCCGCTGTAGCTGGCCGGGTACACCGCCCCGCCTTGCGCCGGGCTGGATGCGCACAACAGCACACCCGCTGCCAACGCTTCGGCGCAAGCCTGGTGCAGCACAGGGCGGTCCTGCTGCAGGCCAAGGCTAAGGTTGACCAAGGTAGCCCCCGCCTCCACCAGCCACAGCAGCGCGGCAGCCACCTGCAAAGCGCTGGTGCTGGCCTGGGCGCTGAACACCTGGGCCACCAGCAGCGGCACCGGCCCAGCCTCACGCTGCACGCCGGCAAGCACCGCGCCGCCATGCCCCAGCTGGTCGGGCTGCAGCCCTCCTTCACGCAACTGGCCGTCTTCCAGCCAGAAACGGCGGGCAGCCAGCAAACCGTTGGCCTGCTCCGGCGAGCAGCCGCTGTCGATGATGCCAACACGCACGTCAGTGCCCATGTTTGATTGCCTCCTGCGGCAGCACCTGCAACTGGCCATCATGCAGTTGCAAGTGCAGGTCGGCATCGGCCAGTGTCGAAGCTCGGTGGCTGATCAGGATGCGTGTGCGGCCAGCGAAAAGCTGGTCGATGGCCGCGATCACTTCGCGCTCGGTGGCTTCGTCCACTGCGGACGTTGCTTCGTCCAGTACCAATATCGCCGGGGCCTGCAACACTGCACGGGCGATGGCGATGCGTTGTTTCTGCCCGCCGGACAACTGCTGGCCACGTTCGCCCAGCAAGCCATCCAGGCCCAATGGCAGGCTTTCGACCAGGCTGTCCAGCCGCGCCAGGCGCACTACCCGTTCCAGCTCTGCACGGCTGGCTTCAGGCACACCATAGGCAAGGTTCTGCGCCAGGGTGCCACGGAACAGCACGATGTCCTGGCTGACCACCGCAATACGCCGGCGCAACGCGGCCAGGTCCAGGTCACGCAGGTCGGTGCCATCCAGCAGGATGCGCCCGGCGTCCGGGTCGTAGAAGCGCTGCAACAGGTCGATCAGGGTCGACTTGCCCACCCCCGAGGCACCGTTGATGGCCACCTTCAGGCCACCCGGCACACACACCTGCACGTTGTTCAGTACGGCACCTTGGCGCCCTTCATGGGCAAAACCCAGGCCTTCAAGGCGCAGCTCACCGGGGCCATCGGGTATCGGCTTCGGGTTGTTCGCCGGGCGCACGGCCACAGCCTCCTGCTTCAGCTCCATCACCCGTCCCAGGCTCACGGCCATGCGCTGTACCGCTACATACAGGCCCAGCAGGCTCTGCACCGGGCCTACTGCCATGCCCATGTAGGTGGAAAAAGCGATCAGCGCGCCCAACTGCCAAGTGCCCTGGATCACCCACCAGCCGCCGACCAGAAACGCGCAAGCGCGGCACCAGGAGGTGAGCGTGCCGGGGATGGCCTGGGTGAAGAACTCGGTCACCTGCACTTTAAGCAACTGGCGCATGTAGCCTTGCCCAAGCTGGTCCAGGCGCCCAGCCTCGCGGCCTTGCTGCCCGGACGCCTGAATGAACTTCATCGCCGGCAAAGTCTCAACCAGGAACGACGACACATCCGCCGAACGTTCGCGCAGGTTGCGCACTTCGCGCTCCACCTTGCGCCGCATCCAGCGCAGCCACAGCACTTCGATCGGTACCAACAGCGCCAACAGCAACGACAGTTGCCACGACAGCATCAGCATCAGCGCCACCGCCCCCACCAGGCCGATCACCGCCGACACCGCCGAGAACAGTGAGTCCACGGCAAAGCGCTGGATCTCCGCCACGTCGCCGTCCAGCCGCGAAAGAATGTCGCCCATGCGCCGCCGCCCATAGAACGTTGGCGACAACTGCTGCAGGTGGCGGTAGAGGTCATCGCGCAGGGCAAACAGGATGCGCCCCGACAGGCGCGTGTGCAGGTAGCGGTTGACCCCGGCCAGCACCGTACCCAGCAGGCCTGCGCCGATCATGATCGCCGCCATGTGCCAGAGGGTCTGGTAATTCTTGGCCAGCAGCCCCTCGTCGATCAGCGTCTTGACCAGCCAGGGCTGCGCCAACGCCAGCAGCGAGGCGCCCAGCGACAGGCCCAGCAACAGGCCGATGGCGCGCCGGTGCGGGCGCACGAAACCATACAGCCAGGCCAATGCCTGGCGCATGAGTACAGGGTCGCTGGACTCCACCAGCCTTGCGAACAATGGGCCCATGGTTCAGCCGCGCAACTGTTTGAGCTTGCGGTACAACGTTGCCCGGCTGATGCCCAGGGCCTCGGCGGCGGCCGACACGTTACCCTGATGGCGCGCCAGCGCACCGCGAATCAATTCCAGTTCGTTGTCCTTGAGGCTGCCAGAGGGCGCCGTGCCGCTGGCCAGTTCGTCCAGCAGGCAATCCGTCAGGTGGTCGAGTGTCAGCACCTGCTCACCGTCCTCGCGCATGGCCAGCGCCGTGCGTACCACCATCTCCAGCTGGCGGATGTTGCCCGGCCAGTCGAAGCCTTCCAGCAAGGCGGCCAATGCCGGGTCTAGCGTAACGCCGCGGGCATCGGACTTGTCCAGCAACCCCTGAATGATCGCGGCCAGGTCATCACGCTCGCGCAGCGCCGGCAAGCGCAGCGACACGCCGTTGACCCGGTAGTACAGGTCTTCGCGAAAGTGCTGCTCCTGCACCAGGCGTTTAAGGTCACGGTGAGTGGCGCAGATCAGCGCCACATCGATGTCCTGCTCGTCACCCGCACCCAGCGGTGCCACGCGGCGCTCCTGCAATACCCGCAGCAGGCGCGCTTGCAAGGCCAGCGGCATGTCGCCGATTTCGTCCAGGAACAGTGTGCCACCATGGGCCTGCATCAACCGCCCGACCATGCCGCCCCGGCGGGAACCGGTGAAGGCGCCCTCGCGGTAGCCAAACAGTTCGGACTCGATCAAACCTTCAGGTATGGCTGCGCAGTTGACGGCCACGAACGCTTTGTCGGCACGCGGGCTGGCCTGGTGCAAGGCCCGGGCGACCACTTCCTTGCCGGTACCGGTCTCACCCAGCAGCAGCACTGGCAGGCCATTGCCCAGCCCTTGACGGGCCATGCGCAGGTTGCGCGCCAGGCGTGGATCGCCGCCGGCCAATGCATCGAGCGCGGGAGACTGCTTGCCGAGCGTCGGTTTGCTGGCTGGCGTACCACCATTTACCCGGCCATGGCGCGGCAACTGCAAAGCGCGGAAGTAGAACTCGCCCTTGGCCGTTTGAACGCTGCTCACCCCGCCCTGCCACAGGCGTGCAATAAACGCAGGTGAACGTTCGCCGAGCAGGTCTGTGCTGCGCCGGCCAATCAGCTCATGGCGCGGCACCTGAAGCAGTTGGCAGGCACTGTCGTTGGCGGCCAGCACTTCACCATCCAGGCTCAGCGCCAGCAAGCCGTGCCAGGCGCTGTTGAGGTATTGCGGTCGGCTGTGGAAGGCCAGCACCAGTTGCTCTGGGTGGCACAGGCCGAACATTCGGCTTTCGATGTTGCCGGCGGCCAGCATCAGCGTCGAGAGGCTGTCCTGTGGCTGCGCCATCACCCCTTCACGGGTGATATCGAGCACACCGATCACCTCGCCACGCGGGTCGCGCAGGGGCACAGAGGTGCAGGAGAACGGGCTGAGGCGGTCGAGGTAGTGTTCACCGCAGTTGATCAACGTCGGCCGGCCTTCAACCACGGCCGTGCCGATGGCATTGGTGCCGCGCAGCGACTCGCTCCAGCAACTGCCCGGGTGCAGGTCGCGCAGGCCCTCGCGGCCGAGCACGTGGGTCTGGCCTTCGATGGCCAGCACATTGGCCTTGGCATCGCCAAGGATGACGATGCCCGACTTGCCCTGACGAGCGACCAGGTAGTCCAGTTCGGGGGTAACGGCGTCGACCAGCAGGCGGTTGCGTTCCAGCAACATGCGCAGGTCATGACCCTGCTCCAGGCCCAGGCCGACCTGCTCGCCTTGCAGGCAATCCAGGCCATGGCCCAGGCTGCGCCGCCAGGAGGCGTCGATTTCGTCGCGCAGCATGCCCAACGGCAGCTCGCCCTCGCTGGCCAGCTTCAGGCGGGCCTGGCGGGATTCGTGCAGCGGGTCTTGGGCGTTTGTTATTAGTTGTCGCGCCATTTTCTACTCCGGCTGTACCCCGCGAAGGTGGCGGGGAACGGGCTTGGGAATTTTCCGCAGTGTGCGGGAGAAATCCCTGGCCGTCATCAGGCTGGGGTAGAAGGTGGCATATGGTGACGTTAACGTAAAGGGACAGTGCCGCCGTGGGCAGCGGCGTAGCCTATACCGGCCCCTTCGCGGGCAAGCCCGCTCCCACAGGGATAGCGTGATCCCAAAGGCTACGCAGTACCTGTGGGAGCGGGCGTGCCCGCGAAGAGGCCCTCAAGGCAAATCACAACTGCCGTCGGCTATCACTCAGCTTGCGGCCACGCCCTTCTGCCGGGCCAGTTGCTGCCTCTCCACCCCATCCAGCAACGCTTCCACCACCGCTTTGGCCGAATCCAGCCCATGGTCATTGCTCAACAGCAGATCGCGGCAAGTCCCCTTGGCCAGCTCCAACGCCTTGAGGTTGGTTGCAAACGCCCCCTTGAGCAGCGTGGACAGGTGCACCAGCGCATCTTCGTAGTCCACCCCCGAACGCACGGCAAACAACGGTGGATGGCTGCATTCACAAGTCGAGAAACTGGAGGCCGCCGTGGTGGCGCGTGCGGGAGGATCAGGTAAGCCTTTTGTCATTGTGTCGCTCCTTGATTCACTGGAGCCGCCACACAACGTGACCAAACGAATGGGTGGCGACTGTACGCGGGTTGGTCAACCGGGAATCAAGGAAACCGGCGCGCACGGAGGCGCCCCACGCACAGCCGCCATAAAACGAAACAGCCGGGCACAAAAAAGCGCCAACTGTATCGCAGAGCGGGCGCTTGTGCGCCTTGATGATTGCGGGTGACCAAACCCGGCTGCTGGATTGACAGCAGCGGGCAAAGACTACCGAGGTCAGGGAAGGGATTCGAGCTGAGGGCATTTGCCGTAACACTTCTGCTGCCGACTCGTACTCCTGGCTAACTGCGCGGTCGATGTGGGAGCGGCCTTGTGTCGCGAAAGGGCCGCAAAGCGGCCCCAGGATACCAACCAAGATGCACATATCGCCGGGGCTGCTTTGCAGCCCTTTCGCGACACAAGGCCGCTCCCACATCGACCGCGCAGGTGCCGTTAATCTGCTTCACGGCTGCTGATTCTGACTCAGGTACTTGTCCACGGTCGCCTTGCCATCCGCTGGATCCCCCGCCACCTGCCACAACCGCCGCTCGATCCCCTGCGCCAGCAAATGCCCCACCGCCGCTTCAATCGCCGACAGCACGCACAGCTGCGCCGGTTCGTTGGTGGTGTAGCCCACTTCAGCTTCCAGCAGCTTCTTGAACTCGATGAACTTGAACACCCCGGCACTGCGCCCGACCGAGTAGATGGTCTTGCTGGTCATCACGTTGGCCAGCACCTGCCCGGTACGCACGTCCACCGCACGCAGGTTCACGGTCACCTGGTCCACCCGGTACTCGCGGGAGATGTCTATCCCCAGGTAACGCGCCCCCTCCCCGCCGCTGCGCACGTTGGTGTCGTAGGCAATGATGCCGCCCTCCAGCATCAGGTTGGCGGCCTGCAACGGTGGCAGCTCGCCCATGATGTTTTCCGGTACATCCGGTTTTTTCTGCGAAGCACGGATGATCTTGCGCTCGGTCAGCAGGTTCTGCAGGCCTTCACGCTCCAGCACCACGAACCAGCCGCTGGCGCTCAGGGCGTCCATCAGCATGCTGGCTGCGCCCTGGGTGACGCTGGTGGAGAACGAGCTGGCCGGGGTGGGCTTGTACTGGCCGGTCTGGTCGCGGAAGCCGTACACCACCGCCATCAACCGGCCTTTGGGCCGTGGCATGTTGATCAGGTCGTAGTAGGTCGAGGCGCGCGGGGTCAGGGTCGGGGTTTCCGAGTCCTGTTCGGCCGACATGGGTTCGCGCAGGCTGCAACCACTTTGCAGGCCCAGGGCGGTGAGGATCAGCAGCGTGCTCAGCAGACGTTTCATGGTGTTCTCTCCCCAACAGAAAAGCCCTTCCCTCTCAGGGGTTCAGGCCGCTGACCTCAATGATCGAAATTTCTCCTGTGGCGCGATCGGTGACCTTGATGCTCAAGGCCCCGGAATCGTCGATGACGTCGATGAGAAACGCATCGGTCGCCATGCTGCCGGTGCTGCCATTACTGATGTTGTCCAGCAACTGCGACAACATCCGCGACTCCAGCTGGTTGCTGAAGCGCTCCAGGGCCGTGGTGCCGGTAAAGGCCGAGGCACGGTCCTTGAGGTCGGGGTCGTCGTAGTCGTTCTGCGCCTGGGCGTTGTTCAGCAGCCAGGTGCCGTTGAGCGGGTTGCCGCCAAAGGCCGGGTTGACCGGGGTGTACACCAGCTCGGTGGCCTGGGCAGCACAGGCGCTGACCAGCAGGCAGGCGGCAATGCAACGGGGTATGCGGTGGTTCATAGCTCGTCCCTCTCCAAGTCGGTGGTGTCCTGTAGCAGGCGTTGCAGCTTGCGTTGAATGATCTGCTGCTTGACCAGGTCGGCGGCTGCAACGGCCTCGTCTTTGAGCTCGGTGGTGTTCGGGGGCAGGAAGCGGCGGTACATGACCTCACGTTCGAACTCCACGGTAACCAGGCTGCCCCAGCGCGCATCCGGGCGTTCGCGTACCACCAGGTTGAAATCCAGGCGGCTGGTGGCCCGCAGGCGGTCGGCGAAGTAGTAGTAAAAGTCGTGGCCGATGTGCGAGATGGTGTTGTCGACGATGAAGCCCTGCATCTCGTCCTCGCTCGAGGCCTTGGCCGACGTGGCCAACACCAGCAGCATGCTCAGGCAGAGTGCGGCCAGGGTATTCATGGCGTGTCTCCCGGGCCGCTGTGGGTTTGCACACCATCGGCGCCTTCGTTGAAGGCCTGCTCGGCGACGAACTGCCAGTCGCTGTAGTGTTCCAGCCCTTCGAAACCGGTCCACTCGGCGCTGAAGCCACTGCGCTTGAACGGGGTGGCGTCCGAGCGGCTGTGCACACCTGTGATGCGGCCGTCGATCGAGCGCAGCAGGCCCCACTCGTCGCTGTTGGTAATGGGGTCGGGGTAGAGCCTGCGAATGTGCCGTTTGGCCTGCGGAAAGCGGTTGTCCTGCAGCAGGTCGGCCAGGTCTTGCGGGTACTGGGCCAGGCCCGGCGAGGCACGGTAGTAGCTGCGCAAGGCCTGGGCGTACTGGCTGCCCACCCACAGCAGTTGGCGTTCGCGGTCGCGCTGGGCGGCACTGGCCCAGATCGTGCCGGTGGCGGCCAAGGCCACGCTGCTGACAGCAATCAGCAAGAGCACGCCCAGGTAGGTGAAGCCGCCGTTGGCCTTACCATTCAGCGAAGAGGCTGCCATCACGCGCCCTCCCTGTGGCACCGCTCTTGATATCGGCCACGCCGCCAGCCACGCCTTCAGGCGGTGGCACCAGCTGCCAGGCGTCGCTGCGCTCGGTGATCGGGTCGACCGGTGTGTTGCGCAGGTAGCGCTGTTCTACCAACTGCTCCAGCGAATCCGGGTAATGGCCGGTGTCGCCGTAGTAGTGGTCCAGCGCCTCGCGCAGCACCGCCAGGCTCTGGCGCAGGGTGGCCTCGCGGGAGCTTTCCAGGCTGTTGAAATAGCGCGGCATGGCGATGGTCAGCAGCGTGGCGATGATCGCCATCACCACCAGCAGCTCGATCAGGGTGAAGCCTTTGCTGCGTTTCATGGCTGTCACCATTGCCCGTAAGGGATGTTGTTGAGGCCTTTGCCGCGGGCCTTGGAGTACACGTCGAACACGTCTTCGCCTTCGCGCGGGTTGTCGGGGCTGCTGTCGTAAGCGCGCAGGCCCCAGCCGCCTTCGTCCCTGTCCTTGGCCGCCACCAGCGGGTCATGCGGGATGCGCCGCAGGAAGTAGAACTTCGCGCCCTTGGCACTGCGCACGTCGCGCACGCCCTCCACCAGCACCTGCAGGTTTGGCGGGTAACCGCTGGCGTCCAGGCGCTTCTCGATGTAGCCGGCATCGAAAGCCCGCTTGTAGGCGTCGATGGCGTCGCGAATCTGGTACAGCGCCTCACGCAGTTGCTGCTCCTTGCCGCGGCGCACCACGGTTTCGGTCAGCGGCGCGGCCATGCTGGCCAGCAGCCCGAGCAGTGCCAGGGTCAGCACCACCTCGATCAGGCTGAAGCCCTGCATGCGGCGCTGCGCTTTCATGGCCGAGGGCTCCCGTTGACCGGGGCGACTGCCATCTGGCTGTCCACCACCGGCGCGTCGGTGGTCGGCGCATTGCCGGGTACGTCCATGGGTGGCAGCGGTGCCATCTGGCGTACCTGCATGGCCGACTCGGTACCGGTGGAAAACTCCATGTCCGACGGGCTCTGGTACGGCAGGTTGCGCACGATGCGCGGGGTAATCGCCAGCACCAGTTCGCTTTTGCTCATGTCGTCCTTGTTGCTGCCGAACAGCCGGCCCAGGCCAGGAATATCGCCGAGCCCCGGAATCTTGTTGCCGCTGGCGTTGTGGTCGTTGCGCACAAGCCCGGCCAGCACCTGGGTTTCGCCATCGTGCAGGCGCAGGCTGGTCTGCGCGTTGCGGGTGTCGACCTGGACCGGAATGGTGCCCTGGCGGGTGGCCTCCAGCGGGGTGGCGTTACTCACTTCCAGCGCCACCTTGATCGCCACCTCGTTGTTCAGGTGCACGGTAGGCTGCACTTCAAGCTTCAAACCGACGTCCAGGTAGGTGACGCTTTCGGTGATCACCGGGCCCTGAGTGGACGGCACCGAGGTGGCGCTGATGATCGGTACCCGCTGACCGATGTGAATGCGTGCCTGCTCGCGGTTGCTGACGCGGATCACCGGGCTGGCCAGGGTGTTGATGTCCTTGTCCTGGGCGTTGATCTTGGCCTGCGGTGCTGGCGCAATGCTGATGCGGCTGGAATCGATGCCACGCAACTGGTCGAGCACGCTTACCGGCTTGCCGTCGTTGCTCAACACGCCGAAAGTGTTGGGCCATTGCAGGCCAAGGTCGAGGATGCGCGAGGTGGCCACTTCCATCACCTCCACTTCCAGCACCACCTCGGGGTTGGACTGGTCCTGCGACTGCAGCAGCTTCTCGGCCATGCGCACGGCGTCCGGGGTGTCGCGCATGGTCAGGGTGTTGAGGCGCTCGTCAACGAACACGTCGCGGGTCTTGAGCATGGTCTTGACCATGTTCAGCGCGGTGTTGGCATCGATGCTGGTGAGGTAGAAGGTGCGCATGACCAGTTCCTGATAGTCCTTGGTCTTCTGCGGCGAGTCGGGGTACACCATCACGGTGTTATCGTTGACGATCTTCTGGCGCAGCTGGTTCTGCTCCAGCAGCAGCGCCACGGCGTCCTCGATGCGCACCTCGCGCACGAAGATGGTGGCCTTCATGTCCGGGCGCATGTCCTTGTCGAAGATGAAGTTGATGCCGGCAACCTGGGACAGCACTTCGAAGATGGTCTTCAGGTTGGCATCGCGAAACTCCAGGGTGACCGGCCGCTCCAGCTTGCTGCGCAGCTGTGGGTAGGGCTGCGCGGTGCGCGCCTGGACGTTTTCGATGTCGCTGCGCAGCGCCATGCCTTTCTGGTTCTGCGGGTCCAGGCGCAGCACTTCGCGCATATAGCGCTCGGCGCCGAACAGGTCGCCCTGGCGCAGCGCGGCCTGGCCCAGCGCTACACGCTCGTCGAGGGTGCGAATCAGCTCCAGTTGGCGGATGCCTTCCTGGGCACGGCGGTTGTTCGGCTCCAGGGTCAGCACCCGACCGTAGCCCATGCGGGCATTGGCGAAGTCATGGCGGATACGGTCGGCATCGGCCTGGGTGA
Source organism: Pseudomonas sp. LLC-1 (assembly GCF_002992185.1). NCBI lineage: Bacteria > Pseudomonadati > Pseudomonadota > Gammaproteobacteria > Pseudomonadales > Pseudomonadaceae > Pseudomonas > Pseudomonas sp. LLC-1. Next base: position 192,833 of record NZ_LUVY01000017.1, on the reverse strand, counting down.
TCAGCGCCTCGACAGCGGCCTGACGGCTATGGGCCAGGGCGATGTTCAGCTCGGTATCGCGCGGGTCGTCGCGCAAGGCCTCTTCCAGCCGGGCGATCCCGGCTTCGTACTGGCCCTCTTTCATCAGCTGGTCACTGTCCTTGCGAACCGCACTGGAGCCGCAGCCGGCAATGGCCACGCACAGCGCCACCAGCAGGAACGGGGCAGGTTTGCACAGCTTTGACGACTTCATGGTGCGCTCCCTACAGACAAAGTCTGCGACTGATGCAAAGGCAGGTAGACCAGGCTCAGCTCTTCGGCCGATACCCGATCGAGGCGGTAGGTGTCTTCGATCACGTCGCCCTGGCGCACGACGTAGAGTTTTTCGCCGCTCTGCAAAAAGATTTGCAGGTCGTCGTTGGTACCCATGCGGCCGATGAACTGGAACGGAAGCTCAGGGGCGGTCGGTGCAGCGGCTACGACTGGCGCGGCGACGACGGGTTGTTCGGTGACGGTGGCCAGGGCCTGGGGTCTGGTCCACTGCTGCTTGGGGAACAGGTCTCTGGAGGCCTGTTCCGGCCCTTTCGCGGCTAAAGCCGCTCCCACAGGTTCGGCGGCGCCCACAGTCCCTGTGGGAGTGGGTTTACCCGCGAAGGCCGCGACGCCGTCGTCCTGGCCAAACCAGTGCCCCGGTGCCCAGGCCAACGCCGCGCTCACCCCGAGGAAGCCGGCCCAGATGACTGCACGTTGTGTGTTCATCACGACCTCGACAGGTAAAGGGTCATGCGCAGGCGAGCATTCAGCTCGCTATCGCCGATGCGTTTGCGTTGCAGCTCGAGGTCTTCCAGCACCAGGGTCGGCAGTTGCTTGAGCAGGCCCTTGAGGAAGCCGCGAATCTGCGGGTAGCTACCACGCACCGGCAGCACGATCTGGTAGCGCGCCAGCTGGGTCTTGGGGTCGACGCCCAGGGCATACTCGCCACGGGCCAGGCTGATGTGCTCGGCACTGGCCAGGTGGTAAAGGCGCTCGATCAGTTCGCTGGCCTGGGGCTGGCCCGGCAGCTGCTGGCGCAGGCTGTCGAGCGCCTGCTGCTCGGGTTTGACGGCGATTTTCAGCTCGCCACGCTTGACCCGCTCCACCTGTACGCTGGCATCCGCCTCGGTGGCACGCAGCTCGCGCACGCTCTGCCACTGCGGCAGCACCCCGGCGCACACCACGCCCACGGCCAGCAGGCCTACCGCCACCGCCGCCAGACCAACCGGGCCAACGCGGCGCAGGCGCTCCTGGAGGATCAGGCTGTTCAGCTCAAGGGCGCGCATGGCCGGTCTCCCAGGTGGCGGTGAGGGTGAAGCGCACCGGGTGCTCAGGCTGCGCGGCCAACACCTCGTGGTTGAGCAGCGACACATCGCTGAGCTCGTCGCTGGCTTCCAGGCGCTGGTGGTACTGCAGCATCGCTTCCAGGTTGCGTGCCTCGGCGGCGATGCGTACCTGGCCCTTGCGCGCGTCCGGGGTCAGGCCAAGCAACGCCACGTCGTCCTGCGGCATGGCTTCGAGCATGCTGAACAACTGCTGCCATGGGCGTTGCAGTTGCTGCGACACACTGCGCATCTGCGCCAGGCGCTCGGCCTGCTCACGGCTGGCGACCGTGCTTTGCGGGGCGGCAGTGGCCGGACGGCGGCCCAGTTGCAGCTCCAGGCTGTGCACGCTGTCTTCCAGCTCCACCTGCTCGTTCTGCAAGGTGTACTGAAGCAATACCAGGCCTGCGACCAGGGCACTGCCCAAGGCCAGCAGCGACCAGGCCAACGGGCCGCTGCGCCGGGGTTGGAATTCCAGTTCGAGGCGGCGCATGTCAGGCCACCGCCCGCCACATGGCGCACAACGGGTCGGCTTCGCTGGCCGGCTGGCACAGCTGCACCGCCGCCAGTTGCGGCACGTCGCCCCGGCCTGGGGCATGCAGGTACACCCGGGGCAGGTGCTCGCCATACAGTTCGCAGGTGCGCTCGATCAGCGCTTGCAGGGCCTGGTCACTGTCGGCGCAACCTTGCGCCAGCACTTGCTGCCAGGCGCCACCCGCAGCCAGCAGCAGCACGCTACGGCGCGGCTCGGCCAGCACGAACAGGAAGTCACCCTGCGCCAGCTGTGACGAGCAGCGGTTGTAGGCGGCCATCAGGTACGGCTGCACCGAGCGCAGGCTCAGGCGGCTTTCCCGGCCCAGCCCCTGCAAGCGTTGCAACAGGGCTTCGGGCAGTGCCGTGGCGATACGGGCGACACCGGCAGGCTCGGGCGACAGCACGATGCGCCAGTCGTCCAGCGGCTGCCCGTAGAGGTTTTCGAAGCAGGCCCGGGCATAAGCGTCCAGCTCGCGTGGGTGGCCAATGGCATCACTCCAGGGCACCAGGCAGAAGCGGCTGTAGCGGGCCGACAGCAGCACCCGCAACTGGGCGCCACGTACAGCATGCTCGGCCAGCAGCGCGGCCAGTGCGTCGACGGCAGCTTCCCAGGCCGGTTGGGCGGCGTCGCAGCTGAACTCGCGGCTGCCCAGCCACTGGTGTTGGTGTTTGTGCCAGCAACCCAAGCCGACACCCTCGGCGCCGAGCACGGCGCAGAAACGATCAGATGAATGTGACACGGTTGATCTCCTCAAGGGTGGTGCGGCCATCACGGACCAGGTCCAGGGCCGAGGCGCGCAGCAGGCGCAGGCCGCGCTGGCAGGCGAGTGTCTTGATTTGCGACAGGGGGCGGCGCTCGACGATCATCTGGCGCAGGTCGTCGTCCAGGTGCAGCAGTTCGGCGATGGCGCTGCGGCCGCGATAGCCACTGCCACGGCACTGGCCGCAGCCCTGCACGCGGACGAACTTCCAGCCGGCCACGCCCTCGCGGGTCAGGCCCGAGCCATACAGGGTGTCGTCATCGTGTTCGCAGGGCGTGGCGCAGTGCGGGCAGGCCAGGCGGATCAGGCGCTGGGCCAGCACCGCGTTGAGTGCGGAAACGAAGCTGTAGGGGTCGACCTGCATCTGGCTGAAGCGGCCGATCACATCGAATACGTTGTTGGCGTGGATGGTGGTGAACACCAGGTGGCCGGTGAGTGCCGACTGCACGGCGATTTGCGCGGTGTCCGGGTCGCGGATTTCACCCACCAGGATCTTGTCCGGGTCGTGGCGCAGGATCGAGCGCAGGCCACGGGCGAAGGTCAGGCCCTTCTTCTCGTTCACCGGAATCTGCAGCACGCCGGGCAACTGGTACTCGACCGGGTCTTCGATGGTGATGATCTTGTCCACGCCGTGGTTGATCTCGCTGATCATGGCGTACAGGGTGGTGGTCTTGCCGCTGCCGGTGGGGCCGGTAACCAGGATCATGCCGTAGGGTTCGGCGGCCAGTCGGCGCAGGGCGCGCAGGGTTTCGTCGGCAAAACCCAGGGCCTGCAACTGCACGCCGCTGACCCGGTCAGACAAGTCCTGCTTGTCGAGCACCCGCAGCACGGCGTCTTCGCCAAAGATGCTGGGCATGATCGATACGCGGAAGTCGATTTGCCGGTCACCCACGGCGACCTTGAAGCGGCCGTCCTGGGGGACGCGCTTTTCACCGATGTCCAGTTCGGCCATGACCTTGATGCGCGAGATCACCTGGTCGGCAAACGCGCTGCCACTGGCCTTGCCAGCACCGTTGAGCACACCGTCGATGCGGTACTTGATGGTCAGGCCCTGGCCGGTCATGCCCAGGTGGATGTCACTGGCGTGCAGCTTGAGGGCGTCGTACAGGGTGGAGTTGACCAGCTTGACCACGCGGCTCTGGTCTTCGCTGATACTGGCCAGCGACAGGCGTTGCAGCGGGTCACCTTCGCTGCTGGCCTCGGCGTCATGGTCAAGGGCATCGACGGCGTGGAAGCTTTCTTCGTGGCGGGCCAGGAAGGTGGCCAGCTCGGCGGCGTGGGCCAGGTAAAGTGGCGCGCCTTGCAGCACATCGTCGATCCAGGCCAGGCGGGCGGGGTCGAAGGGGTCGGCGAACACGCCCAGCAGTTGGCCGCCCTGCTCGATCAGCACAAATTCGCGTTTCAGGCACTGGGCCAGGGCCACCTTGTCGAAGCGCGGGGTGCTGGCCAGCAGGCTGTGGCTGTCCAGCACCGGGTAGTGCAGGGTCAGGCCGAGGCGGCGGGTGAAGGTGTCCGGGCTGTCGCAGGCCAGGCGTTCCAGGCAATTGAGCAGGCGCTCGTCGCTGGCTTGCAGGCGGGCCTGGGCCAGCAGGTCGCGGGAGTAGGCTGAGACTGTTGCATCAAGTGCTTGCGGCATGGCCTGCGACTCCGCTCAGGGGCGCGTCGCAGGCTGGCTCGGCCAGGAGTGCGGGCGCCGCTATTCCCCTGTGAGCAGTTGATCGTCGTCGGGCCCTGGGGGCTTGGCGCCATTACGGCGGCGGTCGGCCAACACCCAGCTTCCATCGTACAACTGCAGGGGGAACGATTCGTTCCTGTTCTGGCGTCGTTCGACGAACCCTTCAGCCGGGTTGTCCGTGGCCCTGCGCCGGCGCTCGATGCCCATCAGGTCGAAGATCGCACGTGCCAGTTCCACCAACGGGAACGGCTTGAACAGGACATGGCTCACACCGAGTTCGGCGGCCCGCTCACGCACTTCGACAGTGGGGTGGGCGGTGATCAGCACGAAGTGGCACTGCCTGTTCTTGCGTACGGCCTCCAGAACCTGAAAACCCTCCATATCGGGCAAGCGGTAATCCAGCACGATCACTTGCGGTGCCAGGCTTGCAGCCTGTTCGATACCACTGGCACCGTCGTGGGCAACATGAACTTCCAGGCCTTGCGCCTGCAGGTACGCTTGCAGGTTTTGCGCAAGGGTCTGTTCGTCATCGACTACCAATACTCTGTTCACCAAGGTCGACTCCCAAGTACTGCCCGGTTACCCGGTCTGCGAAGTGCGCCCTTGTACAGGCTTGAGCAGGCTTCGTGCCAGGCGTGAATAGTCATGTTGCACCGCTGTAAGTGTCTGATTTGCCAAGGGTGCCGGCCAACACCCGAAACGCACCGGGCAGGCGCACCCGCCCGGTTCCCCACAAGCGGGGAAACTGATGGCACATTGCCAAACCTTAATTCCCCAGCATTGGGGGAAACGCCATCAGGGGCCTCAGTCTGCCACCTCCACGTTAGCGGCGTCGCGCAAACGTTGGCGTACGGACCTGCGCGCATCGGCCTCTCGCTTGCCGATAAGCGCCGCCCTGGCCAAGACCAGGCCCTGCTCACGTATGACCGAAGGGTTATCACTTTGGTTCTGCGCTCCTTGCAGTGTTTCCCGGTTGGCAGCATAGAAAGCCTCCACTTCGGCCTGGCTCGGCGCGTCGACTGCACTGAGCTGGGCATACACCTGCTGGGCCGCCATGTCTTGCCGGGTGTACTCAGTGTACTGTGCCCTATCGAAACCCGCCTCCGCCAGACGCCGCTCGAAAATTGCCGGGCTGCCGAACGCCGCTTCGACCTCGCCCACATGCGCCGACACCTGCGCGTCACTGATGGCGATGCCTTGGCGCCGGGCTTCCTGCCATAGCAGCTCCTTGTCGATCAGCTCGTCCAGCGCTTGATCGCGCAGGCGCTTGTACAGGCCTGGGTTGCGAATGCTGGTCAACGCGCGGCCCTGGGCGCTCAGGTATTCGCTGAAATAACGCTCCAGGCGCGTCACGCCGATTTCCACGCCATTGACCCGCGCCGCAGGCACATCGGCCCAACTCGCCTTGGCCAGCACCAACAGCAGGCACAGCAACACGATACGCATGGCAGCCTCCGCTCAAGGGGTATCCGGCACTGGCCGGTACGGGGTAACCGAGGTGAAACGCGGCCCAGGTAGCGCCACTGCCACCACATGGGCGCCCGCCATGCCCTGGCGGCGACCTGGGCCAAAGCCCAAGGCCGGGGTCAGGCCGGTGGCCACATCGTGCAGGCCCTCCAACGCGGCAATCAGTTGCTCGCGACTGGCGTCACGGCCTATCTGCTTCAGCGCTTCGCTCAGCAACCGTAGCGCGCACAGGGTGTTGACCTGCAACGATGCCTGGCGTGGGTCGAGGCCCTGGCGCTGCTGCAGACCGGCCAAGGTCGCCAGCCCCTGCTCGGTCCAGTCTTCCGGCACATAGGGATAGGCCAGGAACACGCGTTGCGACCACTGCTCGGGCAAGCGTGCCACCGCACCGGCCACCTGGCTGGAGGCAGCGAACAGGTAGGGCTGACGGCCTGCCGCCTGCAACGCGGCCGCCAATTCGGCAAAGGCCTGGGCACGGCCAAGGAAGACGATGCCCTGCCCGTCCACGGCCTGGCCGTCGAAGGCCTGGATGGCGGGCGCCCAGCCTTGCTGCTGCAGGCGCTCGCGAACCTGTTCAGCCAATGCGGCCTGCTCGTTGCCGGCATACACCACACGTAGCTCACCGGGGGCCAGGCCCAGCGCAGCACGGGCATGGGCGGCCAGGCTAAGCAACTGCACGGGCAGGCCGGGCAGCGGGTCGAAGATCTGTGGGCTGCCGCCGCTACGTGGCGTGCTGCCGATCAGGGGCACATTCTGTGGCGCCAGCAAGGTTGCCAGGCGTTGGTCAAGCATGGGTGCCAAGGGCGAGATCAAAGCGAACACGCGCTCCTGCTCCAGCAACCGCTGCAAGGCTTGCTCGGCGCTGGCAGGGTCGAAGCCCGGATCAAGCACGACCAGCTCCAGGCGCCGCCCGTGTATGCCACCTTGCTGATTGAGTTGTGCCACGCCGTCTTCCAGCACCGCACGTACCACCTGCCCAGCTTCCGCCAGCGGGCCGTTCGCGGGTAACAAGGTGCCCAGGCGCAGCACGCCCTCCTCTACACCGGGGTCTCGTTCCTCGGCCAGGCGCTTGAGGTAGGCGGTGAGGTTGCGCTGGTCGGCCAGGGTCAGCTCGAAGCGTGGCATGGCTGGGTCCAGGCGGTTGCCGGCCGGGTCCACGCCATGCTGAATGGCCCGGGCCAGGCTGCTGTCGGTATAAGCCGGGTAGCTGCGGCCGTTGGCCTCGCGCGTGCCTTGGCCAAGTGCCAGGCGTTGCCAGTCGAGGCTGGGCGGGCGTACACCACCTTCGGCACGGCCACGGCCGTCGTTACCGTGGCAGCTGGCACAGGGCAACACGCTGGCGGGCACCGTCATGTCGCTGGCACCAACCCGGGCTTGCAGTTGGGCGTCACTGCTGGAGACGCCCTCGCGGTAGAGGCGTTTGCCGGCTTTTTCGTGGTCGGTGAGGTCCATGGCTGAGGCCAAAGATGCCATACCCAGCAAATATGCAAAACAGATCGAAAGCCCTGCTCGGATCACTGTGGGAGCGGCCTTGCGTCGCGAAAGGAGCGCGCAGCGCTCCCCGCTTTTTGGGCTAAGGCTGCTGTTGCCGGGGCTGCTGCGCAGCCCTTTCGCGACACAAGGCCGCTCCCACAAAAGCCGCGCCCACAGTGGCTGATCCCACAGGATCCGTGTCATGGCAATCACCGGCCAGCCAAAGGCTGGGTCAGCAGCTGCATGCGCTGGGCAATGGCCATGGCTGGCGCATCCGGGCGGATCTTGCTCCAGCGTTTGCCCGCCACATCACCGGCAATCAACTGCGTCGAATGCTGCTCGGGGCTTGGCAGAAACTGGCCGATACGCCCAAGCACCAGGTCGACATTGGCCTTGTCCCCGGTCAGGAACAACCAGTTCGGCCCATCCACCCCCTGTTTCTCGGCAAACGCCTTGAGCGCCTGCGGGGTATCGTTGAGCGGGTCGCTGCTGATCGAGACGAAGGTCACCTGGCTGGCCAGCTGCGGCCCCATGGCTTCGCGCACTTCACGCAGTTTGCGGGTGATTAGCGGGCAGGCGTCGGTGCAGTGGGTGAAGATCACGTTGAGCATCACCACCTTGTCCTTGAGCACATCGCTGTAAAAGCGCAGTTCGCGGCCGTTCTGGTCCTTCAGCACGGTGTCGGTGAACCAGGTCTGGGCATCGCGGGTGCCGCCGCCGCTGGTCATCGCCTGGGGCGCCGGCTGTGGCGCTGGCGCCTGCGGCGCATGGCCTTCGTGGGCGAACGCCACCGAGGCGAGGATCCACAGGCAGCCGCCCAGTACCAGCCAGTCGAACGCGCGCATGCCAGCGCGGCGGGAAGTGACAATGCTCATGGTTGCACCTCGTGATGGTCGGCGATGGCTGTGCTCTTGGCATGCACCCGGCGGGCGCTGAGGCGGTTGATTTCTTCGATCAGTACCGCCGGGTCGGTGAAGCCGTAATAACGCGTCCAGTGCCCGCTGCGCCCGTCACCGACCAGAATCAGCGGCGGGTGCTGACTGAGGTCGGCGCTGAAACTGCCCAGGCCCTTGAGGGTTTCGGTGATGGCGTACGGGGTGCCGGTCAGCCAGCTCCAGCCTGGCCCCTTCTGGAAGGCCTTGGCGTAATCTTGCAGGCGCTTGGCGTCGTCACGCTGCGGGTCCACGCTGATCGACACCATGTGGATTTCCTCGCCTACCCGGCCACCCAGTTGTTGCTGGACCTTGCCCATGATCGACGACACCACCGGGCACACCGTGGTGCAGCTGGTGTAGATAAAACCCATGACGACCAGATGATCACCTACCAGGTCTCTCTCCAGCCGCACCGGCATGCCGTCCTGGTTCAGCAGCGAAACGTCGGCAAAGCGCACGCTGGTCTTTTCCTGGCTCGCCGCCGGAGGCTGCTCGGCGTGGCCTTTGTGATCGTGTCCGGCGTGGGCCAGGGCCAGGTTGCTGGCCAGTGCCAGGCTCAGGGCCAACAGTGTGAAAGCATGCTGGGAGTTCATCGCACATTCCTCACGTCAGTCTGGGAAGCGTTGGTCGCTGCAGCCGGCAGGACGCGCAGGCTGGTGTAGTTCTCTTCGGCAAACTTGCGCCCCAGCGAAGGCGACTGCACATGCAGGTACCAAGCGCCAGCCTCGGGCAGGGTCAGGGCCGCCTGGTACACGCCCTCGCCCACCTCCTGCAGTTGCAGGTTGCGTGGCATCGACGACGGCGCCAGGAAGTAGCGCAAGCTCAGGTCGTTCAGGCCCAGGCGTGGCTGGCCGTCGTCGCCGACGATGCGCACGCGCGCGTTGATGGCGCTGTGCTGCGACATCGGCTGGTCCAGGCCAATGAACTCGGCATGCGCGCCCTTGCGCTTGCCGGTATTGGGGGCTTCGGCCACGTCGGTGCTGAAGCAGTGGATGATTTGCGGCTGGTTGAGCAGGAAGGCCACGTCGAACTTGCCGGCGGCGGGCAGCTTCACTGTCGAGCCGTACACCCCAGGCGCCACCTCGCGCAGGCTGCGGTCGACGACGAGGGCGGCGCGGGCCTGGTGGCCACGGTTGTTGTAACCGGACATCGGCGCGTTCATGCCTTCGGCGTAGAAGTAGGTGGTGTTGTCCACCGGGTTGACCACGAACACCGAATTGTCGTCACGCGATACCGACAACCCCTGGGCCAGCGGCAGGTCACCGGCCTGGCGCGGCGCCGCCGGGCCGGCCTCGAAGCCCTGGACAATGGGCGAGCGCCCCTCACCGAGGCTGGACAGGTTGATCATGGTCACCTTCGGCGAAGCCAGGCCACGCACGTAGGCATAGCCCTTGGTGAAGGTGAGCTGGTACGGTTCGGCCGCCACCGGGATGTGGTGGATCAGCTTGTCGGTACTGGCGTCGATCACCAGCGCCTGGTTTTCCAGGGTGTTGAGCACGATGCCGTAACGGCCGTCACTGCTGAAGCGCATGGGCCCCAGGCCCTGCTCGGCCTTGACCGTATGGCGCAGCTGGTGGCTGCGGGCATCGAACACCCGCACGCTGCCTTCCTCGCCATCGACCACATACACCGCCTGGGACAGCGCCGAATAGCTGACCGACAGCGGGTGCGGGCCCACCTTGATGGTTTTGGCCAGGCGCATTTCCGGGATGTCGATCACGCTCAGGGTGCCACTGTCACGGTTGCTGACGTAGGCAAAGCGCGAGTCGGCGCTGAAGGCGATTTCGTGGTGCCCGGTGCCGGTGTTGAAGCTTTTCAGGGTGGTGCGCCCCGGCACGTCGATCACCGTGACCCCACCCTTGGCCGGGTCACGGCTGTTGTTGCCCACCCACAGCCGGTGCTGATCGGGTTGCAGGGCCACACGCAACGGCTGGTCGCCAGCGTCCAGGTCAGCCACGCGGGTAAAGGTCTCGGTATCGATCACCGCCACCTTGCCGCGCTCGGGGATCGACACGAATACCTGCTTGTCGTCGCTGGTGGCCGCCCAGTCCATGGGCCGCCCGGGCAGGTCGATGCGCGCCATGGTGCTGGTCACGCCGCCCACCGAGACGGTGGGGTCGATCACCGTCAGGCTGGCGTCGTTGTTCAGCATCAACAGGAAGTAGCTGTTCAGGTCGAGCAGCGGTCGGGCACCGATGCTGCTCTTGAGAAACAGCGCAACCCGCGCCTTGCAGCTCTGGTCACGGTCGCCCACCGGGGCCGACTGCGCCGGGTCGATCCACGCCCCCGGCGCCATACCCGATAGCGGCTGGCCACTGGTCTGGTCGCTGAGTTTGAAGCGGATGTTGGCGAAACCGCCTTCCTTCAGCTCGCCCCCGGCCAGCGGCCGGGCCTCGAACTCCACGGTTACGCCATCCCGGATGAGCCGGTGCGGGGCCTGCGGTTCGGCCGTTTCCTGCAACAGCTCGCGGGGATCGCACCAGAGCTTTTCATACGCCACGCCCAGGCCGATCAGTGCCACTCCCAGTACTACCCCCAAGTAAGCAGGGCGAGTCTTCTTGTTCATGCTCGCGCTCCCCTTCCGTCACTGCGCCGGGGCCGTTGCCGGCGGCGCTTCGTTGGTCACCCGCAAAATCCCCCACAGCCCCGAAAGGTTGCCGTAGGCGGCGTAGTCGCGGAACAGGTAGTCACCCGCCACCGCGTTGGCACCGCCGGCACTGGGCAGCATGAAGCTGAAGTGTGCCGCTGGCAGTACGCTTTCCTGGGCGCCGATGTACATGGCCATCGGGTTGTAGCCGAAGCGCACCGAGCCGATGCCGGGCAGGCTCATCGGGTAGCCATCCGCGTCGCTCTTCTCGGCCTGGTAGTTGTGCAACGGCCACAGGTGCCCATCGAGCTGGTAGGTGATACCGCGGCTGCCACCACTGGGCATCAGCACATGGCTGCGCACAGGCTGGCCGGGCTTGGCATACAGCACCGGGGTTTGCGGGTCACCGCCGACCAGGGCGTTGCTGTAGGCCATGTGCGCGTTCGGCACATCGGCGAAGCCGAAGCCATCGGCATGGCCGAAGGGGGCATCCGGTGCCAGGCCAAAGCGCAGCCACAGCGGTTCGGTCTTGTAGTTCATGGCCATGTTGCCGTTGTCTTTCGGGTCGCCCGGCACGCCATTGCCTTCGGTGGCGATGCCTTCGACCGGGCGGCCATCAGCCCAGCGCATGTTCATCGAGCGTTGCCACACCGTGACCAGGTCGCGGTAGTCGGGCTGGCCGGTGACCTTGACCGTGGCCTGGGCCCGGCTGGCGGTGTCTTCGGTCCAGGTCGCGGTTTGCGGCAGGATGCTCATGGCACCCACCAGGCCTTTCTGCGGCTGCTTGATGAAGTCCGACGGCGCCAGGTTCAGGCCACCGAACTCGATGGCGGTGGTGTTGATGTTGTCCACCGTGCGGCCCAGTTGCAGCACCGGCTTGCCTTCGCGCTCCAGGTGCCCGGCGTAGTACTGGTACACCCGGCTTGGATAGGCCCCACTGTTGCCCGCCCGGGGTGGCACGGTTTGCACCGGGTTGGCGCCCACGTTGGCACCGTCGGACTTGGTGATGTCGTAGGCCAGCAACTGGGCATGCAGGCCCACATGGCTGGAAGGCCGCATCAGGTTGTTGTTGAAGGCGGTGGAGCCTTCGCTGTCGAAGCGGTCACGCTTGACCACGTTCTGCATCACGGCGGTGCTTGGCAGGTCTGGCATGACCTGTGGCAGGCGGTTTTCCAGGGTGATGCTGATGCAGTCCCCGGCGTTGGCGCGCAGCACCAGCGGCTCCACCGGTACACCGGCCTTGAGCTTGCCGGTGGTGGTGTCCAGGTCGGCCTTGCGCACGTACAGCACGGCGGTCGGGTCATGCAGTGGCGCGCTGTGGCCACCCACGGTGAAGGTGGTGCCGTCTTCTTCGTCCACCACCGTAACCTGCGGGATGCTGGTCTTGCGGCTGTTGAACACCAGCGTGCCGCCATTGGCCTTCAGGGGGCCGCCGACATGCTGGCCCGCTCCGGCCGGGTCGTTGATGCTGACAACGTTGCGGTTTTCGAGAATGTCGTTGGCCAGCGCCGCGACAATCTCGTAGCTGCGCTTGACCGTGGTACGGGTACCGATGCCGTTGGGGTTGGCGGTGGTTTTCGGGCAGATGCCGTCAAAGTTCACGGTGTTGCGCATGGCCACCGGCTGGGTGTTGTTCGGCAGCGGGAACAGGTCGGCGCGTTGAGCGGTGTAGTTGCGCATCACCCCCCAGATACCGTTCCAGTAGCCTTCCAGCGCCGCGTCCATGGAGTACAGGTAATCACCGTTGGTAGCGGCGGAGCTGGAAATCATCGACACCGGTGCCATGAAGCCCATCTGCTCGGAAATACCGATCATCTGCGAGGCCTTCCAGCCCGAGTTGGAACTGTTGCCGAAGCCCGAGCCATTCTGCAGCCACTTCACACCGTGCAGAGTGACGTTGTGTTCCTCTTCGTGGCCACCGGCATGCAGGCGCAGGCGCACGTTGTCGCCAGAGTAGGTGCGCAGCATGGGCGTGAACGGGTCGCCCGGCTCGCTGCCGGCCTTGTTGATGTGCGGTGGGAACAGCGTGGTGCCACCGGTAGGGCCAACCGCCGAGGTGATCGCCGACGGCGCCATGTTCATGGCCGGGATCGCACGGTCGGTGCGGCTTTGCAAGGCGTAGCTCAGGTCGCCGGCCAGGCCGTCCGCCTGCATGCCACGTTTGCCGTCGGGGCCGACCTTGTTCGGGTCGAACACGCGCAGGGCCAGCGGCTCGTTGCGGTAGTTGACGACGAACATGCCCGGGTCATCCACCGAAATCGCCTGTGGGCAAGGCCGGCTTGGGCAACCAGGGGCCAGGCCACCGCGCGACTCGACCACCGATTCCAGCAGGTTGGATGCCTTCTGCCGGACTGGCGGGTTGATGGCATAGCGGAAGCTGTCGGCCGTGGCCGGGTAGGACTGGCCATTGGGGATGCCGTCCGGGCCTGCACCCACATACACACCGGCTTCATAGGCATGCTGGAAGTCGCTGTACTCCAGGAAGAACTCACGGTAGCTGTCGTTCTTGCCGTCGCCATCGTGGTCACCGGTCTTGATCACCGCCTGCCACGAAGTCGGCCCGCCGTCCTGGCGCGTGGCCGGGTTGTACAGTTGCTCGCCCGTTTCGGCATGGTACCAGGTGGAGCCGGCAGGCTCGGCCAGCACGGTGGCATACAGCCCGAGCTGCTGGTGGGTCGATGGGCCGAGGTGGTCGTGGGTAAAGATGGTGCCCAGGCCACGGTCGACGTTGTTCACGTTTACCAGCGGGTCGGCAAACCAGCGCTGCATGGCCGTGCGTGCGCCCAGCCAGTCAGCCCGGCCAAAGCGGCCGAAGTATGGGTGCTGCTTGGCTTTCGGGCAGGCAGCAGTGCCGTCGCGGCTGTCGCCTTCGGTGCAGCCGTTGTAGGCACGAATGGCATGCACACGTTCTACCACGCTGCCGGGCGAGAGAATGCCGTCTTCATAGTTCCAGCCGTTGGCCGAGCCGTCAGCGGCGGTCAGGTCCCACTTGGGCAGGTGGATGTGCTGGCCGATCACGTCGGTGGGGGTACGCACCTGGTAGTCGTCCATTTCGTAGTACGACGGGATCAGGTTGGTGTGGGTGTACATGGTGCAGTCGAAGGTGTTCATGCGCATCACCAGCGGCTCTGGCGGGCGCTGCTTGGTGATGACTGGCCAGGCGTCTTCCCACAGCGCCAGGATGCGCGCCTGCGGGAAGTGGTAGCCGACCTTGTTGTACACCGCGTCGAACTGGATGTTGGCGCCCTTGTAGATACGCGGGCGGTCGGCGGTGAAGGTGGACGAACCCCGGAAGTTCATGCCGGTAAGGCTCTCACCACTGACGTACTCGCCTACCCCCGAGGTTTGGGTCAGGCGTTTGCCACGGTCATCCATGCACGGTTCGTAGAACGGCGCGCCGGCCGTGGGCAAGGCGCCGTTGGTGCGGAACGCCTTGGCAACGGGTTGGCTGCCGGGCACCAGGGCAAAGCTTGGGTGCTCGGCCTTGGCGTGGAACTGCATGGCGGCCTGTTCGACATCGGTGCCTTCTTCCGGCAGGTAGATGGGCTTGGCCTTGTGCACCACCTTGGAGAAGTCCAGCTTGGTAGTGGTGGTCACCGCTTCGCCGCCTGCAGACACGCCGTCTAGCGCGTGCCGGCCCAGGCCGCCATCCCAGCCATCGACCTGGTTGGGGTCCAGGTTTGCCCACAGGGCTTTGCCGCTGTCTTTCAGCTGCCGGGCCAGGGCCGGGTCGAGCATGTCCAGTGGCGGGGTTGGCGGGCGATTGCCCACGCTGCTTTCCATGCCGCCGATCCAGAACGGGTAGCCTGGGTTTTTCAGCGTGCCATCGGCGTTGCGGTTGGCATCGGTGCGGTCGACCAGTGCCAGCGAACCCACGGCCTTGCGCGCTGGTGTTTCGTTGGCGTGATCGTCGTCGCCCTCTTCTTCATCGTCATCGTCATTGGCAGCGACCAGTTCTTCGGACAGCTTGGGCACCACCACCACCTTGCCCGGCATCGGCGCCATGGCCTTGCCAGGCAGCGGCACGATGGCAGGAATCGGCGTACCGGCAACGATCTCGCCATCAGGCAACGCCCGGGCGCCAACGGCCGGTTTGCCGCTGCGCAGGGCGAACGGCGTGCTGTGGAATCCATTTTCGCCCTGCCCGCTCACTTCCAGCCGGGTGCCTTCCTCGAACACGTCATGTACCCGCCACATGGCCCACATGCCCTGGGCGAAGTGCGGGTAGAAGTGGCAGTGGTAAATCGCGTCGCCCGCCACCCGGTTGCGGTTACCCGAACCGCCGTTGGCGATTTCGTAGGTGTAACCAATGCCCGGGCCGATGCCTTGGGCGTCGATGTAGTCGGAGTTGTCGTCGTTGGGGTTGAACAGCCACTGGTGGCCATGCAGGTGGAAGATGTGCTGTTCGTGGCCATTGTGGGTGTTGCGGAACTTGGTGAAGTCGCCAATGTAGCTGTGGTGCACGTTGGCGGGTTCTGCCGGGTACAGGGCCATGTTGGCCTTGACGCCCACGGCGCTGGCCGGCGGCGTTTCGCCTGGGCGAATGTTTTCCAGGCCGACGTTGGCTGGCACGTCCACGAGGGTGCCGATATCGCCTACGGTGTGGGCACTGAGGAAGAACTCCTCGTACGCGCACGACAGGCAGTCGTGCATCGGCCCCACGCCCAGGCGGTTGGCGACCACTTCAGCGCCCATGCCGCCAGAACCGTAGTTGATCATGAACGAATCGCGGGTCGGCTCCAGCACATGGCCCATCACCGGGTCCGCCCAGTAGCCCGGGAAGGCTTGGGTGGCGGCCACCTCATCGGCAAACTGCGAGGCGAAGTCGCGGAACGCTTCCAGCCGGTTGGGCAGTGCCGGGTTGCGCTTGTTGACGCTTTCCAGCGGGTAGGTCGAACGCGGGAAGCTGCCATCGGGGTTCGGCCCCATGACGATGGCGTCGGTTTCGCTGTTGAGAATTTCATTGCCGTCGACCATGGCAATGATCGGCTTGCCGGCCTTGCCCTCGGTGAGCCACGGTTCGGCCTGCGGGTAGCGGGCCTGGTAATCGATCACCGGCTGGCCGGTGGCGGTACGGCCGGTGGTGGCCAGGCGCATTTCTTCTTCGGTCAGGGTATTGCGGTAGGTTCGCCCACCTTTGGGTACAACCACCACCTGGCCGAACAGGCCGTTGGCAACGTTACCCGCCCCGCCCTGGCCACCAAAGGTCGCGCCCTGGCTGGTGGCCGCAAAGGCCCCCTCGCGCTCGGCGTACAGGGTGTAGCTGCGGGTGTTGCCGGGCGACACCAGGAAGTTGCCATTGCGGCCAGTGTTGGCGGCGATGTCGCCAATGCTGTTGACCGCCTGCATGCCGTTTACCTGGAAGCCGACATGTCGGTCATTGACTTGCTCGTCGGCAACGAAATGTTCACCACCTTCGTTTTCGACCTCGGTTTCCGGGCCTTCCTCTTCACCTTCGACCTCGTTTTCTTCGGGGTCGATACCGTGCTTGTTGGGGTTGGCCTGGTACGCCAGCAGGTTGGTCAGGTTGACCGTGAGGCAGTCACCGGCGGCCACCCGCAGCACGATCGGCCGTGGGCGCTTGTCCGGGCGCAAGGTGACCTTGCCCGGGACAGCGGCCCCACCCTTGCTGAGGGGGACCTGCTTGTCGTCCACCACATCTTCACGAAGGGCGAACATCATGCCGTTGGCGTTTTGCGCGCCAAGGCGGTTGAACATCAGGGGCTGGTCCAGCGCCACCACGTTGGCGACCAAGGTGCGCTGGCATTGCACGGCCGCCTCGCTGGTCGTTTCCCAGCCGAGCAGGGCCAGAACGAGTGATGACAGAAGGGGGCCTTTGCGTGGCGTAGACATGCTGCACCTCCGGGGCACGGGGACTCTGCGGAGGTGTGGAGCAAGGTGTGTGCCAGAAGAATATTTCTATTTTTTTCAGTTAGTTATGGTGGTAACCGAAACAGATTGGGGAGGATCACCCGGCAGCATTCCCCCGAAGTGGGGGTACCTCGCTGAATTTCTTGAAGACGACGTGATCACTGTGGGAACGGGCATGCCCGAGTTCCCAAACCGCCGCACCTTCGACCAGGAAATGCTTAACCCGCTCTCTATCTCTGCGCCACAGGTTGTCCCCGCTCATTGGGCCTCTGCGTCAGACGGTGCAGTACGGGATTCACGGTCGATGTCCGCTGGCCACTGAACCTTTGGTGCCAGGCAATGCATATGGCTCAAGCCATCGTCATCATTCCAGTCGCGGGGGGGATGCACGAACTTGGGCAGGGCTTCAGGGCCTTGTTGCATGAAGAGCCGGGCGATAGCCCAGTAGGCCTTGCCTTGATCCAAGGTATGCGTGAAGAAGACACGGTCAATGACTTCATTGGTTTCGGGGTTACGGACTGACAGCATGACGTTTTCGATCAGGCCCCCGTGGCCGGGGGCGTAAATGCGGTAGACCTCGGCGGTGACGTCGTCCCAGTTATGGGCGACGGGTCGGACACCGCGACGTTTGCGGCTGAAAATGAAAATGCGGTCGATCTTGTACTCGTAGATGTAGATTTTTCGACGCCGGCGATTGAAGCGGATGGGTTCGTCTCTGGGCAAGACGAGGTCCTCTATCGCGTAAGGGATGAGTGCCCATAGAATGATTGGCGAGCCAATCAGAAATAATACATTCACTAACCAGTCACGCTGCAATCCGTACACGAATAAATCCCAGTACAAAGAAAGTATCGAACCAGCGCAAAAAAGCAAACCAGGAATACCGATTAATGCTGAAACCCCTCGAAGGCTTATTGTTTTCCTCGGCAGCTCAAGGTAGACATCATCAAAATAATTAGGCGAGGGATCTACAGCCTCTACCCAGCAGCGGCCATCTGGCTCCTCTCCCGTTGAAGGCAGATCATAGCTCCAACCTATAGCACGCTCCCACAAAACCTTGGGCTTAAGCGTCATTCATTCATCTCCCGAGAGCAAACTTCAATATAGGCGTCCGGTAAATTGCGGTCGGGCCAATACATAATCAGCAGGGTGGCGGCGAGCAAGCTGTGGGTCCCAATCATAGGAACCAGAGGTACAACCCCAGAAATCTCAAGCTGAACACTGCCATCTTCGACAGCATAGGGTCTCTGGTTTTCATCAATGGGAAAAACACTTGCATAGTCCGGGTGGCGCGGGGGCGAAAATTTAGAAAATGAAGATGAAGGAGAAAGTGATTTCGTTGCGTGTGCCAGGTAATCGCCCGAGGCAATAGTCTCTCCACCTACGAAATCCGGAAACGTTCCGTCACCGAAACGATGCGCTATCAGTTTCCAGCGATAGGCGGATTTCGCCTTACTAAACCTGGGTAATGTGACGAGAAACTTGAGCTGTTGCACCGTGTTCAAGCTGACCAAGCCTCCTACCTTGGGGAGTGTAGGGTCCGTAGCCAAACTCGACTCAAAGTGTAGCTTCACCTGAACACCCAACGTCGCTGCATTAAGCTCGGCGAATGCAATGTCTGAAAACTCCGGAGCATTCCAGTGTATGGAGGGTGTTTCGTTGGCGAGCCCGAAATAGCATCGACGTGCCCAGCGTTCGAGAGCCGTTGAGTCATTATTTTCCGCTCGCTTGCTCAACTCATAGGCGACTAGAGACAGTGTGATTGCAACGCCCAGAGGGCCAAACACGAAAGGTCTGAAAACTGCAACCACAAACGCCACCGCACTCGCCCCAGACACAATATATGCATATTTATATTGCTGAGCAGCTGTAGTATCACCAGTGGCCAAAGTGCGTTTTCTCGCCAAAATCGCTTGTACCGTGTCAAAAACACCTGCAACTGCACTCAATACAGCGCCTATTTTTATGATGGCTTTTCCAGTGACAGCAGCCCCCCGAGCCCATGGCCTGTTTATGTTGCTGGTGCTGGAGCGCATTACGAGCCCAATCAACTCAATCTGCCCGCCCAATATCCCCAGCAGCGAACCTTGCAACGCCAGCTTGGCCTCATGCGCCTTTGGCCCAATCTCTACCTCCACCTTTTCCTGGTTTCTGCTCAAGCTGTCGTGTTGCAAATACAATCCGCCTATCGCGAGCAATACTTCCCAACTGCCTGCCACACCCCGCAAGCCGCTAAAGCCAGTCCGTACCAACTGCGCCGCTTGCTGCGAAGTAATGCGCAAGTCCTTCAACACCTTGCGCGCATTCGCCTCCAGCGTCCCCGCCGCCACCGAGATATCCACCAAGGCAATCTGTGCCGCACTGCTCGCCTGGGTCACCTTCATGTTGGCTTCCTCAAGCAACCGACCACGCACTTCTTCAGCCGTACCCTCCACCCATACCGTTACGCTGATCATGGTGTGGGTAAACCGTGGGTCGAGCACGGCCAGGCTCATCAGCCCGTGCTGCATGATCGGCCGCACCTTGTTCCAGGCCTTGGTTGAATGGAGGTCGAAGTCATCGATATTGCGATGCATCCGGTCCCTGGCCTCGGCAATCGAGGCATTGGCCTTGTGCTGCAACTCGCGCAAGTGGGCACTCTGCAGGGCGTAGTACTCGCCCAGCTTCATCTTCACTTCCAGCTCGATCAGGTGCACGCCGTTGTAGAGATACTGCGTCGCGCTGTTCAGGTGCCGCACAGCGTTCTGAATACCGGGCGACATGCAGGGTGCCAGGCGTTGGCTGGCGGCGTTAAGGGCACCCTGGGTTTCGGCAATGGCCTGCTTGAGGGTGTTGCGCATGCGCAGACCGGCGTCATCGCTGCCGATGACCTTGCTCAGCATGCCGTAGAATTTGTCGCTGTCATTCCAGTTGATCACGTTGTTGGCGGAAAAGCTGGGCAGCAGCCCGGCCAACAACGCACGGTCGCGCATCAGCAACGCGCGGTAAGGGGGACTGTCAGGGTCCTGCAGCCATTTCAGCCAGAGCGTTTCGCTGGTGCCGGCTGCGGGAGACGCATCGGGTGCCACGGCTTCGGTAATACCACCGCCCAGGCACAGCGCCATGGTCTTGGCATACGCCACGCCAGACTCACGATGATCGCCATCGTAGTCGTACTGCTCGGCCACCTTGAACATGGGCATGTCGAACAGCGCAACATAAGCACGCGCGTTCTTGTCGATGTAACCCTGAAACTCGATTTCCTGCTGGTCATACTCGGCCTGGAACGCTGCCCGTTTCGCTTCGTCGTAGCGTTCCTCAAGCCGCTCGTCACTCTCCAACTGTGCCCGCTCCACCAACCGTTGGCGCTCCACCGTCGGGTCGGTGAACACCGGTGGTCCGTCGCCGGTCACGGGCTCCAGCGACGGCACCTTCTGCGCCGCCCACTCCCGGTGCGTGGCGCGAATGACTTGCAGGATTTGCGAGGTCTGCAACTGGTAGGCCCGCATGGGGTCCTCGCGCCAGACCTGACGCTTCACCACCCAGCTCAGCCGCTGATGGTTGAACTCCTGAATCAAACCCACGGTATCGTCCAGCACCACCGCCAGCACGCCCTTCTCCAGCGTGTGCCGGTTCATCGCGTTGACCAGATACCCCTTCAGGGCAAACCTTCGCAGCCAGCGCGTGTGAAAGCCATGCGCACTGTCGAATGGCGAACACCCATGCTGCGCGTACTCGAACACGTCCTTGTCGACCCGCAGGTTGTCCGGCGTCATGGCGATGCCCAGCAACTCGGGGTTGTGACGCGCCTGGGTCAGGTCTACCCCCTCGAAGCGATGGGCAGGCGCCTGGCCCTTCTTGTAGGCATTCAGCACACTCACCGGCCAAGGGTCGCTGGAGAAGGCCAGCCAGGCGCTGCCATAGCGGTCGGTGTCGATGTTCAGGAAGGACGAGGGAATGTCGTGGTTTTCATTCACGCACTTCTCGGGCAGCGATGCAGGCAGGCCCTCTGACGGCTCGTAGGGGTTGAAGCGGCGCAGATGGCCCTGCTCGCTCACTTCGTAGGCATGCCAGACCTGCTGGTCGAGCAGCACGTACAGGTAGCCCATGCGCAAGGTGCGCACGCCCAGCTTCGCCGAGACATGCAGGCTGCCGGCCACGGTGGTGAGGCCCTGCGGGCGTGTGTCCGGCACCAGAGCACGGCGCAGGGGCAGGATCGGCAGGCCTTGCCGTTCGCAGGCCATGCACTGGTCAGAAGGGAGCCCGGCTTCGGCTGTCGCAATGGCGATACGTTGACTGAGGGTCATAAGCGCCTCCCGATTTTTCGAAGGGAATCGATCAGGCAGCACCAGTGCGCTTCGAAATAGCGAGCAAGCAACAGAGGGGTATCAGTTGGGCCGGGCATGAAGGGGTCCTTGTCTTCCAGCGGGCTGAAGACACGAACACTATCGGGGAATCAATTCTTCAAGGAGTCTGGGGCTTCCTAAACAGCTGTAGGATCTGTCTCTTCGAAAAATTACCAGACATTTCCTGGGCAACATCTTGATAAATGCTGGCCTCATGCAGTGGTCGTCAGCAAGTTACATCCCCTTTGAGAGCAACTGTATTGCACAAAACCTGAAAGCTGGCGCGATCGCTGTGGGAGGGTCGTACCCGCTTCCACAGCGATCGCGCCAGCTTCCCTTCAGCCGACCAGACCGCGTACGCAGAAGTACAGAATCGACGGCCCCATCAAGCACCCCAACCCGGTATGGAAGGTAGCCGTCAACGCCCCATACGGCACCAACCGCCGGTCCGTCGCCGCCAGCCCCGCCGTCACCCCCGACACGGTCCCCGCCAAACCACCAAACACCATCGCCGAACGCGGGTTATCCAGCGCCAACAGGCGCGCCGACACCGGTGTGAACACCATCACCAGGATCGCCTTGATCAGCCCGGTAGCAATCGAAAGCGCCATCACATCCGAGCTCGCCCCCAGCGCCGCCCCGGTCACCGGCCCGACGATGTAGGTCACCGCGCCCGCGCCGATGGTGGTCATGCTCACGGCATCGCGGTAGCCGAAGGCATAGGCCACCGCCGCACCGACAATGAACGGCAGCACTGTGCCCAACAGCAGCGCGACTGCGCCAATCATGCCGGCTTTGCGCGCTTCGGTGGCCTGCACTTCGAAGGCCGTGGCAACGATGGCGAAGTCGCGCAGCATGGCTCCGCCCATCAGGCCGATACCGGAGAACAGCGCCATGTCGGCCAGGCCCTTCTGCCCCCCGGTGACGGTGCCGCCTACCCAGGCCAGCACCAGGCCGATGACGATGGCGATGGCCGAGCCATGCACCCGGCCGAAGGTGAGGTACTTCGACAGCACGACCGACAGCCACATGATGGCGCCCACCACGGCAAAAGCGGTGATCAGGCCGTTGTGTTCCAAGGCATTGTCAATGATCGGCCACATCTTCAACGACCTCCTGCAGGGGCAACCTGCGCGTGGGTTTCGGGGCTGGGTTCAAGCGCGGGCAATGGCTCACCCCGGTGGCTGCGGCTGATCAGGGCAATGGTCGCGCCGCACACCAGCACCGCACCTACCGCTGCCAGCAGTGCCACAGGCCCGCCGTGCAGGGCGGTGACCACGTTCTGCTGGGCCGCCATGGCGACCACGACCGGGATGTACATGGCTCCCCAGAAGCCCACCCCGAATTCACATTCCTTGCTCATGCCGCCGTTGCGGTGCATGTACAGCCGTGCACAGATCAGCAGGATCATGGCAATGCCGACCCCGCCCACATTGGATTTGACGCCCAGCAGCACGCCCAGGAAATCGCCGACGATAACGCCGGCCAGCGTGCAGACCGCCAGCAGTGCCACACCATAGATGATCATTGTTGTTGTCCTCAGGTAGTGTCGAAGTTGCTTGTTGTTGTTCTTCGCCATCCGCAAACCCGCCATCATCGGTCGCCGGCCACCTCCTGGCGCAGCAGCGCATCCAGGGTGTCCCAACGGGTACCTTCCACCGCCACCACCCTGCCCTGCTCAAACACGGGCCGGGCAAGCCCGCTGAGTACGCTGCCAGGCGGTATTTCAAGGTGCAGGCGCACGCCGCGTTCATAGGCGTTGCGCAACGTAGCACGCCAGTCGACCACCCGCGCCATGTTGCAGGCCAGGTCGTCGCGCAGGCGCTGTGGGTCGGACACCGGCCGTGCGCTGCTGCCGCTGAGGTAGGTAATGCGTGGCCGCTGGAGCTCGACCGTCGCGAATGCACGGGCCAATTCCGCAGCCGGGCCGTCGAGCAACCGGCAATGCGACGGCACGCTGACCGCCAAGCGCCTTGCCACACCTTGGCCCAGGCGACGAGCCCTGGTCGCCACCTCAGCCATCGCCGTATCGCTACCGGCAATCACAATCTGGTTATCACTGTTGAGGTTGGCGACGTATACCTCACCGCCCACCTCAATCAGCAGGCGCTCGACACTGGCCAGGTCCAGGCCACTGAGCGCGGTCATGCCGTAACCTTGCGGATAGGCACCTTGCATCAGCTCGCCACGCAAGGCGACCAGGCGCACGGCATCGGCAAAGCCCAAGGCACCCGCCACGACCGCTGCCGGATAAGCACCAATCGACAAGCCCGCCACATAATCCGGTGCCGGGCTGCGTTGTATCAGCCAACGCGCCCAGGCCACGCCGCTCAGCAGCAGGCACAGCTGCACGGCGCGGGTATTGTGCAAGGCTTGCTGGCTATCCATGCCCAGCACCTGCTGGCCGAGGACATCGCTGGCCTCTTCCAGCAGTTGCCCACAACCTTCAGGCAGGCGTTGCAGCATGCCCACCTGCTGGGCACCCTGGCCGGGGAAGGCGAACAGGCTGCTCATGCGACATGCTCCATCAAGGCCCAAGGGTCGCTGACCAGGCGCGGGCCATGGGGCGACTTGAGCAGCACGCGGGGGGCAAAGCTGGCCCACTCGCGCAGGGCGACCGCACCCGCCGGGGTTTCCAGTTGCACATCGATACTGCACGGCGCGCAGTCGAGGATATCCAGCAGCTCCCGCGCCTGGGCGCGGGCCAGCGGTCGTGGCGTGCGCAACAGCAGGTCCAGGTCACTGTCGGCGTGTACCACTTCAATGCCGGTCGCAAGCTGGTACCCCACCCCACCCGTCGGCCCCCAGGCCAAGCCACGGGCCTGCAATACCGGTGTGACCGAAGCCAGTGCCTGCAATGCAGGCCATGGGCTTTGCTCATGCACGCGCAGCGCTTCAGGGCCTTGCTGACGCTGGATATCGGTCAGGCGCATCAAGGCACCCAACCGCTGCGCCCGGCCGTGACCGCGAAGCCCCACCGCCACCCAGCCCGCTTCACAGGTGGCACGGCGCACCACCACCGGCTGACCGCTTGCCAACACCTCCAGCGCCCACTGCGGCGCGTCCGTGGGCAAGCCCGACACGGGCATCCCCCACAGCAGGTCGTGCGGCCTTGGCGCGTTCATCTCAAGCGCCCTGCCACTGGCGGCGCAGCTGTTCGCGCACCTGGCGCGAGGCACTGCGGTTTTCCCCCGCCAGCCGCGACGACAGGTCAGTCGAGCTACCAATATCGCGTACCGCTTCGGCCAGGCAGGCACGCACCTGCACAATGTCGGCGCTGCTCGGTGCCTCGGCGTTGTCCACGGTCAGGCGGCGCCACAGCAGGCCCAGCGAGGCGTAACTATCCAGGTCGTAGGCCATGGGCGGCACTTCGGCGGCCAGGGCCTCCAGTTGCTCGACGCTGCGCAGGGTAATCCGCGCCGCAGCCGCCTTGCCCATTGCATGCACCATCACGCCTTCATCGTCCAGGGCGATCAGGCGCTGGGCCTGATAGCCGTGGGCCAGGAAGGCACCCGACATGGCCTTGCCAACCAGCAAGCCGATCACCGGATGCCCGGCCAGCCGCGCCTGGGCATAGGCCTGCACGGCACCGGCCAAGGCCTGATGGATACCCAAGGCCTCCTCACGGCGGCCATAGGCCTGGCTGGGTACATCGATCACCGCGACAATGGCCCGCTTCTGCCCGTTGCGGTCAGCCGCCACCGCCTCGCTCACGGCCTTGGCCAGGCCCCAGCCTTCCAGCAGGCCGACCTCGCCCGAGCGTGCGCGGGGGAACGGGTTTTCAGCATCAGGCACCACGGCGATGAAGCGCGCCAGGCGGTTGTCCAGTTCGCCATCGATCACCCGCAACGATGCGGGGTAACCGGGCAACGCTTGCCCGCCGGCCAGGCCCGGCAGCCAGTTCAGGGCACGGTTCATTGGGCTTCTCCTTGATAAAGGGCGCGTACGGCAGCGGCATCCAGTTGCGGGCAGTCATCGCCCAGCCGGGCCAGCCTGTCCAGGAACCAGACATGCTGGCGGGCGCGATCTCTGGAAGGTGCGTCCAGCAATTGCAGCAAGCGTTCGCGCAGTGCATCGATGTCGTCGGCCACATAGCCGTCCACCAATCCGCTGGCATGGCGCTGCTCGCCACCGGTCAGGCTCCAGATGAAGGGGCGGTCCTTGGCGTCGTACTCGCCAATGCCGGCTTCCTGCTCGATCACTTGCGGGCCGTTGAGGCCCAGGCGGGCTTCGCGGGTGACCAGCAAATGGCTGCACAGGCCTGCCGCGATGGACATGCCGCCAAAGCAGCCGACCGAACCTGCGATCAAGCCGATCACAGGTTGCCAGGCCCGCAGTTCGACAATGGCGGCCTGAATCTCGGCAATGGCTGCCAGGCCCAGGTTGGCCTCTTGCAGGCGCACCCCGCCCGTTTCCAGCAGCAGCACGGCGCACGTGGGGATGCCGTTGCGGTTGTCTTCGATGGCCAGCTCCAATGCGCCGGCGATCTTGGCACCGCCCACCTCACCCATGCTGCCGCCCTGGAAGCCGCCTTCGATGGCGGCTACCACCGTTTGGCGCCCGTTCAGCCGGCCCTTGGCGATCACCACGCCATCATCGGCCTGGGGCACGATGCCCTGGCGCGGCAACCAGGGTGACATCAGCCGATCGAACGGCCCCAGCAATTCACGGAAGCTGCCCGGGTCGAGCACGGCACGCGCCCGTTGACGGGCACCCAGTTCGACAAAGCTACGGCTTTGCAGCAAGCGTTCAGTGTCAGTCATGGGCAATCTCCTCGAAGCCTTGCTCAAGGCGCAGGCGCACCACGCCAGGGGTAGCGCCGAAGTCATGGATATCGATGTTCACGGCCGGCCAGGCGCGGCCCTCGAACAGGCGCTGGAACAGTTGCGCCCAGCGGGCAGCGCTGCCGTTGACCGAGGTGACTACCTGGATGTTCAGGCTGCCGGCAGTGCCAGGCTCGATCAGTACTTCCAGGTCGCCAG
The DNA here is from genome assembly GCF_002992185.1 of Pseudomonas sp. LLC-1. Taxonomy (NCBI): domain Bacteria; kingdom Pseudomonadati; phylum Pseudomonadota; class Gammaproteobacteria; order Pseudomonadales; family Pseudomonadaceae; genus Pseudomonas; species Pseudomonas sp. LLC-1. The sequence goes on along the minus strand of NZ_LUVY01000017.1, from coordinate 166,889 downwards.
AGCTGACGCAGCCCACCAGCGTGCGACCACGCCCCGGTTCGGCGGCGGGAAATTGAAAATTCAGGGTTTCCATGTCACAGGCTCCCGGCTTTGTCGAGGAACAGGCAGGCGGCCAGCAAGTCGGCGGCGCCGCCCGGTGAGGCGTTCAGGTGCAGCAGGTGCTGGTCCAGCTGGCGCAGTTGCCGGCGCCCGGCCAGGGTGACGCTGCCGCCTTCGGCCAGTACGGCCAGCGCGCCTTGCTGCACGGTGGCCAGGCCGGCTGGGCCGCTGCGCCAGAGCACGCAGGTGTCGCTGAGCACGGCCATGATCGCCAGCAGCGCGTCAAGCCGGGCATGTTGCTCGCTGGCACCGGCGGCGCGGCTGCGTTGCAGTTGTGGCAGGCCGTGGCCGATGACGGCGGGGAAGCCTTGTTGCGCCTGCTCGCGGGCGCCGCCGGTGCCGTAGCGGCGGCGGACCTGCTGGCCGTGGCTGTCTTGCGGGACCAAGGCCGGGTCGTCCAGCAAAGCGATGCGCCCGGCGCGGGCGGCCAGGGTGCTGGCGTCGGCCTGGGTATCAAGGGCTGTGGCCGCTACCAGCAGGCCCAGTGCCCAGATGGCGCCGCGGTGGGTGTTTACCCCGCCAGTGGTGGCGAGCATGGCGGCCTCGCCTTCGCGGCCGAGCTGACCGAGCGAGGCGCGCAGAGGTTGGCTGATTTCGCCGAAGGTTTGGGCAGCTTCGGCCATTTGCCGCAGGCAGGGCCACAGTGACAGCGCCGAGGCGTGCATCAGGGGCAGCGACATGTCGGGGTGGGTGCCGTTGCTGCGGCGGTCGACCAGGCCGGGTTTGGGGGACAGGTCGGCTTCGTCGATCAGGGCTTCTACGGCAAGGTCGGCCAGGTGGTCATGCAGCGGGATTTGGGTTGCCTGGGCTGGCCTCTTCGCGGGCATGCCCGCTCCCACAGGGATCGCACCAGTATCAAGCTCAGCAGTGACCCTGTGGGAGCGAGCGTGCTCGCGAAGCTGCACATGCGGTTGCAAGTCGTGTGCGTTCATCACCAGCTCCTGAACCGTGCAGGCGGGTTGTAGAGGCCGCCGGACCACTCGACCAGGTCGGCAATGCTGCGCGCGGCCAGCAGTTCGCGGTTGGCGTCGGTGCGGCGGATGCCGAGGTCTTCGGGCAAGGCGATCAGGCCCTGTTGGCGCATGCGCAAGGTGTCTTTCGGGTCATGCCGCAGGCCGATGGCGGTGACCCCGGCCACGGCGGCAATCATCTGCTGGCGTTCTTCCAGGCTGTGGGCCTTGTACAGGTAGGCAATGCCCTCCTCGGTCAGCAAGTGGGTGACGTCGTCGCCATAGATCATTACCGGTGCCAACGGCATCCCGGCCTTCTTGGCCACTTCCACGGCATCGAGGGTTTCCACGAAGGTGGGCTTGCCGCCTTCCTGATAGGTCTCGACCATTTGCACCACCAGCTTGCGGCCGCGTTCGAGCATTGTGTCCGGCACCGTCATGTCGAGCCAGGCCGGGGTGGCGTGGCGTCGGCCGCGCGGGTCGTGGCCCATGTTCGGTGCACCGCCAAAACCGGCCAGGCGGCCGCGGGTGACGGTGGAGGAATGGCCATCGCCATCCACCTGCAACGTGGCGCCGATGAACAGGTCGACCGCGTACTGCCCCGCCAGCTGGCACATCATGCGGTTGGAGCGCATCGAGCCATCCCGCCCGGTGAAGAACACATCCGGGCGCTGGGCGATGTAGTCCTCCATGCCCAGCTCGGTGCCGAAGCAATGCACGCTTTGCACCCAGCCGGTCTCGATAGCCGGAATCAAGGTTGGGTGCGGGTTGAGCGTCCAGTTGCGGCAGATCTTGCCCTTCAGGCCCAGCGACTCGCCGTAGGTGGGCAGGATCAGTTCGATGGCGGCGGTGTTGAAGCCAATGCCATGGTTCAGCGACTGCACCTGGTGTTTTTCGTAGATGCCACGAATGGCCATCATCGCCATCAGCACATGCACCGGTTTGATATGGCGCGGGTCGCGGGTGAACAGCGGTTCTATGTAGAAGGGCTGGTCGGCGACCACCACGAAATCGACCCAGGAGGCCGGGATATCCACCCGTGGCAGGTCGTCCACGCGGTCCACCAGCTGGTTGACCTGGGCAATGACGATGCCGTCGCTGAAGGCGGCCGGCTCTACCAGTGCCGGCGTGTCTTCGGTGCTGGGGCCGGTGTACAGGTTACCGTCGCGGTCGGCCATGAAGCCGGCCACCAGGGTGACGTTGGGAATCAGGTCGACCAGCAGCCGCGAGTAAAGCTCGATGTAGGTGTGGATGGCGCCGACTTCGAGCAGGCCATCTTCCAGCAGTTGGCCGATGCGCAGGCTCTGCGGGCCGGCAAAGGAAAAGTCGAGCTTGCGGGCGATACCGCGTTCGAACAGGTCCAGGTGCTCGGCGCGGCTAACGCTGGGCATGATCATGTGCAGGTCGTGCAGGCGCCCGGGGTCGACCTTGGCCAGCGAGCGTGAGAGGAAGTCTGCCTGCTTCTGGTTGTTGCCTTCCAGCACCACCCGGTCGCCGGGGGCCAGCAACAGCTCCAGGGCTTCGACCATACGTTCGGTGGGCAGCACCACGCCGTCGGCGAGGTGGCGTACCCGATCAAGGCGGCGCTGCTTTTCGGCACGCCGCCGCGACCATTGCGGCGGTGGATTCTGCGTTATTGTCATGGTGACTCCACGGGTTCGCTGTCGTGGGGTCACCTTAGGGCTGTGTTGCCTGACGGATCAATCAAGCTACCGGTGGGTTCGTTACGCTCAGATTAATGATTTGCCGGGCTGGGCGACTGGCCAACAGCAAAAATGCACGATGCCCCTGCATAATTGTCGATTGTGCAAGGCAAATTCGCATGACAGGATCCTGCGATCCTCCAGCGAACTCCAGACTTCACTTGGAAAATCAATAACAAAGCAGGGAGAACGCAATGACTGCGCACGCTCAAGCCTCGGTAACCGAGCATGTACTGGCCGAGGTCCGCAACCAGATCGGCCACCTGACCCTGAACCGCCCCGCCGGCCTCAATGCCCTGACCCTGGATATGGTCCGTAGCCTGCGCCAGCATCTGGACCAGTGGGCCGAAGACCCGCACGTGCGCGCGGTGGTGCTGCGCGGCGAAGGCCCAAAGGGCTTCTGTGCCGGTGGTGACATCCGCTCGCTGCACGACAGCTTCAAAGCTGGCGACACGCTGCATGAAACCTTCTTCGTCGAAGAATACGCCCTCGACCTGCTCATCCACCGCTACCGCAAGCCGGTGCTGGTGCTGATGGACGGCTTTACCCTGGGTGGCGGCATGGGCCTGGCCCAGGGCTGCGACCTGCGCGTGGTTACAGAGCGCAGCCGCCTCGGCATGCCCGAAGTCGGCATCGGTTATTTCCCGGATGTGGGTGGCAGCTACTTCCTGTCGCGTATCCCTGGCGAGCTGGGCACCTACCTGGGCGTCAGCGGCGCACAAATCCAGGCGGCCGACGCGTTGTACTGCGGCCTGGCCGACTGGTACCTGGCCAGCGACCAACTCGCCGCCCTTGACCAAGGCCTGGACCAGTTGAGCTTTGGCGACAACCCGCTCAAAGACCTGCAGAACCTGCTGGCCAGGCTGGGCACGCAGGCGCTGGGCGATGCGCCACTGGAAAAACTGCGCCCGGCCATCGACCACTTCTTCGCCCTGCCGACCGTGCAGGCCATCGTCGAGCAGCTGCGTGCGGTGAGCATCGGCGACAGCCATGCCTGGGCCGTCGCCACTGCCGACCAGCTGGAAAGCCGCTCGCCGCTGGCCATGGCGGTTACGCTGGAGATGTTGCGCCGTGGCCGCCACCTGGGCCTGGACGACTGCTTCGCCATGGAACTGCACCTGGACCGCCAGTGGTTCCGGCACGGCGACATCATCGAAGGCGTGCGCGCGCTGATCATCGACAAAGACAAGCAGCCCCGCTGGAACCCGCCGACCCTGGCCGCGCTGCAGCAACAGCGGGTCGACCAATTCTTCGAAGGCCTGTGAGCCCGGGAGTACACAGATGCAAGACCTGGAACTGAGCGAAGAACAAATCATGATCCGCGACATGGCCCGGGACTTTGCCCGTGGCGAGATCGCCCCGCATGCCCAGGCCTGGGAAAAGGCCGGCTGGATCGATGATGGCGTGGTGCGCAAAATGGGCGAACTGGGCCTGCTGGGCATGGTGGTGCCAGAGGACTTCGGCGGCAGTTACACCGACTACGTGGCCTACGCCCTGGCCGTGGAAGAAATTGCCGCGGGCTGCGGCGCCACCGGGGCGATGATGAGCATTCACAACTCGGTAGGCTGCGGCCCGTTGCTGGCTTACGGTACTGCCGACCAGCAACAGCAATGGCTGCCGCGCCTGGCCAGTGGTGAAGTGATCGGCTGCTTCTGCCTGACCGAGCCGCAGGCCGGCTCCGAAGCGCACAACCTGCGCACCCGTGCCGAACGGGTCGATGGCGAGTGGGTCATCAATGGCGCCAAACAGTTCGTCAGCAATGCCCGCCGCGCCGGCCTGGCCATCGTTTTCGCGGTCACCGACCCGGAGCTGGGCAAGAAGGGTTTGTCGGCATTCCTGGTGCCCACCGACAACCCGGGGTTCAAGGTTGACCGCAGCGAGCACAAGATGGGCATCCGTGCCTCGGATACCTGCGCAGTTACCTTCGACAACTGCCGCATTCCTGCCGCCAATATCCTCGGCGAGCGTGGCAAGGGCCTGGCCATCGCCCTGTCCAACCTGGAAGGTGGCCGTATCGGTATCGCCGCCCAGGCCTTGGGCATCGCCCGCGCCGCGTTCGAGGCGGCACTGGTGTACTCACGTGACCGCGTGCAGTTCGGCAAGCCGATCAACGAGCACCAGAGCATCGCCAACCTGCTGGCCGACATGCAGGTGCAGGTGAATGCCGCACGGTTGCTGATCCTGCATGCCGCCCGCCTGCGCAGCGCCGGCAAGCCGTGCCTGTCGGAGGCGTCACAGGCCAAGCTGTTCGCTTCGGAAATGGCTGAGCGGGTCTGCTCGATGGCGATCCAGGTGCATGGCGGGTATGGCTACCTGGAGGACTACCCTGTGGAGCGGTACTACCGGGATGCGCGGATTACGCAGATTTATGAAGGGTCGAGCGAGATCCAGCGCATGCTGATTGCGCGGGAGTTGAAGCACTATCCCCTGTAATTAGCTGGAACACTGGGGCCGCTGCGCGGCCCATCGCCGGCAAGCCAGCTCCCACAGGAATTGCACTTCCTTTAAGACCAGTGGAGACCTTGTGGGAGCTGGCTTGCCGGCGATAGGGCCAGTGCAGGCGGTACAAGAAATCGACTCAGACCAGCAAATCAGTGTTTCAACGCCAATACCGCGCATCATCCACCACCTTCGCATGCCCCTCGAACAGCGCCGGCAGTTGCTCCTTGAGGTAGTCGATCCAGGTCCGCACCTTGGCATCCAGGTAATGCCGTGACGGGTACATCGCGTACAGCGCACTTTCGCGCAGGCGGTACGGCGCCAGCAGCCGGCACAAGCGCCCCTGCTCGATGGCCTGGCTGGCGGTATAGAACGGCAGCAGGCCGATCCCCATGCCCAGCTCACTGGCCACCAGCATGGCATCGGCCACGTTGGTGGAAAAATTGTCACGCGGTGCGATCACGCACTGATCCACACCCTGGGGGAATACCCAGTCGCCTTCATACATGGGATAAGCCATGCGCAGGCAACGATGCGCATGCAGGTCCTCGGGGCGTTCAGGCACGCCATGCCGCTCCAGATAGCTGGGTGCTGCGCAGGGGATACTGAAAATATCGCCAAGCGGCACAGCGATCAGCTGTGAGTCCGGCAGCGCACCGTCCACGGTGATCACCACGTCATGACCTTCGGCCAACGGGTCGGGGTTGCGCTGGGACAGCGTCAGCTCGATTACCACTTCCGGGCACAACGCGTTGTAGCCCGCCACCAGCGGCATCAACAGCAGGCCCAGCCCGTGCGGGCAATGCAAACGCAGGTGGCCGCGAGGCGTGAGGTGCGCGCCACGCGCCTCACCCACCGCTTCTTCGGTCAACAGCATGATCTGCCGCGCCCGCTCCAGAAACCGCTCACCGGCCTCGCTCATGCGCAGGCGCCGGGTGGTGCGGTGCAGCAGGCGGGTCTGCAGCTGGTTTTCCAGCTCGGCGACAATGCGCGAAACCTGCGCTGCAGAGATGTCCAGGGCATTGGCGGCTGCAGCGAAGCTGCCGCATTCCACCACACGGGCGAAGGTACGCATGGCATGCAGCATGTCCATGACAGTGTGCTCCTTGTTCAGTCTTATTCTTGCGTTACAGGCAGGAATCTATCACGGCTTAGCCCATTTATTGTGGATCACCAATGAATACATCATTAGCCATACATTGAACACAAGGAGCCTGCCATGAAACGTTCGATCGCTGTAATTGCCGTTGCCGCTGCCCTCAGCACGTTCGGTGCCTTCGCCGATACCGCCAAAAACCAGCCTGTGAGCAGCAATTACGAGTACGGCATGCCGCTGGATGTGGCCAAAGTGATCTCCATTACCCCGGCCAGCAATGCCGCCGACTGCCAGGTTGGCACGGCGCACATGGTGTACGTCGACCATCAAGGCCAGAAACGCGAAGTGGACTACCGCGAAATGGGCAACTGCTCACAGCAGTAAGTCAGGCCAGCACCTGGGTGATCCAGCCCACCTGCCGATTGAAGTCGTCAATCTTTACCTGAGGCACCGCATCACGGGCACGTTCGAAGTTGGCCAGGGTTTGCTGCTTCTGTTTCAGCATGCGCCGCCATTTCACCCGAAACGCCTCGCTTTTTTCCTGCAACAGCACCGGGCCGAAGTACAGCTGTTCAGCGGTGTACGCAGCCTCGCCGGGCTCGGCAACGATGATTTCGTAGTCGAAGCGGTTTTCCCGCAGCAGTTCTTCGTTGACGATGCGGTAACCGTTACCCGCCAGCCACTCGCGCAGCTCGCGCTCAGCGCCATTGGGCTGCAACACCAGGCGCATGACGCCAGCAAGGCGCTGCTTGCCGGCCTGCAGAATGTCGCACATGGTGTCGCCCCCCATGCCGCAGATGCTGATCACCGAAATGCGGTCGTCTGCCTCCACTGCAGCCAGGCCATCGGCCAGGCGCACGGTGATACGGCCTTCCAGGCCATTCCTGCGGACATTACGCTGGGCCGAGGCGAATGGCGTCTGCGCCACCTCCCCCGCTACCCCGGCCTCGATCACACCCCGCAGCATCAAGGCCACCGGCAGGTAGCCGTGGTCCGAGCCAATGTCGGCCAGGCGCGCGCCCTGTGGTACATGGGCGGCCACGCGCTCCAGGCGCCTGGACAAAGTCTGTTCGTTCACCGTAAACCCCCGGTTTTGCAATGGGGCGCGATTCTGACGGTGAACGCCGCGCATTTCAAACACCGGGGCACCCTCGACCCGCCCGCCCCGCTCGCGTAGGCTTGCCGCTTTCCTTCCGTTGCAAGGCAAGACACACCATGGCAAACGCAGACATCATCTACACCCCGGACCCGGACGCCGAGTCGATTTCGTCCGACGTCGCCGAATACAACGGCGTGCTGGTCACCACCCAGATCCCGACCCACGCCGATGGCAGCCTGGAACTGGGCGGCATCGTCGAACAAAGCGAATGCACCCTGCAGGCGCTGAAAGTGGCGCTGGAGAAAGCCGGCAGCGGCATGGACCGCGTGCTGCACCTGACCATCTACCTGACCGACATGGCCGACCGTGCCGCGTTCAACGAGGTGTATCAGCGTTTCTTCAGCAAGCCCTGGCCGGTGCGTGCCGCCGTGGGTGTCGCCTCCCTGGCGTTCGAAGGTATGCGCGTTGAAGTGACCGCAATGGCCGCCAAGCGCTGACCTGCTCTTTGTGGGAGCCGCCTGCGCTCCCACCTTGCACCTCCCGGCACCCCGATGATGCCGCCAGCCCGTTTCGCCGCTACAATGCCCGCCTACCGTGACAGCCCGAAAATATAACGACATGTCCCTTCCAAAGAATCACCTGGAACTGCTCAGCCCTGCCCGTGACGTGGCCATCGCCCGTGAAGCGATCCTGCACGGCGCTGATGCCATCTACATTGGCGGCCCGAGCTTTGGCGCGCGCCATAACGCCTGCAACGAAGTCAGCGATATCGCCGAACTGGTCGAGTTCGCCCGTCGCTACCACGCACGCGTGTTCACCACCATCAACACCATCCTCCACGACAACGAGCTGGAGCCGGCGCGCAAGCTGATCCACCAGCTGTACGACGCCGGTGTCGACGCACTGATCGTGCAGGACCTGGGGGTGATGGAGCTGGACATCCCGCCGATCGAGCTGCACGCCAGTACGCAGACCGACATCCGTACCCTGGAACGGGCCAAGTTCCTCGACCAGGCCGGTTTCTCGCAACTGGTACTGGCCCGTGAGCTGAACCTGCAGCAAATCCGCGCCATTGCCGCCGAAACCGACGCCGCCATCGAATTCTTCATCCACGGTGCGCTGTGTGTGGCCTTCTCCGGCCAGTGCAACATTTCCCACGCGCAAACCGGCCGCAGTGCCAACCGTGGCGATTGCTCGCAGGCCTGCCGCCTGCCCTACACCCTGAAAGATGACCAAGGCCGCGTGGTGGCGTTCGAGAAGCACCTGCTGTCGATGAAGGACAACAACCAGACCGCCAACCTGGCCGACCTGGTCGATGCCGGCGTGCGCTCGTTCAAGATCGAGGGCCGCTACAAGGACATGGGCTATGTGAAGAACATCACGGCCCACTACCGCAAAGAGCTCGACGCCATCCTCGAAGGCCGCCCGGCTTATGCCCGTGCATCCAGCGGCCGCACCGAGCACTTCTTCCTGCCCGACCCGGACAAGACCTTCCACCGCGGCAGTACCGACTACTTCGTCACCGACCGCAAAGTCGATATCGGCGCCTTCGACTCGCCAACCTTCACCGGCCTGCCGGTGGGCGTGGTGGAAAAGGTGGGCAAGCGTGACATGCAAGTGGTTACCGACGTACCGCTGACCAACGGCGACGGCCTCAACGTGCTGGTCAAGCGCGAAGTGGTGGGCTTTCGTGCCAACATCGCCGAGCCGCGCGGCGAATTCGTGGAAGACGGCCACACGCGCTACCGCTACCGTGTCGAGCCCAACGAAATGCCCGAGGGCCTCTACAAGCTGCGGCCCAACCACCCGCTGTCGCGCAACCTCGACCACAACTGGCAGCAGGCCCTGCAACGCACCTCGTCCGAGCGCCGGGTCAGCGTGGAGTGGCACGCAGTACTGCGCGAGCAGCGCCTGATGCTGACCCTGAGCAGCGAAGAAGGCGTGAGCGTGCAGGTGGCCCTGGATGGCCCGTTTGGCGCGGCCAACAAACCGCAGCAGGCGCTGGACCAGTTGCATGACCTGCTGGGCCAGCTGGGTACCACGATGTACCACGCCGACAGCATCCAGCTGGACGCCCCGCAGGCGTACTTCATCCCCAACTCGCAGCTCAAGGCCCTGCGCCGTGAAGCCATCGAGGCACTGACCGAAGCGCGTATCAAGGCGCACCCACGTGGTGGGCGCAAGGCCGAGACCACGCCGCCACCGGTATACCCCGAGTCGCACCTGTCGTTCCTGGCCAATGTGTACAACCAGAAGGCCCGCGACTTCTACCACCGCCACGGCGTGCAACTGATCGACGCGGCCTACGAGGCCCATGAAGAGCACGGCGAAGTGCCGGTGATGATCACCAAGCATTGCCTGCGCTTCTCCTTCAACCTGTGCCCCAAGCAGGCCAAGGGCGTGACCGGCGTGCGCACCAAGGTGGCACCGATGCAGCTGATCCAGGGTGACGAAGTGCTGACCCTGAAGTTCGACTGCAAACCGTGCGAAATGCATGTGATCGGCAAGATGAAGAGCCACATCATCGACCTGCCTACCCCAGGCAGCGCGGTGGCCCAGGTGGTGGGGCACATCAGCCCGGAAGACCTGCTGAAAACCATCCCGCGCGGGCCGCATTGATCTTCGATCTGTACGGGCCTCTTCGCGGCTAAAGCCGCTCCCACAGGGAAATCACAGCATTCGAAGCGGTGAAAATCCCTGTAGGAGCGGCTTTAGCCGCGAAAGGGCCCGGAAAGATACAAAAAGGTCTCATATGAGACCTTTCCACTTGATCCCCCACCTGATTTCTGCACAATAATTGCCATGCGACCCACGCGAGGCATAGCGATGCATCCCACACCCCACGACGAGCGCCTGCTCAAGGCCCTCGCCCACGCCATCGTGGTTCACCCCCGCGCCACCCTGAAGGAGCTGGCCGAAACCGCCGGTGTCAGTAAAGCCACCCTGCACCGCTTCTGCGGCACCCGCGACAACCTGGTGACCATGCTCGAAAACCACGGCGAACAGGTGCTCAACCAGGTGATCGACAATGCCGCCCTGCACACCGCCGAGCCCTTGGCTGCCGTGCGGCACCTGATTGCCGAACACCTCAAGCACCGCGAAATGCTGGTGTTCCTGATGTTCCAGTACCGCCCCGACACCTTGCTGGGCGACAGCGAAGACCGCCGCTGGCTGGCCTACACCCAGGCGATGGATGCGTTTTTCCTGCGCGCGCAGCAGATGGGCGTGTTGCGTATCGACATCAGCGCGGCCGTGTTTACCGAGATGTTTATCACCCAGATCTACGGCATGGTCGATGCCGAGCGGCGTGGGCGCGCCGCCAGTGCCAATTCGGCACAGGCGTTGGAGCAGCTGTTTCTGCAAGGCGCGCTGGCCAGGCCCTGAAAGCCAAGGTGGCAAGGGCCCTGAGTGGCCTCAAGCAAAAAAAAAGGCCCCTGAGCACAAGTCCCAGGGGCCAAAGCGGTTGGATCATCCAACCAAAGGAGCCGTTGTCAGCCGCGTTCAGGCCACCCGCCGCCCAGGGCACGGAACAGGTCCACCAGCGCCAGCTGCCGCTGCGTACTTACCTCGATAAACGCCGCCTCGTTCACAAAATCACTCCGCTGCGCATCCAGGTAGCGCAGGTGGCTATCGATCCCGCCCTCGTAACGCGCCTTGGCCAGGGCCAGGGTGGCACGGCTGGTGTCGGCCAGGGTTCGCCGCGCCACTTCCTCGCGGCGCAGGGTATCGGTGGCCGCCAGGGCATCTGCCACTTCACGAAACGCCTGCTGAATTGTCCCTTCGTACGCGGCTACCGCTGAATCCTTGCGCGCTTCGGCCAGGCTCAACCCCGCCCGGTTGCGCCCGGCATCGAAGATGGGCAGCGACACCTGGGGCATGAAGCTCCAACTGCGCGAACCGCCGTCAAACAGCCCAGACACCTGGGTACTCGACGTACCCAGGCTGCCGGTAAGACTGATACGCGGGAAGAACGCCGCCCGCGCCGCGCCAATGTCGGCATTGCGCGCCCGCAGGCGGTGCTCGGCGGCGAGAATGTCCGGACGCCGCTCAAGCAGCGCCGAGGGCGCACCGGGGACGATGTCCTGCAGCACGCTCGGCGCGGTTTGGCGCTCGGTCGGCAAAGCCTTGGTCACCTCACTGTTGCCCACCAGCAGCACGAGCGCGTTATAGGCCTGGCGTTGCTGGCGCAGATTGCTCTCCTGCTCGGCGCGGGATTGCTCGACCAGGCCAAGCGCCTCCTGATGGTCCAGGGCCGTGGCGGTGCCTGCGGTACGACGCTGGCCAATCAGCGCCAGCGAGTCTTCGCGGCTGGCCAGGGTCTGCCGGGTCAGCGCCAGGCGCCGCTCGCTGCCGTCGAGGCTCAGGTAGGCCTGACTTACCTCGGCAATCAAGGCGATGCGCGCCGCACGGCCCGCTTCTTCGGTAGCCAGGTATTGCGCCAGCGCCGCATCACTCAGGCTCTTCACCCGGCCAAACAGGTCTACTTCGTATTCGGGCAGCGACAGGCCGACCTGATACGTACTGGCAACCCCTTCGCGGCCCTCGCTGGCCAGCGCGGCAGGCTGGTGCTGGCGGTTACCTGACGCCACGCCGCTCAACCCCGGCATGCGCTCAGCACGCTGGATGCGGTATTGCGCCCGCGCCTGGTCAATGTCCAGCAGGGACTGGCGCAGCGAGCGGTTGTTGTCCAGCGCCGCGCTCACCAGTTGGCGCAACGTCGGGTCAACGATAAACGCCTGCCAGTCCAGCTGGCCCACCTGCTGCCCCGGAAAGTGGGCCTCATCGCGCCACTGGTTGGCCACCGGCGCTTCGGGCCGCTGGTAGGTGGGGGCCAGGGAACAGCCGCTGGCCAGCACCGCCAAGGTGAAGGGTACTAACAGATTACGCAGGGTCATCATTCCAGCACCTCGGCAGGTTGGGCCTGCTGCGCCGGTTTGCGCTTGAGCCGCGACAGCACCCAGACAAAACAGATCGGCACGAACACCACCCCCAGCAACGTCGCGCTAAGCATGCCGCCGATCACCCCGGTGCCAATCGCCCGCTGGCTGGCGGCACCGGCACCACTGGCGATGGCCAGGGGCACCACGCCGAGAATGAACGCCATCGACGTCATCACGATTGGCCGGAAACGCAGGCGTGCAGCCTCGATGGCAGCGTCACGCAGGCTGTAGCCCTTCTCCCAAAGCTCTTTGGCGAACTCGACGATCAGGATGGCGTTCTTCGCTGCAAGGCCGATGATGGTGATCAAGCCGACCTTGAAATACACGTCGTTGGGCATGCCGGTGACCATCACTGCCAGCACCGCCCCCAGCGCACCGATCGGCACGATGAGCATCACCGTCAGCGGGATCGCCCAGCTTTCGTACAGTGCCACCAGCAGCAGAAACACCACCAGGATGGCCAAGGCGAACAGGCTGCTGGCCTGGCCACTGGAAACCTTTTCCTGGTACGACAGGCCCGTCCAGGCGTAGCCGATCCCCGGCGGCAGCTCGCTGACCAGGCGCTCCATCTCGGCCATGGCCTGGCCGGTGCTGTAGCCCAGTGCGGCATCGCCGGAAATACGGATGGACGGGTAGCCGTTGTACCGCACGATCTGTACCGGCCCTTCTTCCCAGTGGGTGCTGACAAAGCTGCTGAACGGCACCTGCTGGCCATCGGTGTTGGGGGCGTACAGCCGCAGCACGCTTTCTGGCGTCATGCGCTCGCCCTGCTCGGCCTGCACCACCACCCGCTGTTGCCGGCCGGCGTTGGTGAAGTCGTTGATCACCGCCGAGCCAAAGGCAGTGGCCAGGGTGTTGTTGATGGTTTCGAAGGTGACGCCCAAGGCGCGGGCCTTTTCCCGATCGATGTCAACCCGCAGCTGCGGGGCCTCGGCCAGGCCTTCCATCATCGCGTAGAGGATGACCGGGTTGTCGTTGGCCTCACCAAGCACTTTGTCACGTGCCGCCAGCAAGGCGTCACGGCCCAGGCCGCCTCGGTCGAGCAGGCGCAAGGCAAAACCACCCGCGTTACCCAGGCCATCGATGGGTGGCGGGTTGACCGCCATGATCGCGCCATCACCGTAACCGGCGAACTGCGCATTGATCGCCTGGGTTTCGGCATCCACCGATTGCGCGGCGCTGCGCACAGACCAGTCCTTGTAGGTAGGGAACGCCAGCGCGGCATTTTCACCCATGCCCGAGAAACTGAAACCACTGACCATGAACGCCGACGCCAGCGCCTCACGCGACATCAGGAACTGCTCCAGGGCTTGCCCGGTCGCGTCGGTGCGCACACGGCTGGCCCCCGGCGGCAATTGCACGTCAACAATCGCATAGCCCTGGTCTTCCACCGGCACGAAGGATTCCGGCAGGCGCAGGTAGAAGTAACCGAGCACTGCCAATAGGCCGGCGTACACCAGCATGTAGCGGCCGGCACGGCGCACCAGCGCATTGTTCATCACCGAGTAGCGCTCGGTCAGCCGCGCAAAGCCACGGTTGAAGGCACCGAAGAAGCCACCCTTTTCATGGTGCCCGGGTGCCACCGGCTTGAGCAACGTAGCGCACAAGGCAGGTGTGAAGGTAAGCGCGAGAAAGCCCGAGAACAGGATCGACACCGCCAGCGACAGAGAAAACTGCTGGTAGATCACCCCCACCGAGCCGGACATGAACGCCAGCGGCATGAACACCGCCGACAGCACCAGGGTGATGCCGATGATCGCGCCAGACACCTGCCCCATGGCCTTGACGGTGGCGTCGGCCGGCGACAGCCCCTCCTCGGCCATGATCCGCTCAACGTTTTCCACCACCACGATGGCGTCATCGACCAGGATGCCAATGGCCAGCACCATGCCGAACATGGTCATCATGTTCACCGAGAAGCCCAGCAGCTTCATCACCATCAGCGTACCCAGCAGGCACACCGGCACCACGATCGACGGGATCAGCGTGTAACGGATGTTCTGCAGGAACAGGAACATCACCAGGAACACCAGCACCATGGCTTCGAGCAAGGTGTGGATGACCTTCTCGATCGCCACGTCGACAAACCGCGAGGTGTCATAGGGCACCGAATACTCGACACCTTCGGGGAAGAACGCGCTTAGCTCGGCCAGGCGCTCCTTGACCCGCTCGGCGGTTTTCAGGGCATTGGCACCCGGTGCCAGCTGCACGGCGCCAGCCACCGCCGGTTTGCCATTCAGGCGCGAGGAAAAGTTGTAGCTTTCCATGCCCACTTCCAGGCGGGCGACATCGGCCAGGCGCACCAGCGAACCGTCCGGGTTGGCGCGCAGCACCACGCGGCCGAATGCCTGCGGGTCGTCCAGCGTGCCTTGCACCGCCAGGGTGGCGGTCAGTTCCTGCTGGCTGCTGCCCGGCGCGCTGCCAAAGCTGCCGGCCGGCACCTGCACGTTCTGGCCGCGGATGGCATTGCTCACGTCGTCGATAGACAGCCCGTAGCCCACCAGTTTCTGTGGGTCGACCCACACGCGCATGGCCGCTTCTGACGAGAAGAACTGCAACTTGCCCACGCCCGGTACCCGGCGCAGCTCGTTGTTGATATTGCGCGCAGCGTAGTCACCCAGCGCCGTGGTGTCGGCCTGGCCTGCGCCATCCTTGTAGCTGAGGGCATAGATCAGCAAAAAGCCGGCGCTGGTCTGCTCCACCTGGATGCCTTGGGTGATCACCGCCTGCGGCATGCGCGCTTCGGCCTTTTTTAGACGGTTCTGCACATCGACCTGAGCCAGCTCCGGGTCGGTACCCGGCTCAAAAGTGACCACCACTTCGGCCATGCCGTTGGAGTTGTTGGTGGACTCGAAATACAGCAGGTTCCTGGCGCCGTTCAGCGACTCTTCGATGATGCTGGTGACCGAATCCACCAGCACCTTGGCCGAGGCCCCCGGGTAGGTGGCGGTAATGGTGATTTGTGGCGGCGCCACGTTGGGGTACTGGGCCACCGGCAGCGTTGGGATAACCAACAGCCCGGCCAGCGAAATGAACAGCGCCACGACCCAGGCGAAGTTCGGCCGTTTGATGAAGAACTTGGACATCGCGTTACCCTCGCCTCAACGCACTGCGGCTTGTTGCGCCGGGGCCGGTGTTACCGGCATGCCCGGGGCCAGGCCGGCAGGGCTGCCTACGATCACCTGGTCACCTGGGCGCAGGCCCTCGGTAACCTGCCAGCGGGCGCCGTGCATGGCGCCGGTGCGCACACTGCGTGCTTCGGCAACCCCACCAATGCCCACCAGCATTACCCGCGCCTCGCCGTCGTTACCGCGCTGGATGGCGCGCTGCGGCACCAGAATGGCCTGGTTGTCGGTGCCTTGGGGGGTGCGCACGCGCACATACATGCCCGGCAGCAGGATGCCGTCGGCATTGTCGAAGCGACCGCGCAGGGTGACCTGGCCAGTGCCGCGGTCCACGGCGATGTCGGTGAACATCAGCGCGCCCTGGCGCTCGTAGTCGGTGCCTTCCACCCGGGCCGTCAGGGCCTGCCGGTCACCGGCGGCCAGCGCACCGTCCTTCAGCGCCTGGCGCAGGCGCAGGGCATCGGCAGCGGACTGGGTGAAATCGACGTAGATCGGGTGCAGTTGCTGTACGCGCGCCATCAGCGTGGCGTCGCCCTGCCCGACCAGTGCCCCTTCGGTGACCAGCGCCCGGCCGATACGGCCAGAGATCGGCGCCTTGACCGTGGCGTAGCCCAGGTTCAGGCGCGCAGTCTCGACATCGGCCTGGGCCGAACGCACGGCGGCCTGGCCACTGCGCAGGTCGGCACTGGCGGTGTCGAAGTCCTGCTGGCTGACGGCCTCGATCTTTACCAGCGGCTCATAGCGGCGCACCCGTGCCTGGGCTTCGAGCATCACCGACCGGGCCCGTGCCAGATCAGCTTCGGCGCGGGCCAGTGCGGCCTTGAATGGCGCCGGATCGATCTGGAACAGCACGTCGCCAGCCTTGACGTCGGTGCCCTCCTCGAAGCGCTTGTGCAGAACGATGCCGGCTACCCGGGCGCGCACCTCGGCCACCCGCATGGGTTCGACCCGGCCCGGCAGGGTTGCCGCCAGGGTCAGTGGTTCGCTGGCGACCGTAACGGTCTGCACCGGAAAGGCCGTTTGGGCCGCAGACGGCGGCGCTTCTGCATCGCCGCAGCCGGCCAGGACGACTGCCGCCGCCAGGCAGCTGGCCATTCCTATTGCACGCAAGTTGCTCATGATTCACCCGAGCTTGAGATGGAAAAACGGCCCGGATGATAGGAGGGATAATCAAATGAGTCAATTTTGTCTCATTTGATACTTTGTTAATAATTGTGAAGCTTGGAATCCACGCAAGGCGCTGAAGATCCTGGCTTCAGTCAGCGAATCTGATGCTTGTGCAGCAGCCGGTAAAACGTCGGCCGTGAAATCCCCAGCACCTTGGCCGCCACACTCAGGTTGTCACTGTGCCGGTTCAGCACATCGCACAGTGCCTGGCGTTCGGCCCGGTGCTTGTACTCTTCCAACGTACCCAGCGGCTGTTGCTCCTGGTCGAGCAGCTGCAGCCCCAGGTCTTGCGCCTCGATCTGCCGCCCTTCGGCCAGCACCAAGCCACGGCGCACGCGGTTGGCCAGCTCGCGCACATTGCCCGGCCAGTCATGCCGGCCCATCGCCGCCAGGGCGTGGTCGCTGAACGAGCGCGGCCGGCGCCCGGTTTCCAGGCTGTAGAAATGAGCAAAGTGGCTGGCCAGCATCGAGAGGTCGCCATGCCGGTCGCGCAACGGCGCGGTCACCACCTGCAACACGTTCAGGCGGTAATACAGGTCTTCGCGAAAGCGCCCTTGCTCGATGGCCCGTTCCAGGTCCACATGGGTGGCGGCCAGCACGCGCACATCCACCGGAATCGGCTGGCTACCCCCCACCCGCTCGATGTGCTTTTCCTGCAGAAAGCGCAGCAGGTTGGCCTGCAACTCCAGCGGTAAGTCACCGATTTCATCAAGAAACAACGTGCCCCCATGG
Source organism: Pseudomonas sp. LLC-1 (assembly GCF_002992185.1). Lineage (NCBI taxonomy): Bacteria > Pseudomonadati > Pseudomonadota > Gammaproteobacteria > Pseudomonadales > Pseudomonadaceae > Pseudomonas > Pseudomonas sp. LLC-1. The sequence continues at coordinate 149,539 of NZ_LUVY01000017.1, read as the reverse complement.
GCCGCTTCGATGCGCCCGGCCTTGCGCTGGTGCGCACCGGTGAAGGCGCCCTTCTCATGGCCGAACAGTTCAGACTGGATCAGGTGCTCGGGAATAGCCCCGCAGTTGATGGCAACGAAGGGCTGCTCGCTGCGTTGCGACTGGCGGTGCAGGGTGCGCGCCACCAGTTCCTTGCCGGTACCGCTTTCACCTCGGATCAGCACCGGCGACTCGGTGGGCGCCAGTTTGCCCAGCAATTTGCGTAGCTCGCGGATCGGCCGGCTTTCGCCGAGCAGTTCGTGGGTGGCTTCATCCACCTTCACCGCCCCTTTGCCACGCAGGCGTGCCATGCCGAACGCCCGGCCAAGGGTGACCTGCACGCGGGAGACGTCGAATGGCAGGGTGTGGAAGTCAAAGAACCATTCGCAGACAAAATCGCCGACGGCCGGCATGCGCAGTTGTTCGGCACTGAGCACGGCAATCCATTCGGTATTGCTGCGTTTGATCATGTCCTTGACCGCATCAGGGTGCCTGAGGTGCGAAGCCTGCAAGCGCAACAGGCCTACATCACAAGGATGGTCCAGCGCCCCGCCGAGCACGCAGCTGTCCACATCCCAGCCTGCGCTGCGCAGGCCAGGTAACAATCGGTGGCAGTCGTCGCAGGGGTCGACGATAAGCAAACGGCGTTGAGCGGCAAGCTGTTGCATGACCGATCCTTGGCGCCAGTTTTTGGTTTTATGAAGTAAAACAGCAAGTTGTGGCGCCCGTTTAACAGTAGCAACGAAGTTGACGGTTCCCAGTACCGTCTGTCTGCCGACGCATTTTTTTACAAAGCGTCACGGGAATTTTCGCGTTTTATCGACATCACATGGCGGCGCAGGCGAGAACGGATTCGACCCTGACAAAAAATTTTACATCCATTGTGTGACTTGCCCCCGGACAACGAGCATCAGTACACATAACCCCGCGCTGCACTTCGCGATGATTGAGGCGACTTTGAAGCAACGCGGACTTAACTTCGCTGTTTGGGACCATAGAGAGACCGAACCATGAATGCCCCGCTCCGTGTCAACGAAGCACTGCTGATTGCCGACCACGCCTTCGAACCTTTCCAGTGCGTAGCCTGGGATGCACCCAACGGTACTGGTGAACTGAGCCTGGCAGTGATCGACCGGACCAGCACCCGCATCGGCAGCAAACAAGTGTCTTCGCGTATCTATTCAGACCCGGCCCAGTGGGCCAGCCTGATCGAGGAAGTGCGCGCCGAACTGTGCGAAAAAGGGTACGACCTGCAACCGTGGTCGATGCCGAAGTAATAACGCCCGGCAATTCAAGTGCGTGCAACGTCACGCACTTGTTTGCATGCAAAGTTGCTGTTCTGGCAACTTTTCTATTGCGACATAGTGTCGCGCCAATACGGTTCAGTCCAAGACTTTGAAGTGCTGCAAGTGCTGGTAATCGGCCTGCAATTGCTCAGCCAGACGCTGTGCGCGCCCGAGACGAACGGGGGCAAGTTCCATATCCACCAACAATGTTGCACAGGGCATGGGCTGCACGGCATTCCAATGTTGCAGGCGACCGTCGGTAAACACCAGGCAGCGCATGGCTTCAGCCGGATGGGCGCGCTGACGCGCCAGAAGCCAGTGCCGAGCCTGTTCCAACGCGGCGATCAGCGGCGTACCGCCACCGGCACCCAAGGCCTGCAGCCAGGGCTGCAAGGCCGCCGAAGCCTTCAGGCCGTGGCGTTGCCATTGTGGCGTTTGCCCGCTGGCGGTGAGCAGGGCCAACCGGGCGCGCTGGCGGTAAGCCTGGTCGAACAGGGCTGCCAACAGCCCTTTGGTTTGCGCCAGCGCCTGATGGCGACGGGTGGAGGCCGAGGCATCGACAATCACCAACCACAGTTCTGCGGGCCTGGCCTGGCGCTGTTGCCAGCACAGGTCCCGGGGTAACCGTGGCCGCCCCTTGAGCAAGGTCGGCAGCCAGGCCACCCGACCGGTCGCCGCACTGCGTGCCCGGCCACGGCTGGCCCCACCCTGCTTGCCCACGCCAGGTCTGGCATCCGCCCCTTTGGCAGGTGGCTGGCGAATGCTCAGGGCTTTTTTGCCCAGTTCGGCACCTCGCGGCGGGCACCGCTGGCCACCGGCTGCGTCGGCAACGCCCCCCAGTCACCCTGCCCGCCCTGTTCGCCAGGGTGACTGGCACCCTGCTGATCGGGCTGCGACGGCGCCGACGGCGAAGGGGCCTGGGGCGCCACTTGGCGACGATGGCGCAAGGCAAACTCGGCCACCGCGTCGACATCCGCTTCTTCAATAGCCGCCCCCCCGCGCCAGGCGCAGTGGGCGCGCGCAGCGCGCAGCCACACCAGGTCGGCGCGCAGGCCGTCGACGCCAGCGGCATAGCAGCGCTCGGTGATCCACGAAAGCGCCTGGTCATCCAGCGCTATGCCGGTCAAGGCCCGGCGCGCCGCCTGGCAGCGTTCGCGCAACTGCGCCTGGGCCTCAGCCCAGTGGGCACAGAAGGCGTGCGGATCGCTGTCGAAGGCCAGACGACGCCGAATGATCTGCTGACGCGCCTCAGGCTCAGGCGAGCCTTCCAGGGCCACGTTCAGGCCAAAACGGTCGAGCAGCTGCGGGCGCAGCTCGCCCTCCTCCGGGTTCATGGTGCCGATCAGTACGAAACGGGCACTGTGCCGGTGCGAGATGCCATCACGCTCGATGCGGTTGGTGCCGCTGGCCGCCACGTCGAGCAACAGGTCGACCAGGGTGTCGGGCAGCAGGTTGACTTCATCGACATACAGCACGCCACCGTCAGCCTGGGCCAGCACGCCCGGGGAGAACTGCGCCTTGCCCTGCCCCAGCGCGGCGCCCAGGTCCAGGGTGCCGACCAGCCGTTCCTCGCTGGCACCCAGCGGCAGGGTGACGAATGGCCCCTCGCCCAGCAGGTCGGCCAGGCCACGGGCCAGCGTACTCTTGGCCATGCCGCGCGGCCCTTCGATCAGCACACCGCCGATTTTCGGGTCGATGGCCGTCAGGCACAGCGCCAGCTTCAGGTCGTCGGCACCGACCACCGCGGCCAGCGGGAATTGTACGGGTTCACTCATTTCAAGCCTGTTCCTCGCCGTCGAGCAATTGCGCCTCAAGGGCCTCGCGGTAGTCGCCTGGCGCCTGCCACAGCCCGCGCTGCTGGGCCTCCAGCAGGCGCTCGGTCAGGTCGCGCAGGGCATCGGGGTTGTGCTCGCGCATGAAGTCGCGGGTCGCCGGGTCGAGCACGTAGGCATCGGCGAGCCCCTGGTAATGATGGTCGTCGATCAGGTGCGTGGTGGCGTCGAAGGCGAACAGGTTGTCGACCGTCGCCGCCATCTCGAAGGCGCCTTTGTAACCGTGGCGCTTCACCCCGTCGATCCACTTGGGGTTCAGCGCACGGGCGCGGATAACCCGGTTCAACTCTTCCTTGAGGGTACGGATGCGCGGCCGGTCGGCCTGGCTGTGGTCGCCGTGGTAGCTGGCCACGGTAGCACCGGACAGGGTTTCCGATGCGGCCAGCATGCCGCCCTGAAACTGGTAGTAGTCGTTGGAATCGAGCAGGTCGTGCTCGTGGTTGTCCTGGTTCTGCAGCACCGCCTGTACCTTGGCCAGGCGCTGGGCAAACTGGGCGCGGGCCGGGGTACCGTCGTCGCTCCCACCATAGGCGTAGCCGCCGTGGTTGAGGTAGACCTCGGCCAGGTCGTCGCGGCTGTGCCACAAGCGCCCGTCGATGGCGTTCTGTACGCCAGCGCCATAGGCCCCAGGTTTGGCCCCGAACACCCGCCAGCCGGCCTGGCGCGCGGCCTGCTCGGCATCCACGCCTTGCCCTTGCAGCGCGGCACGCTCGCTGCGTACACGGGCGGCCAAAGGGTTGAGGTCGTCGGGTTCATCCAGCGCAGCGACGGCCTGCACCGCCGCATCGAACAGGCGGATAAGGTTACCGAAGGCATCGCGGAAAAAGCCCGAAACGCGCAGAGTCACATCCACCCGTGGGCGGTCGAGCAGGCTCAACGGCAGGATTTCGAAGTCGTCGACACGCTGGCTGCCAGTGGCCCACACCGGCCGCACGCCCATCAATGCCATGGCCTGGGCGATGTCGTCGCCGCCTGTACGCATGGTCGCCGTGCCCCACACCGACAGGCCGAGCTGGCGCAGGTGGTCGCCGTGGTCCTGCAAGTGCCGCTCAAGGATCAGGTTGGCCGAGGCGAAGCCCAGGCGCCAGGCTGTGGTGGTGGGCAGGTTGCGCACGTCCACGGTGTAGAAGTTGCGGCCGGTGGGCAGCACGTCGAGGCGCCCACGGCTCGGCGCACCGCTAGGGCCGGCGGGCACGAAGCGCCCGGCCAGCGCTGCCAGCAGACCATTCATTTCGGCTGCGCCGCAAGCGTCCAGGCTGGGGGCTACCGCTTCGCGCAAGGCCTGCACCACGTCGTGCACAGGCTGCCATTCGTTCTGCTCGGGTAGCGGTACCGTGCCGGCCAAGGCCTGACCGATCACCTGAAGTGCCAACAGCTCAAGGCGCTCGCGGGTATCTCCGCAGGTGCGCCACGGTTCGCTGCTCATGGCCTGCAAGTGCGCCGGGCGTGCGCCCTGCCACGGCTGCCCAAGCTCGCAATCGAGCGGATCGAAGCCCGGCACCAGGGCTTTGGCCAGGGCACGCAACAGGCTGGCATTGCCGCCGCGCCCGTCGCCCCGCTCAACCCGCAACAGCGCCAGCAAGGTATCCAGCCGCAAGCGGCCCTCGGGCGACTGGCCGAACACGTGCAGGCCGTCGCGAATCTGCGATTCCTTCAGGTCGCACAGGTAGGTGTCCAGGCGCGGCAGCCATATGGCGGCATCGTCCAGCTGCCCTTCCAGCTGCAGCTCGCGGTCGATGTGGTTGGCCTTGACCAACTCCAGGATGTCGCGCTGCAACTCGCGGGCACGTCGTGGGTCGAGCATCTGCGCTTCATAGAACTCGTCGGCCAGCTGCTCCAGGTGGCGCAACGGGCCATAGGTTTCGGCGCGGGTCAGCGGCGGCATCAGGTGGTCGATGATCACCGCCTGGGTACGGCGCTTGGCCTGGGCGCCCTCGCCGGGGTCGTTGACGATGAACGGGTAGATGTTCGGCAACGGGCCGAGCAAGGCGTCTGGCCAGCACTGCGCCGACAAACCGACGCCCTTGCCGGGCAGCCATTCGAGGTTGCCGTGCTTGCCGACGTGGATCACTGCATCGGCGGCGAAGGCATGGCGTAGCCAGAAGTGAAACGCCAGGTAGCCATGCGGCGGCACCAGGTCGGGGTCGTGGTAGACCGCGCTCGGGTCTACCTGGTAGCCCCGGGCCGGCTGAATGCCGACAAAGGTCAGGCCATAACGCAGGCCGGCCACCATCAGCCGCCCACTGCGGTACATCGGGTCCTGCTCGGGCGGCCCCCAGCGCTCCAACACAGCCTGGCGGTTGGCCTCGGGCAGGCGCTCGAAGGCGGCCTGGTAGTCGGCCAGGCTCAGGCTTTGGGCGCAGGGGCGCAGGTCCAGGTGGTCGAGGTCGTTGGTTACGCCGCCAAGCAGTTGGTGGATCAGTTGTGTGCCGCTGCCCGGCAATTCGGCCAGCGGATAGCCCTCGGCCTGCAGTGCCTTGAGAATGTTCAAGGCGGCGGCAGGTGTGTCCAGGCCGACGCCATTGCCAATGCGGCCATCGCGGGTTGGGTAGTTGGCCAGCACCAGGGCCACGCGCTTCTGCGCATTGGGCAGGCGCGCCAGCTCAACCCAGCGGCGGGCCAGCTCGGCAACGAAGTCCATGCGTTCGGGGTGGGCGCGGTAGCACACCACATCGGACTGGCTGCGCTCGCTGCGCCAGGCCATGTCCTTGAAACTGACCGGCCGGGTGATAATGCGCCCGTCCAGCTCAGGCAAGGCAATGTGCATGGCCAGATCGCGCGCGCCCAGCCCCTGTTCGCTGGCTTCCCAGCCGGGCTGGTTGTCCTGTGCGCAGATGGCCTGCAATACCGGGATGTCGCGGCGGAACGGGCGCAGGTTGGGGCGTTCGGGGCTGGACAGGGCAAAGCCTGTGGTATTGACCAGCACTTCGGCGCCGACCTCGTCCAGCCAGGCTTCGACCTGCTCCAGGCAGGCGCTTTCCTTGAGGCTGGCCACCGCGATCGGCAACGGGTTCAGCCCGGCAGCCTGCAGGCGCTGGCAGAACACGTCGACAAATGCGGTGTTGGCGGCCTGCAGGTGCGAGCGATAAAACAGCAGCGGCGCTACCGGGTGCTCGGGGTGCCAATGCGGGTACCAGTCTTCCAGCGTGGTGCTGCCCTTGGCCGGGTGATACACCGCCGTGCGCGGCAAGGGCTGCGGCTCCTCCCAGGCATAGTCACGGCCCAGCCACTGGCTGGCCAGGCAGTTGAACAGGTTGATGGCGTTGGCCTTGCCGCCCTGGCGCAAGTAGTGCCAGAGGCGCTCGGCCTGCTCGCCAGCGACAGTGCCCAGGGAGGTCAGCTCCGGGTCCGGGCGGTCATCGCCCGGCACCAGAATCAGCTGCACGCCACGGGCGGCCAGCTCGACCAGTTGCTCGACGCCATAGCGCCAGTAACCGACACCACCGTGCAGCGACACCAGGATGACTTTGGCATGGCGCAGCACCTGGTCGATATACAGGTCGACCGAAGCGTGGTTTTGCACCTGCATCGGGTTAGCCAGACGCAGGCTGGGGAAATCGTCTGGCAATTGCTCGGCGGTATCGGCGAGCAATGCCAGGTGTGAATCGCCGCTGCAGAGAATCACCAGCTCGGCGGGTGTCTGGCCGAGGTCGGCAATGCTGTCATCCGGCACGAAGCCGCCGGGCTGGGTCCGCAGCAGGTGCATGGGTCAGGCGCCCAGGGCCTGGCGCAGGCGCGCTTCCAGCTGGGCTGCGTCAAGGTCCTGGCCAATCAGCACCAGGCGGGTGATGCGCGGCTCGTCAGCACGCCAGGCGCGGTCGAAGTGTTTGTCGAAACGGGTACCCACACCTTGCACCAGCAGGCGCATCGGCTTGCCCGGGATGGCGGCGAAGCCTTTGGCGCGCAGGATGCCGAACTCCACCACCAGCTGGGTCAGGGCGTCGAGCAGCAGGCTTTCGTCGGCTTCTGGCAGGTCGATGGAGATGGAGTCGAAGGCATCGTGGTCATGATCATCATGGTCGTCACCGTCGTGGTGCGAGTCATGGTGGGTACGGCGGCCATCGATGTGCGCCTCGGACTCGGCGCCCACGCCCAGTAGCACGTCCAGCGGCAGCTTGCCGCTGCTGGCTTCGATCACCTTGACGGCTGGCGGCAGCTCTTCGGCCACTTCGGCACGGACCTTGGCCAGGCCTTCGGCGTCGATCAGGTCAGCCTTGTTCAGTACCACCAGGTCGGCGCTGGCCAGCTGGTCGGCGAACAGTTCGTGCAGGGGCGATTCGTGGTCCAGGTTAGGGTCGAGCTTGCGCTGGGCATCGACCTGGTCCGGGTAGGCAGCGAACGTGCCGGCGGCCACGGCCGGGCTGTCGACTACGGTGATGACCGCATCGACGGTGCAGGCATTGCGGATTTCTGGCCACTGGAAGGCTTGCACCAGCGGCTTGGGCAGGGCCAGGCCGCTGGTTTCGATCAGGATATGGTCCAGGTCACCACGGCGTGCCACCAGCTCACGCATCACCGGGAAGAACTCTTCCTGCACGGTGCAGCACAGGCAGCCGTTGGCCAGCTCGTAGACGCGGCCACTGGCTTCTTCTTCGGTGCAGCCGATGCTGCACTGCTTGAGGATTTCGCCGTCGATGCCCAGTTCGCCGAATTCGTTGACGATGACCGCAATGCGACGGCCCTGGGCGTTGTCGAGCATATGGCGCAGCAAGGTGGTCTTGCCCGAGCCGAGGAAGCCGGTGACGATGGTGACGGGGAGCTTGGCCAGTGTTTTCATGTCGCAGTGCCCTTGGCAGTGTGGCGCGGGCATGCAGGACGACAGCCACGGGCCAGGCCGGCCGGGCTTGTTCGCCACCGGATCACCCCGCCCGGTTTAAAGTCGAAAACGTGACGAGGCAGGTCTCCTGGCTTGCACCGTTCCATTTGCCTTGTATAAAGCAGGCTGTGGCGGGATGACGCCTTCCCGCGCGCGGGCGCAGTGGCTGTGTCGATCCGTTATCGGTGCTTACAGTTGCGGGGGCAGCCGCGGCTTGTACCGCGTTCCCGTCTTAGCTTCGGCCTGGCCGAAGAACCTCGAAGTGGCAAGGCTACGCAGTGGCTGGCGGGTGGTCAACCGTTGCGCAGCGCTGGCTGACCACAAGGCACCCAACTGCGTTACAGTGGCGCCTTCAACTACGGTCAAGGACGCCCCATGCACCTCGCCCCCGCCATACCGGTACTGCGCATCTTCTCGGTCGACAAGGCCAAGGAGTTCTACCTTGATTTCCTCGGTTTCAGCGTGGACTGGGAGCACCGCTTCAGCCCGGACCTGCCCCTGTATGTGCAAATTCACCGCGACGGGCTGGTTTTGCACCTTTCCGAGCACCACGGTGACGCCTGCCCAGGCTCCACCGTGTTCGCCCGCATCGACGACCTGCGCGCGCTGGAGCGTGAGCTGCAGGATAAACAATACGGCTACGCGCGCCCCGAAGCCGAACGCCTGGACTGGGGCCTGCAGATGCAGGTGTATGACCCGTTTGGCAACCGCCTGCGCTTTTGCCAGCAGATCGATGACGAGGCCAACCCGTGAAGGTATTGGGCAAACGGGAAATGGCCCGACTGGAGCGGGAGCTGGTGGCGTGCCTGACCGAAGCCTGCGAAACCGCCAAGGCGGAAATCGTCGGTTTCAGCTGGCTTACCCACCGGCTCGACCCCGAGGATTTTCCGGGCAGCCTGCGCGTTACCTGGGTGTTCGAGCAAGAGGCCGAGAAAGCGGCTGCCGTAGCAGGCGAGGCGAAGGCGCGCATGCTGACGCTGACCCGCTTGGCGCTGGAGCAGGCTGGCATTCAGTTAGACCATCCGGCCTGGCATGTGCGATTTGACAGCGAAGAGGCCTGCAAGCAGAGCCACGCAGGCGACTGGATCAAGCGATTGAACAGACGCTGAAACTAGCGCCGGCAAGATCTGGCGCCGCTCGCGCGGCGCATCGCCGGCAAGCCAGCTCCCACCTCGACCGCGCAGGCCTGAAACCATTCTCAAGCCTGGTGCCATACCTGTGGGAGCTGGCTTGCCGGCGATGAGGCCAGTGCAGGCAACACATATACGTCGGGCGGTGCTTTACCCGTCCTCATAGGTCCGTTAGGCTTCACGTTCCCCTACTACGAGGTGTTCGTCCAATGCGCCACTGATGCCGCCGTCCCCTTCGACGGCCAGTCTTCAGCCTCCGGTTCGCTCCGGAGATGTCGCGGCATTTGTGGAGTTGTGCATGACAAACACGTCAATCCTGACGCTGGACAGCGTCTCCCTGACCTTGCCGGATGGCAGGCAGCTGTTTACCGACCTTAACGAAACCTTTGACCACCGCCGCACTGGCCTGGTCGGGCGCAATGGTGTGGGCAAGAGCTTGCTCGGGCAGATTCTGGCCGGCCAGCGCGAACCGAGCGGCGGCCATTGTCGACGCCTTGGCCGTATTCACTTGCTGAACCAGCAGGTAATCGAGCAGAGCGCCACGGTTGCCGACCTGGCCCAGGCCGGCACGCTGATCGCAGCGCTGACGCGTATCGAGCAAGGCAGCATCGAGCCCCAGGATTTTGACACCGTAGGCGAGCGCTGGGATATCCGCGAACAATTGCAGATACACCTGCAACGCCACGGCCTGGGGCACCTGGACTGGCGCCAGCCCGCCAGGAGCCTGAGCGGCGGCCAGGCCATGCGCGTGGCGCTGATTGGCGCATGGCTGAGCAATGCCGACTACCTGATTCTCGACGAACCCAGCAATCACCTGGACAGCGAAGCCCGCGCCCGGCTGCTGGGCATGATCGAAGCCTGGGACCGGGGCCTGCTGGTGATCAGCCACGACCGCAGCCTGCTGGGGCACATGGTGCGTATCGTCGAGCTGTCCAGCCTGGGGTTGCAGGCCTATGGCGGCAATTACAGCTTCTATACAGAACAAAAGGCCAGCCAGACAACCCAGGCCCAGCAGCAACTCGCCCGGTTGAAGCAGGCGCAGCAACGCCAGGCCCGTGAACTGCAATGCCAGCGCGAAGACCTGGAGCGCCATCAGGCCCGGGCCGGGCGCCAGGCCAGGCACGCCAATCAGGCCAAAATTCTGGTCGATCGCCAGCACGAGCGCAGCCAGGCCACGGCGGGCAAGCAGCGCCGCGACCACGGCGAAGCCCGGCAGGCCCTGCATGACCAAGTGCGCGATGCCGCCCGCAAGGTCGAGCAGGACACCGCCATTACCTTGCATGCCCCCACACCTCAGCGCCATGCAGGCCGCGAAGTGCTGGCCCTCCAGGCGCTTCGCCTGCCCCGTGGCACCCGCAAACCGCTCGACCTGCGCGTATGCCTGGGCCAGCGGGTGGGTTTGGTCGGGGCCAATGGCAGCGGCAAGTCCACCCTGCTCAGGCTGCTGAACGGGGAATTACCGGCATCGCCTGACAACGTGCGCCTCACGGGCGAGACGGCCCTGCTCGACCAGCATTGCAGCACGCTATGCGGCCACAGCAGTGTGCTCGACCACCTGGGCAAGGCCAACCCGGCAATGGCCCAAGGCGAATTACGCAGCCGCCTGGCGCAGCTCGGGCTGGATGCGGCCCGTATCGAACTACCCAGCAGCCTGCTCAGCGGCGGAGAACGGATGAAGGCGGCACTGGCCGCCGTGCTGTATCGCGAACGGCCGCTCGACCTGTTACTGCTGGACGAACCCGGCAACCACCTGGACCTGCCGTCATTGGCCGCACTGGAGCGCATGCTGGGGCAGTTTGGCGGGGCGCTCATGGTGGCATCCCATGATGCGGTACTGCTGCAAAACCTGGCGCTGGATGAGTACCTGCAGTTGTAGATACCGAAAAAAATGCATCGCAGGCTATCAATTCGTGACTGGCCGTTCCCGATCCGCCACGGATGTATTATGGTGGCGTGGTGCGCATATAACAGCAGCCCGAGCGATCGGGCACTTGCAAGACAATGAGGGTGTCATGAGCAACGAAAGCATTAATTGGGACAAGCTGGGTTTCGACTACATCAAGACCGACAAACGCTACCTGTCCGTATGGCGCAATGGCGAGTGGGACAAAGGCACCCTGACCGAAGACAACGTACTGCACATCAGTGAGGGCTCCACTGCCCTGCACTACGGCCAGCAGTGCTTCGAGGGCCTGAAGGCCTACCGTTGCAAAGACGGCTCGATCAACCTGTTCCGCCCGGACCAGAACGCCGCCCGCATGCAGCGCAGCTGCGCCCGCCTGCTGATGCCGCACGTGCCCACCGATGTGTTCATCGAAGCGTGCAAGCAAGTGGTCAAGGCCAACGAGAAGTTCGTGCCACCGCACGGCAAAGGCGCCCTCTACCTGCGCCCGTTCGTGATCGGCACCGGCGACAACATTGGCGTGCGCACCGCCCCCGAGTTCATCTTCTCGGTATTCGCCATCCCGGTTGGCTCGTACTTCAAGGGCGGCATGAAGCCGCACAACTTCCAGATCTCCAGCTTCGACCGCGCCGCCCCACAAGGCACCGGTGCGGCCAAGGTCGGTGGCAACTACGCCGCCAGCCTGCAGCCAGGCGCTGAAGCCAAGAAGGCCAACTTCGCCGACGCCATCTACCTCGACCCGCTGACCCACACCAAGATCGAAGAAGTCGGTTCGGCCAACTTCTTCGGCATCACCGCCAACAACGAGTTCGTGACCCCGAAATCGGCCTCGGTGCTGCCAGGCATCACCCGCCTGTCGCTGATGGAACTGGCGCAATCGCGCCTGGGCCTGACCGTGATCGAAGGTGATGTCGAAATCAACAAGCTGGACCGCTTCATTGAAGCCGGCGCTTGCGGCACTGCGGCGGTGATCACCCCGATCGGCGGTATCGAGTACAACGGCAAGCTGCACGTGTTCCACGACCTGGAAAAGGTTGGCCCGGTTACCCAAAAGCTCTACAACGAGCTGACCGGTATCCAGAGCGGTGATGTTGAAGCACCGGCAGGCTGGATCGTCAAAGTCGCCTGAGGCGCTTGAGCGGTATGAAAAGCGGGGCATGCCAGCAATGGCATGCCCCGTTTTTTACCTTTTATGCTCGAAAGCATGTCCCTGTGTGGGCACGCCCGCGAATCAGGCAACTCGGTGGGTGGCACCGGCTCCGCCGGTGTTCGCGGGCATGCCCCACAGATGCAGCGCCTACCCGCTGTTTGACCGCAGTGGCTCTCCCCCCAGGCTAAAACGAAGATTACTGGCGTTTGTGCAAAGCCAAAACAGAAGAGGTCGGGGAATATGAAAGAAAGCTCAGACTCGAGTTTAACGAACCGCAAGGCCACGTACCAATTTTCACCTTAATCGGGCGCACGCAAATAACAATAGCCATAGATACTTACGAGCAAACATCTAGAACATCAGACAGCGATTACCCACCCTTCCTGATTTTTAAAGCGACTTTCAGATTACTGGTGACGTCATAGACCTGCTTTGGTCTAACTCTATACCCCGCAGACTCAATAGCGAGTCGCGGACTAACCCCATCCTTAAGGGCCATGATAATTATTTCACGTGCTTCTCTGGACCGTACTACATCCATCCCCCAAATCACCGAATCCATTTTTTTATTTAATGCTACAAGAATGGCAGCGTCTGGTTCACCCATCCGTCTAATGGGTCGACCTCGTTGCAACCCTGTTCCTGACGATGCAGATGGGTGTGCTAACCGGGTAGCAGCAGAACCCGCAACAAAGTCCCCTTGTGCTTGAACAGAGCTTGATGCCAAACTGCGCTGCGGGCCACTTTGTACAAGTGCGCCAGAGGTATTCCAGCCCCGCTGAGCATTCAATACATCCTGCACTGTGTGATCCAAAAGCAATGACGACATGGTTCCACCTTCGCTGTAACGTCTCGGCCGCTTTGATGGGTTTTTGAATACTCCCGATACGATGCGTTTCATCTGCGATTCCGACATACGTCCGGATAGGCTCACCGACCTCGGTCTTGGGGAATGCCCACTGGGGTCACTGAAATTGACCGGATCACCTGCACAGTAGGCATAACAGTTCAAACCACCTGCATCAAAGGGGCTGAGGCTGTCCGGACTTTGAGAACGCATCAAGACAGAGTTGTATCCACGATAACCATTACCGAGTAAATATAGATGGCACAGCAGCAGGTGACCATTGAATGCTGGTCGCTGCAAGGGAATATCATTGGGGTTGTGATAGCCATAGGCATTGTAGGCAACCGACTCCGGCTGTGCCTGCGACTTGACGCCTATCACTGAATCGCCGCTATCTGCAGCCAATAATACTGGATTGGTTGTTTCTTGCTCTAGTCTGGTTTCTGCCAGAATGCCTGACTGGGCTCTCATGTAAACCACGGCTGAGTTTTCTAACAAAGCGTTATAAACCCTATCGTGCTGCATGAAAAAGCGCGTGTACTTCATTGAGGAGGTCATATCTGGCTCCCGTGGACGAGGTAGCTATGCTCCCGCGTTGAATCAGATCAAGCAACTGTCAGAAATGACAGGGGGCGGGTACCACTGAACCGCACAAGTCCAATTTCGCCGCACGAGCGCCACGCAACTGAGATCGCAGGCCGCATGCGTACCCTATGGGAGCGTGCGTGTCGAGGCGTCGAACCGCCGCGAACACTGGCGAAGCCGGTGCCATACACCGCGTCGCCTGCTTCGCGGGCACGCCCGCACAACAAGGGAATGTGACTGATTTCGACATTGTGCCCTGTGCGACAGCGCAGCCAAAAGGGCTGGGAATCTCCCACAGGGAAGGGCTTATGCAAGGCGCCGCTGCATCAGCAAATGCCGGGCTTTGTCAAAGGCCCAGTTGTACAGCACGGTGTAGGGCAGGATGATCACGAAGAAGCCCAGTTCCACCATGAACGCCTGCAGCAGCGAGATATCCAGCATCCACGCCGCCACCGGCAAGCACCACACCACCAGCCCGGCCTCGAAGCCCAGACCGTGCACAAAACGCGCACTGGCCTTCCAGTGGATACGCTCGGTTTGTACCCAGCGATCGACCAGCGCGTTGTAGACCATGTTCCACAGCATGGCGATCACCGACAGGGTGACCGCCAAGGCCCCCGCCGTCGCCAGCGATTTGCCCATTACCCAGGACAACAACGGCGCACACAACAACACCGCGAACACTTCGTAACCCACGGCGTGAACCACGCGTTCGGTGAAAGACACGTTTTTCATTGCAAAATCCATCCATTGCGTAAGTCGTGCTTTCCATTTTCTTTGGTAAAACTGATACTCGCGACATAGCTACCATCGGTTTTATCAATACCATGCGCTACTCACCCGAAGCTCTGGTTGCCTTTGTCGAAGCCGCATCGCTCGGTTCGTTCTCCGCTGCGGCGCGCAAACTGCGCAAAAGCCAGTCCACCGTCAGCATTGCCATTGCCAATTTCGAGGCGGATGTCGGTTGCCCGCTGTTCGACCGGGGTGGCCGCCACCCCACGCTGAATGAGGCAGGCCGACAGGTGCTGAGCCATGTGGAGGCCATTCTTGATGCCAGCGCCCAGCTCGATGCCTTGGCGGTGCGGCTGGCGGAAAACGTGGAGCCGCTGGTGTCGGTGGTGATGTCGGACAGCTACAGCGTCACCTTCCAGGGCGCGGTAATGGCCCGTTTCGCCGAGCACTACCCGCATACCGAATTGCGCTGCGGCCCGGCGGAGGACGCTGATGTGATCGACATGATCCAGCAGGGCCTGGCGCATGTCGGCATCCTTGCCACGCAACCCGGCTACCCCGCCGACGTTGCCGTTGCCCGCTTGCCCGAACAGGCGGAGTTTGGTGTGTACGTGGCCAGCGGGCACCCGCTGGCGGGCCTTGGGCAGGTGCAAACGCACCACCTCGAAAACGCGCGGCAGCTGTACATCAAGACCTACGCCCCCAGCCTGCATCACGGCCGTGGTCAGGCTTGGTCGGCACCGGATTACCTCACGTTGCTGGAGTTCGCCGTGCGCGGGTTTGGCTGGGCCGAGCTGCCCAGGGCCTTGGTGGCAAGGTTTGGCACTGGGTTGGTGGAGTTGCAGCTAGCGGGTTACCCGCGCCGGGTGGATATGGATGTGGCCTGGTCCAGCCGGCGGGCGTTGGGGCCGGCGGGGCAGTGGCTGGTGCGGCAGATGCTGGGGCGGTAGCCCACTTTACACCTTCACGATTCCGGGGCCGCTTCACACCCTGCGGAGCAAGCGTCGCTGTATAGTGCGCAGGCTCTTTGTACAACCGCTCCAGTGAGGCCCAGGATGCACTCCAAACCGCTCAGCCCCGACACGCTGCCCGACAACTGCAGGGCCCTGCTCTATGCCCTGGCGACCGCGTTTCCTGGCAAAGGGAAAACCTCGCTACTCAAATTGTTGCGCACCATGGGTATCGCTGATCCGGACGGCAAGCTGCTTGATGCCACGTCGTTCCCCGGCCTGCTGCAATGGCTTCAGGACCAAGGCTGGGTCGAAGTGGAGCAGCGTAACGAGGGGCAGTATTTTGTCGTGCCTGCACAGCGGCGAAACAGTGTACTGCTCAGCCTGCTGGGCGCCGCCGACGGTACGCTGCGGTTGCAACAGATCAGCGCCAGCTTGCCTGCACTTGGGCAGTGGCAAGTCCCTGGCAAGCCCCGGGCATTGCAAGAGCTCTGGCTGAACCTGCTAAGTGGTAACGGCAAGTTGTTGCAGCAGTCACTGTATCTGTCGGACCGGCTGTTCAACATGGCTGAATGGGCTGCCCAGCACCCTATGCAGCTTCTGCAGGCCGATCCGGCCGGCCGGGAAGTATTTGGCCAGCTGGACCAGGTCGTGCGCGAGGTGCTGCTGCAGGATCATCTTTGCCTGAACAACATCCTGCCAGGGCCCGTCAGTGAGAGCTATGCCTTGGCCCGGCACGAAATGGCACTCCACCCGTCCCGAGCGCTAGGGCTGCAGTTGATTCAGCAAGCCGTATGGCGAGGTGACTGGGAAACCCTGCAGCAATGTGGCGGGCAGGACTTCCCGCTGACATACCAGAGCCTGAATTTAATGCTGCGCGGCCAGGTCAGCGAAGCCTTGCTACTGTTGCGGGCCTGGCTCACCGATCAGCGCAGGCAGACGAAAAAACGCAAGATTGACCTGCCGCCGCTGCTTAACGCCCTGTATTGCCTGGCGCTTATCGCGGAGAACGACAGCCAGCACCACGCCGCGCTCAAGCAGGCACTGGCGCTAGGCGAAAAGGAGAATTACGGCCGGGCTTACCCAGTGCTCCGTAAGCTGCTTGAGCAATTGCAAGGTGACAAGCCAGACCTGTCGTACCTGCGCTTAAGTACGCTCAATGGCCTGGATGGCCTGATGCTCGCACTTGCCCTGTACTGGCTGGATGCGCCAAGCGCGCGCGAGCAGGGTTGGTGCACAACGCTGCAAGCTTACCGAGATGAGCTCGATCAATGGGGTTACGCCTGGCTGGCGGCAGAATTCGACGCGTTGATCGCACTGCAATTCGGCGTTCCACGCACGCTTCGCGACCTGCATCACGAGGCAGCGCTGAAGCCACTGGCATCGCTGCTCCAACGCCAGGAAGCCTGGCAGCACGCACTCAGTGCACTGAGTCAGCTCAAACCCACCAACGCTCCTGCTAGTGCCGCAGCCAAGAAAACCACTCGCCTGGCGTGGTTGATCAACTCCGGTCGATACTCCAGCCAGCTTGAACCGCGCGAGCAGAAGCTTGGCAGCAAGGGACAGTGGAGCAAAGGCCGTCCAGTGGCGCTTAAACGCCTTATGGATGAAGCAGATCGCATGGACTTTCTTTGCGAGCAGGATCGCCAGGCGATCAGCGTGATCCAGGCCAGCCAGCCCTACTACTCCCACGTCGAGTACGAACTGCCGCTCGGCGTAGCCCTGCCCAGGTTGGTCGGCCATCCGGCACTGTTCTGGTACGACGCCCCGGACGTGCGGGTCGAGCTGGAGGCAGGCCATGCCAGTCTGCGCCTGCAGGCGACTGGCGAGGGGCAGATTCATCTGCGCCTCGAGCCGGAGGGTATCGTCACCGACGACACCTATTACCTGCATCGGCAAACACCTACCCGCCTGCAGGTTTATTCGCTCAGTAGCGACCTGCGCCAGATCGGCAAGATCATCGGTGATGGCCTCAGCGTACCGCAATCCGGCAAGGCGCAACTGATCGACGCAATCAGTGCCATCACCCCGCTGCTACCGATCCATTCGGACCTTCCCGAGCTCGCTGCACAGATCGACCACGCTCGGGCAGATACGTGCCTGTACGCACATTTACTGCCACTTGCCGAGGGATTGCGCCTGCAACTGCTGGTGCGCCCCCTGGCCGAGAGCAGCTGGTTCCGCCCCGGCCAAGGAGCACAGAACGTGCTGGGCGAACGCGATGGCAAACCGCTGCAGGTCAGCCGTGACCTGGCAGGTGAACGCCAGGTACTGCAACAGGTACTGCAGGCCTGCCCCGGCCTGGCCAACGCCACCAGCGATGGCCAGGAATGGCAACTGGACCAACCTCAGGATGCCTTGCAGGTACTCAGCGAACTGCACGCGCTGGACGGCAAGCAAGTGCAGTGCGTATGGCCAGAAGGCGAACGCATGCGCCTGAAAGGCCGCCTGAAGCTGAACGAACTCAAGCTGGGCCTGCGCAAACAGGGGGACTGGTTCCTGTTGCAAGGCGAGATTGCATTCGATGACGGCAAGGTACTGCGCCTGCGCCAGCTTCTGGAGATCATGAAGACCAACCCCGGACGTTTTATCAAGCTCGACGAACGCGACTGGCTGGCCCTGGACGATACGTTGCGCAAACGTCTGGATGAGCTGACGCACCTAGCCAATCGGGTCACGGACCAAGGCCTTCGCCTTACCCCGTTGACCACACCGATACTGGCCGGGTTGTCCGGTGAGGTTGGCGAGTTCACTGCCGATAACAGCTGGCAGGCACACCTGCAAAAACTGCAGTCGCTGCGCGACTACCAGCCTCAGCTACCGCGCACCTTGCAGGCTGATCTGCGCGCCTACCAGCATGAGGGTTTCATCTGGTTGGCACGCTTGGCTGAATGGGGCGTCGGTGCTTGCCTGGCGGACGACATGGGCCTGGGCAAGACGGTACAGATTCTGGCCCTCCTGCTTCAGCGCGCTGCCGACGGCCCGCAACTGGTTGTGGCCCCGACCTCTGTAACACTCAACTGGCTGGCGGAGAGCAGGCGGTTCACCCCGCAGCTGAAGCTGCATCTGTATCAGCAAGAGCGGAGCCTGGCCGACCTCGGCCCCGGCGATCTGGTCATCACCAGCTATGGCCTGCTGCAACAGGACAGTGCAGCCTTTGCCGCTTGCAGCTGGAACAGCGTGGTGCTGGACGAAGCCCAAGCCATCAAGAATGCCCAGACCAAGCGCTCCCAGGCCGTCATGGGTTTGCAGGCAAACTTCCGCGTGGTCGCCACTGGCACTCCCATGGAAAACCATCTGGGCGAGCTGTGGAGCCTGTTCCGGTTCATCAACCCCTCTTTGCTCGGCAGCCAGGAGAGCTTCAGCAGCCGCTTCGCTACCCCAATCGAACAGGGCGATGCAGCCGCCCGACGGGCTTTGAAAGCCCTTATTCAACCCTTTATCCTGCGCCGCCTCAAAAGCCAGGTACTCGACGAGTTGCCCGCACGCACAGAGATTACTTACAAAGTACCGCTGTCCGATGAGGAGGCTCACCTCTACGAAGCCCTTCGTCAGCAGGCACTCGTCAACGTCTCTGATTCGGCTCCCGGCGCAGGCCGGTCTTTTCAGATATTGACAGAAATCACCCGCCTGCGGCGCTTTTGCTGCCACCCAAGCCTAGTGGTGCCGGACTCGGTTCTGCCAGGGAGCAAACTCCAGGCCTTCACGGCCTTGGTCGAGGAGCTTTTGGAAAACGGCCACAAGGCCTTGGTGTTCAGCCAGTACGTCGACCAGTTGAGCATCGTCCGCCGGTTGCTCGATGAAAAGCACATCGCCTACCAGTACCTCGACGGCAGCGTACCCGCCAAAGAGCGGGAGCGCCGCGTGAACGCCTTCCAGGCTGGCACGGGTGAGATTTTCCTCATCAGCCTGAAAGCTGGCGGCACTGGCCTCAACCTTACCGCTGCCGACTATGTAATCCACCTCGACCCTTGGTGGAACCCGGCGGTGGAGGACCAGGCCAGTGACCGGGCCTACCGCATGGGTCAGCAGCGTCCGGTGACCATTTACCGACTGGTCGCCGAAAACAGCATCGAAGAGCAGATCGTCGGCTTGCACTCGCGCAAGCGAGATTTGGCCGAAAGCCTGCTTGAAGGGGGGGAAGTGAGCGCGAAGCTGGATGCTGATGCCCTGATGGCATTACTCGCGGGTGCGGTGCAGTGACAAGGAGGCGTTAGTCACCCGCCGCCACATCCACCACCTTCCAGCTGTCATCGGGGTCAAAGCGCTTCATCGCCTTGGCCTGCCTGTCCCCCTGCGGCCCCAGGTCTTTCTCGAATACCTGGCCGTCATGGCTGATCATGAAGCTCATCACCCCGGTATCGTCGTACCTGGCCGGCCAGGCGACCATGGCGAAACCACGGCTCATCTGGTTGCCTATCAGGTAGCTGTAGGCGCCGCCAGGGGCAGAGGGGCCTTGTGCATCGAGGATGCGGAAGTGGTAGCCGTACCAGTCATCACCAACCACATCCTGGCCGAACAGCGGGCCCAACGGGCTTACCTCGCCGTCGCCATCCTCGTCCCAGTACAGCCCGTCATGTTTGCCGGGCTCGCTGAAGATTTTCTGCGCGTACTCCAGCGCACCGTTGCCGTTGTGGTCCTCGGTGGCGTAGTCCATTTGCGCATCGTGATAAGCCAGCAGCGACTGCAACACCCCCAGTTCGTTGCGACCGATGCGCCGGGCGCGGATTTCGGCACTGCCGGCCTTGAGGTCGAACCGCCAACCCTGGCTGCTTTTGGTCAAAGGAATAGGCAAGGTCCAGTGATCACTGCCCACCGCCAGAATGGCCTTGCCCTCGCCCGTCCTGTCGATGGTGTGCTGCGCACCGTACTGCGCGAGGAAGGTGTCCACGTCGCTGCGTTGCACACCACCACGCGGTATGTAGGTACGCCAGTCATCGCCCAGCAATTGCGCCAGGCGGGCTTCATCCGGTTTTTCCGTGCCCAGTGCCGCAACGAAGGACTCCACAGCCTTCTCCGGCGTTGGAAAGGTTTCTTGAGCAGCCGCCAGGCAGGACCAGGCCAGGCTCGCAATGAACAGCAACCCTGCAAATGCTGGACGGTTCATCGACGGCCACCTCCGCCGCGACGCATAGGCGCACTGGGTCGGGAGATCGGGTGTCCGGCGGCACGTGAGGTGTTCGGGCGCTGAGCGAAGGACTGGCTGGTGCGACCACGGTTAGCCTGCAGGTTGGTACGCGAAGGCGAGCGTACGCCGTCAAACGCATTGTTACGTGCCCGGCCGGCGGTATTGGCGGGTCGGTTCTGGGCCACTTGCCGGCCTTGGGCTGTGCGGGGTTCCTGCCGACGCTCGGCGACCCTCGGGTTGTCGGCACGCGATTGCATACGGTTACCCACCGCGTTGCCCGTCTGCGCCTCACGCATTTGCTGACGCGCCTGGCGGTTGCTGGTGGCGTGCCGTTCAATACCGGCCCGGTCCATCGAGGCCCTGGCCTTGTCCCGTGCCTGGGCGCGCTGTACGTCGTCGCCACGGAAGGCCGTGCGCTGGGTGGCACCGTCCAGCTGGCGGCCATACTGCTGGCGGCTGCGGGCATCACGGTAAGGCACGCCATCGCGGTTGGCTGCGTTGTGCTGCCATTTGTTCTGGTTGTTGGTGATGCGGTTGTTGGCGTTGATGTTGTTGTAACGGTTGACGTCGATATCGATGTCGTTGTTGCCCCAGTCACAGTCGCCCCAGAGCGAAGCCACAATCGCCACGCCGGTCCCGAAGGCCAGGCCGGCCACCAGCGCGGAGCCGGGGTAGTACATCGGCGGTGGCGGGTAGTATACCGGCGGCGAGGCCGGATAGGCCCAGGTGCCATACACCGTGGTCGGGTTGTAGCTGGGCACGTACACCACCTGCGGGTCGGCCGGCTGGATGACGATGGTGGACGGCGCGCTGCTGGCCGCCTGTGTCGACGGGGCAGCCTGCACAGTCACGTTCTGGTACTGGTTGCTTTGCAGGTTGCCGGCAGCCTGTGCCTGATGGCGCAAGCGCTGCACGGCGCCCATGACATCGTCGGGTTGCGCCAGGAAGGCATCACCGAGGCGCTGCACCCACACCGGGTCCTGGCCGAGGGTCGCCAGCAGCTGCGGGAAAGCCACCAGCGCTTGCACGCTTGGGTCCCAGGGCTGCTTCGCCACTTGTTTGACCGCGTCGTCACCCGAGGCTTTGGGGTTGGCCTTGGACCAGGTCACGGCTTCACTCACCTGCCCCGGGTAAGTGGCCGCCATCAGTACCTGGGCCAGCAGCGCATCGGGGTACAAGGCAACCGGCGCCAGCATCTGGTCCAGTTGCTCCTGGGTGAAGACCGGGTCTTTGGTCACGACCGTTTCGCTTTGCGGGGCCGGATCAGGCGCCGGTACGTCTTGCGCCAACGCCAGGCCGGGCGCGGCGTGCAGGCACAGGAGCGCCGACAGGAAAGCAAACAATGGCATGCGCATCGCTTTTCCCCATGAGGTCTGACCGCGTGGGTTAAGCGTAGCCATGCTGGCGGTTTTGGCCAGGTGTCGAAAGCCCGCCCGGTTCATCGATAGTCACTATCGAGCAGGGCAATTTCTACCGGGCGCCTTGGCCTAATAACCTTGCTCCATCGACTCGCCGCCCACGACCCCGGCCCTTGGAGCTACCCCGATGAACACCCTGGCCCGCCTGCTTTTCGCCACCTTCGCCGTTTTTGCCATCGCCATCATGAGCGGCTGTGCCAGCCACCCGGAACTGCGCCCGTACACAGCCGAAGAAACCCGCCAGTTGCAATTGGAAGCGCTACAGCGTCGCGGTCTTTCCCTCGACGACTACGAGCAGCAACGGCGGGTCATCCAGCGCGCTGGCAACCTGCCTGTAGTAACGGAAGCGACCGACGCAGACCGTTCGACCAAAGGCTAAGCGGCCCTTACCCACCTGCTCTTCATCTCGCACGCTAACGTCGCGGTGCCAGAGCAAGCGCAATGCCACCCAGCACCACCACGCACGCAATCAGCAAGCGCAGCGATAGCGGCTCACCAATCAGAGCAACACCGCCCAGAGCGGCAATCACTGGCACACTGAGTTGCAGGGTTGCAGCCTGTTGCGCACTGACTTGCCTGACCACGCCATACCACACGGCGTAACCCGCGCCAGAAGCCAGCACCCCTGAACCCAGCGCATACCACAAGCCAAGCGGTGTGAGATGCGGGCCGGCCCCCAGCAACAGCATCGGTAACAGCAGCACCAGGCAAGGCAGGCTGCGGGTAAAATTGCCGGCGGTATCGGCCAGCGGCCTGGGGGAGCCTTTGCCCAGCAGCGTGTAAACACCCCAGGCCACGCCAGACAACGCCATCAGCAAGGCACTGGCCAACGGCGGCGCAGCGGCGCCGGGCAACAGCAGCACCAGCAGGCCGGCAAACGCGATCAGCATGCCCAGCAGCATACGCGCCGTGATGTGTTCGCCCTTGTACCAGGCAAAGCCGAACATGGTGATTTGCACGGCACCGAACAGCAGCAGCGCACCGGCTCCTGCACCCAGTTGCAGGTAGGCGGCAGAGAACAGGAACGCGTACAGGAACAGCGCCAGGCCGCCACGCCAGCTGCCGCCCATGGCCAACGCAGGTCTGCGCAGGCGGATGAGCAGCAGCAGGAACAATGCACCACTGGCCAGACGCACCACGGTGAAAGAAGCCGGGTCGATAGCCCCATCCTTCAACGCCAGCCGGCAGAACACCGAATTGGCGGCGAAGGCCACCAGGCTGAAGAGGGCAGGCCAGACCCAGGCGCGAGCCTTGCGGTCGGTAAGCGCAGTGCTGCCGGTGCTCATGGTGTGGTCACCTCTGAGGGAAGCTTGTTGTTATAGCGGCAATGTAGTCACGACCAGTGCCGATAGACAAGATACTTCCCCAGGCATTGACTGGCACCGGCCACGCCAAGGTTCGCTCAGCGACTGTTAACGCGTCATTGCAGTGCTGCCACAGCCTCGATTTCCACCAGCATGCCGTCCAGCGCCAGCCGTGGCACCGGGATCAGGGTGCAGGTCGGTTTCATATGCGGCCCCCACGCCCTGTCCGCCTCCGTTACCCATTGGCGCAGGCGCGCTTCGGAATGCTCGACAATCAGCAAGGTCAGCCTGAACACCTGGGCCAGGCTGGCGCCTTTGGATGCCAACGCCAGCTCCAGGTTGGCCAGCGCCTGGCGGGCCTGTTCGGCAAACAGGGGCGACAGCTGGCCATCGCTGTCCTCCCCGCCTTGGCCGGCGATGAACAACAGCCGGCTGCCGGCGCGTACCTCGGCGACGTGGGAATAGGCATTGCCACTGGGATCGTAAAGGCCCTCAGGGTTGCTCAGCTGGAATACGGCTGGATGGGTCACGACATGCCCTCGATCGGATGGAAGAGTGGCGGAGTATCGGACCTTAAGTTAACTCGAGGTCAAGCGCAGCGTAGGACGTTTCGCACAGAAGGCGAACTGATGTGAACCACGCGTCTGTTTGCGCGGCGACCATCACGCGCTAGATTGCCAGACCCGGCACGGAGGCCTGAATCCAACAAGGAAAAGCGCATGAGTAATTTTGATTTCCAGCTGGCCTATACCATCAAGCCGCACACCGCACGCGATGACGCCGATGCCGCCCAGGCACGGGTGCATCTACGGGAAAATCTCGGCCTGGGCACCGTTGAGCACATTGAAACCACCTTGCTTGGGACGGTCGAACTCAAGGGCTCCACTCTTGCAGAGCGCAAGCGCGAGGCTGAGAAACTGATTCACGAATATATTCATAATGCGCTCAAGCAGCTGCGTGTGCTGTCTACCGTGAAATTCTACGGCTGCCTGATGGTGAACGGGCTAGGCCCCGCCATACGCTTCGACATCCTGCCCAAGTGAGCCTCACAGGCATCAGGCGCCCCCGCGCCTGATGCCGGACACCGTCACTTTTCCTGCAGTACCGCCCTGCCCTTCACCGCCCTGGGCCCGCGCCATGCCCAGAACAACAACCCGGGGAATGGCGCATACACCACGAAGACGACCCACAGCATCTTGCGTTCGGCGCGCCGATCACTGCCAATGATGTGCCAGATCGCCCAGACCTCCAGCAGGATGACGAAGGCCGCGATGATGATCCAGATCGTTCCGATTTCCATGAGCGCTCTCCCATTTGGCATGTAATGGGTTGGGTTTCAGCAAGCGCCGAGGGTTCAGATTGTTTTGTCTGGCGCCAGGGCAGCCCATTCAGTGCGGTGCTTGTTCCAGCGCCGACTTCAGCGCCGCCGCATCGGTAAACGCCCGCTGGCCCACCAGCGCCCCCTGCTCCAGTTGCAACCACTGTACCTGGCCATTCTGCCCGGAATAGCGGCTGGCCACGCGCCCTTCACGGTCAAGCAGCACACGGTAGTTGTATGCGCGCATGGCGGGGATGGCGAACAGCTTGCGGATGATCGCCGGCATGCGCTGGATGTCGGCAACAAACACGGCATGACGCGCCTCAAGGTAGCCCTTGGGCTGCTCGGCCAGCGCAGCCTTTACCATCTTTGCTCCGTCCATGTCGCGCGCCACCAGCAGGATCTGCGTGCCAGCATCAAGGCTGTAGGCCTGGTCATACTGGTCAAGCAGCGTGAACGGTGCCAGCTTGTCGCCCGGCTCCAAGGCATTGGCCAGCAACGGCAACAGGCTGCACAGCAGGGCAATGGCGTACTTCATGAAGGGTGTCCTCGGTAACAGGGGGCGGCATGGCGGCGAAGGGCCAAGCCAGGCAGGTTGCCTGAACACGACCTGAAATACGACACGCCCACCCGGGTGATTGTCTTTCCCCCAGCCAGCCGCCACACTCTGCGGGCCAACCAGGAAGCGGAGACCAGAGTGCCCACGCCACGTCAGTTCAGCAAGAAGACCAGTACCAGCAACATGCTGCGGCTGAAATCCACCAGCGCCAATGCCCAGGCCCCGTACAGGGTCGACTTCGTCTTGCTCGAACATTTCTCGATGGCCAGCTTTACCGTCGCCATGGATGTGCTGGTCACCGCCAACCTGCTGCGTGCGGACAGCTTCCGGTTCACCCCGCTGTCGATGGATGGCGACCGGGTGCTCAGCGACCTGGGGCTCGAGCTGGTAGCCACCGAGCTGTCCGCCGAGGCGCTGAAGGAGCTGGACTTGCTGGTGATCTGCGGCGGCCTGCGCACGCCCCTGAAATACCCGGAACTCGACCGCCTGCTGGACGACTGCGCGGCCCACGGCATGGCCCTGGGTGGCCTGTGGAACGGCGCCTGGTTCCTTGGCCGCGCCGGGGTGCTGGACGACTACGGTTGCAGCATCCACCCCGAACAGCGCGCCAGCCTGTCCGAACGCAGCCCGCAAACACGCATCACCCCGGCCAGCTTTACCCTCGACCGCGACCGCCTCAGCGCCGCCAGCCCCAACGGTGCCATGGAGCTGATGCTGGGCCTGGTGCGCCGGCTGTATGGTGATGGCCTGGCCGAAGGCGTGGAAGAAATCCTGTCATTCTCCGGAGCGCGTTACCGTCAGGTTGGGCCGGGGGCGAAGAAGTCGATGAGCCTGCACCTGCGCACCATCGTCGAACTGATGGAAAACAACCTGGAGGAAACCCTCAGCCTCGACCAGCTGGCCGCCTACAGCGGGCGCTCGCGACGGCAGATCGACCGGCTGTTCCAGGCCCAGCTGGGCACGTCGCCGCGGCGCTACTACATGGAGCTGCGCATCACCAAAAGCCGCCGCCTGCTGCAGTATTCCGACCTGTCGGTGATGGAAGTGGCAGTGGCCTGCGGGTTTGTTTCGGTGTCGCATTTCAGCAAGTGCTATGCGGCCTACTTCGGCTACCCGCCGTCGCGGGAGCAGCGGCTGGGCGAGTGAGCGCCGTTCAGGCGCGTATGTAACGCAGCACGGCGTCGCAGATCATGGCTTTGTGGCGCAGCTTGATCTCGTCATCCAACAGGTCGATCTGGAAGATCTCGCCAAAGGTATGGCGGTTCGACACCCGGTAGAAGCAGAACGAGCTCATCAGCATGTGCAGGTCGATCACTTCGATGCCGCCACGGAAAACCCCTTCCTGCACACCACGGCGCAGGGTGTTACCCAACGCTTCGAGCACCAGGCTGCTCATTTCACGAATGGCCGGCGACTGCTTGACGTACTCGCCATAGTGGATGTTTTCAGTGCAGATGATGCGCACGAAATCGACGTTGCGGTCGTGGTGATCGAAGGTGAATTCCACCAGACGACGAATCGCCTGCTCGGCCGGCAGCGACTCCAGGTCCAGGCTTTGCTCGGTCTTGCGGATGTCGCCATACAGCTTGATCAGGCACTCGCAGTACAACTGCTCCTTGCTGCCGAAGTAGTAGTAGATCATGCGCTTGGAGGTGGCAGTGCGTTCGGCGATAGCGTCGACGCGGGCGCCGGCCAGCCCTTGCTGGACGAACTCGTTGATGGCCGCCTGGAGGATATCCTCGCGCGTTTTCTCGGGGTTGTTCTTGCGCGTTCTGCGCCCCCCTTCGGTTTCAGGCTGGCCGAGGCCAACTACGGAATCACTCATACCCACTCACAGGCTATTTATTGGAATGAGGGGGATTATCCGTGAGCGCGGCCATGCAGGGAAGCGCGCTGTTGGTCGGGTAGCCATAAAGCCTCACGGGTGGCTGGCCGTGAAATCATTCACGGCACGCCGCGGGCATCACTCCCGCTGGGCAGTGTTGCGCTCCAGCGGCGGAGTCAGGTGGAGCACGCGGTTACGCCCGCCTTCGGCCAGCAAGTAACCACCTTTGCCATCCGCCACGATCGACTGTGGCGCCTTGAGGAAGGTCAGCACCGTGTGCTGAACGCCATCGGCGTCAACACGCAGCAGCCGGGCACGGTGGGTGTTGTCTTCGCTGATCCACAGGCCGCGCTGGTCACAGTACAGGAACGTCGGGTTGCGCAGGCCTTCGACCACCACCGGGTCGCTGCCATCGTCGGACAAGGCGCGGACCTTGCCATTGGCCTTTTCGGTGTACAGCAAACGGCCCTCGCAGCGGGTGAGCCCTTCGGTTTCGGTCAGGCCGGAACGCAGCACATCGAGCTGGCGGCTATTCCAGTCGTAACGCATCAAGCGACCATTGCCTTTGCGGTCTTCGATGGCATACAGGTGGTCGCCGTCATTCCACAGGCCTTGCACGCTATCGCCGTCGAACAGGGGGGTCACCTGGCCATCGCGGGCCAGGCTGACAGGTGCCCGGCCGCCTTCCTGACTGAACACCCACCCCCCTTGAGCCGCCACCATGCCGTCGGGCTTGGACAGGTTGTCGATGACCACGACCCGGTCGCCGGTCGCGGTGATCTTGAGGATGCTGCCACGGCCATCATCCAGCTCGCGGCTGACCAGCAGGCTGCCATCGGCTTGCGGCAGCAGCGAGGCGGCTTTGGTCACATCGCGGTGCAGTACCTCGACATCCCAGCCGGAGGCAGCCTGAACCGGGTAGAAGCTCTGCCAGGCGAAAAAACCCAAGGTGGCGGCAAGCAGGCCGGTAGTGGCAGTCAGGGCGATGCGGGTGCTGCGCTTGCGCAGGATGTGCGGCATGTAGGGGCTCCTCGGGATTGCCGCGATGCTAGCAAGCGAATGTGAAAAAAATGTCGAAAAATGCAGAACATTACAAAAAACAAAAGGATATAAAAATAACTAAACATTCTAACAAACAGGAATATAAAAATTGAAAGCCAAACGCCATCTCCTTAGGCTGGGCACATCGTTTCCCACTCGGTTTCAAGGAGCAAACCCATGCCAACCCGTGCTTTCTCTCCCCTGCGCCGGCTGTTGATCGGCGGCCTGCTGGCCAGTGTCGCCAGCGCCCTGCTGCCTTGGTCCGAAGCCCTGGCCGACGACGCCAAGACCCTGCGCATCGGCTACCAGAAGTTCAACAGCATCAACATCCTCAAAGGCAGCGGCGCCCTGGAAAAAGCGCTGGCACCACAAGGTGTAACCGTAAGCTGGCACGAATTTGCCGCCGGCCCGCAGTTGCTCGAAGCCTTGAGCACGGGTGCCATCGACCTGGGTCATGCCGCCGATGCGCCGTCCGTGTTCGCCCAGGCCGCCGGTAAACCGGTGGTGTACCTGGCCGCCGAACAACCCTACCCACGCGGCATCGGCCTGGTGGTGCGCGAGCAGGACCACCTGGCCAGCGTGCAAGACCTGAAAGGCAAGCGCGTGGCCACCGGCCGCGGCTGGAACGCCCAGTACCTGCTGGCCGTAGCGCTGGAGCAAGCTGGCCTTACCTACAAGGACATCACCCCCGCCTACGTCAACAACGCCGCCGATGCCGTGGCTGCCCTGCAGTCCGGCAGTGTCCAGGCCGTCACCCTGTGGGACCCGTTCCTCGCCGCAGCAGAAAGCCAGCCTGGCCTGAAGAACCTGCGTGACGGCAGCGGCCTGTCCAACAACCGGACGTTCTACCTGTCCACCGCCAGCTATGCCGACCAGCACCGTGCGCTGCTGAAAACCTTCTTCAGCGAACTGGGCAAGGTCAGCCAGTGGGCCAACGCCAAGCCTGCCGAGGTTGCCGCGCTATTGGCGCCGCAACTGGGCATCAGCGCCAACGTGCTGGAAGTGGCCAGCGAACGGCGTAACTACAATGCCGTGGCCATCACCCCGCAAATCGTTGCCGAACAACAGAAACTGGCCGATACCTTCCAGGGCCTGGGCCTGATTCCACGCAAGCTGCAGGTGGCCGACGCGGTCTACCCGGCTTCCGTGTTGCCTTGAGCGGAGCGCAGCCACCATGCCCCGCCCGATCCGCTTCAACGCCTTCAGCATGAACGCCGCCAGCCACCAGTCCCCCGGCCTGTGGCGCCACCCGCGCAACACCAGCGTGGCATTCAACCGCCTGAGCTACTGGACCGACCTGGCTCGCCTGCTGGAGCGCGGCCTGTTCGACGCCGTGTTCATCGCCGATGTGCTGGGCATCTACGATGTCTACCAAGGCGGGCCCGAAGCCGCCTTGCGCGGCGGTGTGCAGGTGCCGGTCAACGACCCGCTGCTGCTGGTACCGGCCATGGCCGGGGTCACCGAGCACCTCGGTTTCGGCGTTACCTTTTCGCTGACCTACGAACACCCCTACCCCTTCGCCCGGCGTATGTCCACGCTCGACCACTTGAGCAATGGCCGGGTTGGCTGGAACATCGTCACCGGCTACCTCGACAGCGCCGCACGCAACCTCGGCCTGGCGCGCCAGCTGGGCCACGACCAGCGCTACGACCTTGCCGAAGAGTACCTGCAGGTGCTGTACAAGCTATGGGAGAAAAGCTGGGACGACGATGCCGTGCTGCTGGAGCGTGACAGTGGGCGCTATATCGAACCTTCGCGGGTGCACGCTATCAACCATGTGGGCGAGCACTTCCAGGTGCCCGGCATGCACTTGTGCCAGCCGTCGCCACAACGCACGCCGGTGCTGTTCCAGGCCGGTGCTTCAGCACGTGGCCAGCAATTTGCCGCGCAGCATGCTGAATGTGTGTTCATCAGCGGCCCGACGCCCACGGTGTTGCGCCGCTACGCCGACGGCATCCGCCAGGCCAGCGAGGCCGCCGGGCGGGGGCGTGACGAGGTGCTGATCTATGCGCAGGCGTTGCTGATCGTCGCCCCCACCCGGGAAGAAGCCGAGGCCCGCTTCGCCGAATACCGTCGCTACGTCGACCTGGACGCTGCCCTGGCACTGCTGTCGGGCTGGACCGGCATCGACTTTGCCGGCCTCGACCCCGACGCGCCGATCGAATATGTCGAAAACGATGCCGGTCGCGCCGCCCTGGCCGCGTTCACCGCCGCCGACCCCAAGCGCCGCTGGACCGTGCGCGAGGCCGCCGAATTCGTTGGCCTGGGTGGTCGCGGGCCGGTGCTGGTCGGCTCAGCCAGCGAGGTCGCCGACCAGTTGGAAAACTGGCTGGACCAGACCGGCATCGATGGCTTCAACCTGACCTATGCCGTGCAGCCGGACGACCTGACCCATGTCGTCGATTTGCTGGTGCCCGAACTGCAACGCCGTGGCCGCTACCCTTCGCGCTACACCGAGGGCACCTTGCGCCACAAGCTGTTCGGCCAAGGCGACCAGCTGCCGGCACAGCACATTGGGCGTCAGGTTGACATTCAGCGATCAAATACCGGGTATTCCAACATTTAATTTGTGGATGCCACGCGCTCGACCCTATTCTGTCGCCACATCCCCTGCGCCGCACCGGCCGGTGCGGTTCACGGCATGGGGAGAGAACAACAAGTCGAGATCGTCCATGTCGAACCATTCGTACTTCGCCCCCCACGGTGGGCACCCGGCTCAAACCGAGCTGCTGACTGACCGTGCCATGTTCACCGAAGCCTATGCCGTTATCCCTAAAGGCGTGATGCGTGACATCGTCACCAGCCACCTGCCGTTCTGGGACAAGATGCGCATGTGGGTCATTGCCCGCCCACTGACCGGTTTTGCCGAAACCTTCTCCCAGTACATCGTCGAAGTGGCCCCGGAAGGCGGCAGCGAGCGCCCAGAGCTGGACCCGAACGCCGAAGCCGTGGTGTTCATCGTCGAAGGCGAGCTGGACATCACCGTCGAAGGCAAGCATCACACCCTGGTACCGGGCGGCTACGCCTTCCTGGCCCCGGGCGCCGAGTGGAGCCTGCGCAACAACAGCAAGTCCAATGTCACCTTCCACTGGCTGCGCAAGCACTACCAGAAAGTTGAAGGCCTGGACGTACCCGAGTCGTTCGTTACCCACCGCGACAACGCCACCGTCATCGAAATGCCGGGCACCGAAGGCCGCTGGGTCACCACCCGCTTCGTCGACATGGCCGACATGCGCCACGACATGCACGTGAACATCGTCACCTTCCAGCCGGGCGGCGTGATCCCGTTCGCGGAAACCCACGTGATGGAACACGGCCTGTACGTGCTTGAAGGCAAGGCGGTGTACCGCCTGAACCAGGACTGGGTCGAAGTGGAAGCCGGCGACTTCATGTGGCTGCGCGCCTTCTGCCCGCAAGCCTGCTACGCCGGCGGCCCAGGCAAGTTCAGCTACCTGCTGTACAAGGACGTGAACCGCCATGTGCATTTGACGCTGAATCCTAAGCGCTAAGCTCAGGCTGATGCCCTAAGCCCGCCAATCTGGCGGGCTTTCCATTTGCCGCGCATACTGAAACACCCATCCCCCGCACGGTACCGGCCATGCCCCGCTGCCTGCTGCTTACCCTCCTGCTGCTGTGCACCCCTGCCCTGGCCGCCGATGCCTGGAACCTCGCCTACGACCGCGAAGGCATCCGCGTGTACCTCAGTGGCGTACCCGACTCGCCCTACCAGCAGTTTCGTGGTGTGAGCACCATGAAAGCCAGCGTGCGCACGCTCACCGACCTGCAGGAGAACCTGCGGGTGGCCTGCAAGTGGCTGTATGCCTGTGACCAGATGCGCCTGCTGGACGTGGACGGTGCCAATACCTGGGTGTACCTGACCACCAACCTGCCCTGGCCGACCATGCCACGGGACATTGTGTTGAAGGTGAGCAGCGAACGCCTGGATGACGGCACGCTGCTGCGGCACCTGAGCGCTGAGCCCGACAGGATTCCCCAGGTTGACGGGTTGATCCGGGTGCAGCACCTGAGTGGTGAGTGGCGAATGAAACCGTTGGGTGAGCGGTTGACCGAAGTGACGTACCAGTTGCAAGCCGACCCGGCCGGAGATGTGCCGGGCTGGCTTGCCAATCGGTTCGTGGTGGATGCGCCGGTGGTAACCCTCAGAACCCTGAGGGCTGTCGCCGAGCGTCAGCCTTGAGGGCTATCCACCAGATCGCCTGGGTATCAGTCAAAATCGAAACCTGGCTCGCAAGTGCCGATCGGGGTCAAGAAAGTACCCTCAGGGCACGGTATTTCTGGCACGCCTATACTGTTGACACCCCCACGGTCAGCTTGAGGCTGCTCGCTGAAGACGGCATCGTTGGCATGGGCAACCTGAACCAGGCCTGCGGCGGCCAGCAGTGTAATGAATGCAATTTTTTTCATTTTGGTTTCCTGTAACAACATTAAGGGACTTGCCCGAAAGATCCTATGCGCCACCCAACCCATCGGGCTTTAGGCAATTGCCTCCAGATCACTGGGAAGCCCACTGTTGCCGCGTGGGAAACATCATTGCAGCAGACAGTGCCGTCGAGCGCTGATTGATCGCGTGCAGGCCCTATCGCCCTGAGTCAATTTCTGCCACTGTGCCCGCGCGGTGCGGACCAGCGCGTCGCGCTTGCCAGGACGTCGCATGAACACACAAGAAAACGGCAACACGCACAAAGGCTATCGGCGCATCATTGCGTCAATGACAGCGCTGCTCGAATTCGAGGCGGTAGCCCGCCACAACAGTTTCACCCTGGCCGCCCAGGAACTGGGGGTCACCCAGGCAGCGGTCAGCAAGCAGGTCAGGCAACTGGAAGAAAACCTCGGTAGCCAACTGTTCCAGCGCCTGCACCGCGGCATCCGCCTGACCAGTGAAGGCCAGGCGCTGTATGCGGTGATTTCCGATTCCATGCAAAAGATCGCTTCGGTGTTCGACCGCCTCAGCGAAGGCGACAGCGAGCAGGAGCTGGTGCTCAGCTCCACCGCAACCTTCTCCCAGTTACGCGTGATGCCGCGCCTGGGCAGCTTGCGCAGCGCCCTGCCCCAGGTGCGCCTGCGCCTGGCCACGCAGATGTTTACCGGCGATCTGCGCAACCACGATGTCGACCTGCTGGTGCGTTTTGGCAATGGCCGCTGGGAAGACGGCAGCGCCCTGCACCTGTTCGATGAAGAGATTTTCCCGGTGTGCGCCCCGGCCTGGCTGGCGCGCAACCCGCAACCGGAGTCGCTGGAAGCGTTGTACCGTGCCGACCTGCTGGATGCCGATGCCACCACCGAAGGCTGGATGACCTGGCCCACGTGGTTCCGCGCGCTGGGTGGCAACCCACCGAAGCTGCATTACAACCTGCGCTGCCAACTGTACACCGACACCATCCAGGGGGCCTTGCACGGGCATGGGGTGGCATTGGGCTGGGGGCGGATGCTCGACCACCTGCTGGCCTCCGGCGAGCTGGTGCGCCTGACCGACCTGGTGGTGCGGCCGCGCGAGGCCTATTACCTGGTCGTGCCTCATGGGCGCACCACGACCCCGACCATCCTGGGGCTGGTGGACTGGCTGCGTGACAATCCGCCAGCCACCTGAACAAGTGCCCCCGAAACGCTAAGTGGCGCTAACGGCCTGTGGTGCAGCACAGGCCTTGGCCCTGCGCCGGTAAGCCAGCAACAGGCCCGCGTACCACAGCGGCATGATGTACAGGGCGGTACGGGTGTCCGGCTCCAGTGCCAGCAGGCACAACACGAAGATCAGGAATAGCTGGGACAGCGCGGCGGTGACCTTGCCACCCGGCAGCTTGAACGTCGATTGCGCATGCGCCTGCGGGTTTTGCCGACGGTAGGCGAAGTAGGACAGCAGGATCAGCGACCAGGTAACGATGATCATCACCGCAGAAATGGTCGACACCAGGGTAAACACCGTCATCACTTCCGGAATGACGAACAGCAGCGTCAGTGCAATCGCCATGCACACCCCCGAAAACACCAACGCACGCACCGGTGTGCCCGAGCCGGACAAGCGCCCGAACGCCACGGGCGCCTGCTGCTGATGCGACAGGCCGTAGAGCATGCGCGACCCGGAATACACACCACTGTTGGCCGACGAGGCTGCAGAGGTCAGTACCACGAAGTTGATGATGCCAGCAGCAGCGGGCAGCCCGCCCAGCAGGAACAACTCAACGAACGGGCTGCGGTTGGCCGGAACATTGGCCCAGGAAATGACACTGATGATGCACACCAGCGAACAGATATAGAACAGCAGGATGCGCACAGGGATGGTGTTGATGGCCTTGGGCAAGGTCTTTTCCGGGTCTTTCGCCTCTGCCGCTGCAGTGCCGATCAGTTCAGTGCCGACGAAGGAGAAGATCGCGATCTGGAACCCGGCGAGGAAGCCGAGAATGCCATGCGGCATGACCACGCCCGGCGCCACCAGATGGCTGAACGAGGCGGTGACCCCGGTCGGCGAAGTGTAGGACGTGGCGACCATGACCAGGCCGGCCACAACCAGCAGCACGATGGCCACAATCTTGATAAGGCCGAACCAGAACTCCACCTCGCCAAACGCCTTCACCGCCAGCATGTTCAGCCCCAGCAGCAGGAACATGTTGGCGAACGCCGGTAGCCAGGTGGGCACGTCCGGGTACCAGTACTGCACGAACCCTGCCACGACCACCACATCACCCACCGCCGCCACCACCCAGCTGAGCCAGTACGACCAGCTGAGGATGTAGCCAGCCTTTGGCCCCAGGTAGTTGTGCACCAGGTCGGCGAACGACTCCATCTGCAGGTTGGCCAGCAGCATTTCGCCCATGGCCCGCATGATGCAGAAGACGAAAAAGCCGATGATGGCGTACACCAGAATGATCGAAGTGCCGGACAGCGCAATGATTTTGCCCGAGCCCATGAACAACCCGGTACCAATTGCGCCACTGATCGAAATAAGCTGTATGTGCCGGTTTTCCAGCCGTCGTTTGAGCACTCGGCCCTCTTCCGGCGCGGTGCTTTGCGCGTTGCACGTGTGATGCATAGTCAACCTCTTATTCTTTTTTTGTAAAACTTCCACGCCCCGCAGCGCACCAACAAGTTGGTACCAAGGTGCAGGTTTCATGTCATTTAAATGATGAGAGCGCAGGCAATAACAAAAAATTAAACTAATGCCCGATGCAACTTCGCAACGGACTTTCTTATTGTTTAAACGCACCGTCAGAACGTGCGCCTGAAACCGTCCCGCGAAAGCCGTTTCATTCTGCCAGCGGCCCAGGTCAAGCGGAACGCTACAGAATGCACACCGGCAAAGGGATTTTTTGCAGTGTGAAAAGCCCAGGTGACAGTTTGCGCAATGCGTCTGTCAAAAGGCCTGACCCAGCGGTCACATCTTGTAGGTCGAGAGCAGGATGCTGGTCTCGGTATTCTCGATGTGCGGGATCGACCGAATGGTGTTCAGCGCCCGGTCGAAGGCTTCGAGGGTGTCGGCGCGCAGCTCTGCCATCAGGTCCCAGCGGCCATTGGTGGTATGGATGGCCACCACGTTGGGATGCCCGCGCAGCGCGTGCTTGACCTCTGCGGCGTGGTGGCCACTGATGCCGATGCTGGTGATTGCCCGCACGCCCTGCTCCAGCGCGTCGGAGCGCAGGCGTACCGTGTAGCCAATGATCACGCCCTGCTCTTCGAGCCGGGTAATGCGGTTTTGCACGGTTGCCCTGGCCACCTTGAGCTTCTTCGCCAGGGTCAACACAGGGGTACGTGCATTGTCCCGCAACAGCGCAATCAGTTCCCGATCGATCGTATCCATAACGCCTGCCAATAATCAGATTGCTACTTTGGGGTGGCAGATTGTCTAGAAAGTTGATGAAACTGGCAACCTGCATTCTTCCGATTGACGCAACCTTTCATCAAAATGTTCATGCCACTTCAACAATCTTAAGCGTGCCGCCTGCCGTGACCGGGGTGACAGCGCAATAACAAGGTGCAAGAGCATGACGTATTTCATTGATGTTCCAACCATGTCGGACTTGGTACATGACATTGGCGTAGCGCCGTTCATAGGCGAACTGGCTGAGGCCCTGCGTGAAGACTTCAAACGCTGGCAGGAGTTTGACAAGTCTGCGCGTGTTGCCAGCCATTCGGAAGTGGGTGTTATCGAATTGATGCCGGTTGCCGACAACAGCCGCTATGCCTTCAAATACGTTAACGGCCACCCGGCCAATCCTGCCCGTGACCTGCATACGGTAATGGCCTTCGGCGTGCTAGCCGATGTCGACACCGGTTACCCGGTATTGCTGTCCGAACTGACCATCGCCACCGCCTTGCGCACCGCCGCCACCTCGTTGATGGCCGCGCAGGCACTGGCCCGGCCGAACGCACGCAAGATGGCGCTGATCGGCAACGGCGCACAAAGCGAATTCCAGGCGCTGGCCTTCCATAAGCACCTGGGTATCGAAGAAATCGTTGCGTACGACACTGACCCGCTGGCCACCGCCAAGCTGATTGCCAACCTCAAGGAATACAGCGGCCTCACCATCCGCCGGGCCGGCTCGGTAGCCGAAGCCGTGAAAGGCGCGGACATCATCACCACTGTTACTGCCGACAAGGCCTACGCCACCATCATCACCCCCGACATGCTCGAACCCGGCATGCACCTGAATGCCGTGGGCGGCGACTGCCCGGGCAAGACCGAGCTGCACGCTGATGTACTGCGCAAGGCCCGCGTGTTCGTCGAGTACGAACCACAAACCCGTATTGAAGGCGACATCCAGCAACTGCCGGCGGACTTCCCTGTCGTCGACCTGTGGCGCGTACTGCGCGGCGAAACCGAGGGGCGCCAGAGTGACAGCCAGGTCACCGTGTTCGATTCGGTGGGCTTCGCCCTGGAAGACTACACCGTACTACGGTACGTACTACAGCAAGCCGAAAAACGCGGCATGGGCTCGAAGATCGACCTGGTGCCGTGGGTGGAAGACGACCCGAAAGACCTGTTCAGCCACACCCGTGGCCGCGCTGCCAAAAACCGCATCCGACGCGTTGCCTAACCCAGCTCTTACCCGGTATTTCCACATGGCATTTCCAACGCGTTCGATTCAAGCCCCGGCAGCAGTGGTCATGGTCAGACCACATGCGTTCACCCCCAACCCGGAAACCGCAGCCGACAACTCGTTCCAGCGCAGCAGCCCCGACATCGCGGCGCAGGCCCTGGCCGATGTGGCGCGCGATGAAGTCACCCAGGCCGCTGGCAGGCTGGAGGCCGAAGGTGTACGCGTGCACCTGTTCGACGACTTTGGCGAGCACAACACCCCGGACTCGGTATTCCCCAACAACTGGTTCTCCACCCACCCCGGGGGGCATATCGCGATTTACTCGATGTACTCGCGCAACCGCCGCCGCGAACGGCGCGCGGATGTGATCGAGATGCTCAAGCATGAGTACCGGGTGCAGGATGTCATCGACTATTCCGGGCTGGAGCAGGACGAGCTGTTTCTTGAAGGGACCGGCGCCATGGTGTTCGACCACCTGTCACGGGTGGCCTACACCGCGCGCTCCAACCGCGCCGACCCGATTGCCCTTGAGCGCTTCAGCACGCACTTCAACTTCGAGCCGATGGTGTTCGACACCGCCGACGAGCAAGGCACGCCGATTTACCACACCAACGTGCTGATGTGCGTGGCGACCGCGTTCGCACTGGTGGGCTTTGACACCTTCACCAACAAGGCACGGGCCGAGGAAGTGCGGATGCGGCTGATCGAATCCGGTCGCGACGTGATTGACCTGAGCAACCAGCAGATCAGCCAGTTTGCCGGTAACGCTATCGAGCTGTCCGGGCGTGACGGGCGTATTCTGGCGCTATCACGCAAGGCCTTCGACAGCCTGACCGATGAGCAGCGCCAGCGCATCGAGCGTTCGGCGCGGCTGGTGCCGCTGGATGTGCCCACCATCGAAATGGCCGGTGGCTCGGTGCGCTGCATGATTGCGGGTATTCATCTGTCGCCGAGAAGCTAGCGTTGGCGCAGGAATATTGGGGCTGCTTTGCAGCCCCAATAGTGTCAGATACCACCGCCCGCCAGCAGCTGCGTCATCACCTCGGCCAACGCCTTGACCATCACATCCGCCGTCGGCCGATGCACGATGACGATTTCATAACTGTCGACCTCCGGCAGCCCCTGCCCCGCCCCCAGCACCCGATGCTCGCCAGTGGCCGCCCTTGGCGGTAGCAGGCTGACACCCATGCCATCGGCCACTGCCGCCTGGATACCACTGAGACTGGAGCTGGTGAAACTGATGCGCCAGCGCCGCCCCATGCCTTCGATGGCGGTGATCATGTCTTCGCGGTACAGCCCCCGCGGCGGGAAGGTCACCAACGGGATCGGGTCCAGCTCGAAGGCGGGGGTGCGCGCACTGTCGATCCATTGCAGGCGCTCGGGCCAGCAGGCCACGCCCTCGCGGGTGTTGCGCCGCTGCTTGAGCAACACCAGGTCGAGCTCACCGTTGTCGTAGGCCTGGCTGAGGTCGCGGCACAGGCCGCTGGTCACTTCCAGCTTCACCTGCGGGTGCAGGCGGCTGAAGGCCGACAGCGCATTGGTGGTGCGCCCGCCAACGAAGTCCTCGGGCACCCCAAGGCGCACGGTGGTGCCCACCATCGCCCCGGCCAGGGCTTCGAGCATCTGGTCGTTCAAGGCCAGCATGTGCCGGGCGTAGCCGAGCAAGGTTTGCCCGGCATCGGTGGGCAGCACATCGCGGTTGCCCCGCACCAGCAAACGGTGGCCGACCATGTCTTCCAGGCGGCGTACCTTCTGGCTGATGGTCGACTGTGTCGAGTGCAGGCGAGCGGCAGCGGTGGTGAAGCTGCCGCAATCGGCCACCACCACAATGGCGCGTAGCAGGTCGAGGTCGAACAGCGCCCTATTCGATTTAACGCTAATGGACATCTGGGTATTCAACTACTGAATGACAAGACTGCGTTCTATCACGGCTAGTCACCAAGGGCCACACCTTCACGCCGCGGGTCGGCCCCGCCCGACCAACCCTCGCCGCTGCGCTGGATGATCTGCATGCCGCTGGTCATGGTCATGGGCGTCACCTCATGCCCCCAGGCTGCCAACTGCCGGATCAGCGCCGGGCTGCTCAGCCCCGCTTCCACCTCGGTGCCGGCATTGCGGCTGCCAAAGTTGGGCAAGCCTGCGGCCTGTTGCGGGTCGAGCTGCCAATCCAGCAAGCCAACCAACGCCTTGTTCACATAGCCGATGATCTGCGAGCCGCCCGGTGAACCCAGGCTGGCCACCAGATCGCCCGAGGCTCGCGAGAACACCAGCGTTGGCGCCATGGCCGACAGCGGCCGCTTGCCCGGCTGTACCCGGTTGGCCACGGGTTTGCCGTGCTCCTGCGCAATGAACGAGAAGTCAGTGAGGTGGTTATTGAGCAGGAAGCCCTTGACCATCAGGTGCGAGCCGAACGCCGCCTCCACCGAGGTGGTCATGGCCAGGGCCTGGCCGCTGTCATCCACCGCGCTGAGGTGCGAGGTGGAAATGCGCAATGGCGAGCGATCCGGCGCCAGGGCCAAGTCGGCGCCCTGGGGTTGGCCCGGGCGAGCACGCTTCATGCTGTGCTCGCCAATCTGCGCTGCACGGCTGGCCAGGTAGTTGGCGTCGGTAAGCGCCTTGACCGGGACCGGCACGTAATCGCTGTCGGCCAGGTACTGTGCGCGGTCGGCATAGGCCAAACGCTCAGCCTCGGCGATCAGGTGCACGGCCAGTGGTGATGCCTCCAGGCCAGCCGGGGATGCGCTCGCAAGCGGGCGCAACGCTACCAGATCGCGCTGCGGCGTGGCGCGCTGTACGGCTTCGAGAATACCCAGGGTCTGCAACACCGTCACCCCGCCCGAAGACGGCGGCGGCATGCCGCAGATGCGCCAGGCCTTATAGGGGCCGCACACGGGCTCGCGCTCTTTGGCCTGGTACTGCTGCAAGTCCTGCAACGAGAGGTAACCGGCATTGGCATGGCTGCGCACCTTGGCCACGATGGCTTCGGCGATCTCGCCGGTATAGAACGCGTCAGGGCCTTGCACGGCAATCTGATCGAAGGCATCCGCAAGCTCGGGGTTGCGCAGGATCGTTCCCACCGCCAGCGGCTTGCCCTGCTCATCCAGGAAGTAGCGGGCCATGGCCGGTGACCGGGCAATGAACGGGTCACCGGACACCAAGGTGTGAAGGCGCTCGGACACCGGGAAACCGTTGCGTGCCAGCGCGATGGCCGGCGCGAACAGGTCGCGCCAAGGCAGCTTGCCGTGCTGATCGTGGGCCAGTTTCAAAGCACGTAGAACACCCGGCACGCCAACCGAGCGCCCGCCAATCTGCGCCGCCCTGAATGGCATCGGCGTGCCGTCGGCTTGCAGGAACAGCCTTTCCGTCACAGCTGCCGGCGCGGCCTCGCGGCCATCGAACGCCTGCACACGCTCGCCGTCCCAATAAAGGATGAATGCCCCGCCGCCAATACCGCTGGATTGCGGCTCGACCAAGGTCAGCACCATTTGCATCGCAATGGCCGCATCGATGGCGCTGCCACCGGCACGCAACATTGCCCGCCCCGCTTCGCTGGCCAACGGGTTGGCTGCAGCAACCATATGGCGGCTGGCCTGCACGGGCTGCAAGCCGGTGCGGTAGCCAGAGGCCAGCTCGGGAGGTGCGGGCAGCACCTGGTCGGCACAGGCCAGGCCACTGGCGGCTACCAGGCAAAGGGCACTGATCAGGGGTGGGGAGAAATACATCGGCATGCTTCCTGCGAACTTCAAAAGCCCCGAAGATACCCTGTCGAACCCCTGAAAAAAACTAAGCCACTTCCTCGAACGGCAAGCCCACGTAGTTCTCGGCAATGTTCACCAGCCCGGCTGGCGACGTCAGGAAGTACTCGCGGTCGGCCTCTTGCATCTTCTGGTCCCAGGCGTCCTTGTGGCTGCCGAAGTCATGCAACAACTGGGTCATGAACCAGCTGAAGCGCTCGCCTTTCCACACCCGGCGCAGGGCCAGCGGGGAGTATTGCTGCAGCAGGTCGGTGCGCCCTTCGCGGTAAACCTTGACCAGAATGCGATACAGGTAATTCACGTCCGACGCTGCCAGGTTCAGGCCCTTGGCACCGGTAGGCGGGACGATGTGCGCGGCGTCACCCACCAGGAACAGGTGGCCATACTGCATAGGTTCGACCACCAGGCTGCGCAGCGGGGCGATGCTTTTTTCCAAAGCCGGGCCGGTGACCAGGTCAGCCGCTACGTCGGCGGGCAAGCGGGCTTTCAGTTCATTCCAGAAGCGCTCGTCAGACCATGCCTCGACACGGTCCTGCAAAGGTACCTGCAGGTAGTAGCGGCTGCGTGTTTGCGAGCGTTGGCTACACAGCGCGAAACCACGCTCGTGGTGGGCATAGATCAACTCGTGATTGACCGGCGGCGTGTCCGAAAGCAGGCCCAGCCAGCCAAACGGATAAACCCGCTCGTACTGCTTCAATACACCTTCGGGAATGCTCTGGCGCGACACACCGTGGAAGCCGTCACACCCGGCGATGTAGTCGCAATCCACCCGGTGCAACTGGCCGTCCTTCTCAAACGTGAGGTAGGGTTTCTCGCCCTTCAGCTCATGTGGCTGGACATTGCTGGCGGAATAGATGATCGGCGCGCCACTCGCTTCGCGGGCCTGCATCAGGTCGCGGGTGACTTCGGTCTGGCCGTATACCATGACGGTCTTGCCGCCGGTCAGGGCTTTCAGGTCCAGGCGTTGGCGGCGCCCGCCGACCAGCAACTCGACCCCTTCGTGCACCAGGCCCTCACGGTCCATGCGCTCGGCCACACCGGCTTCGCGCAGCAGGTCGACAGTGCCTTGCTCCAGCACCCCGGCGCGGATGCGGCCAAGTACGTATTCAGGCGTCTGGCGCTCGACGATGACGTTATCGATACCGGCCTTGTGCAGCAGTTGGCCCAGCAGCAGGCCAGACGGACCTGCACCAATAATTGCAACCTGAGTTTTCATTGTTGTTGTCTCTGTTCGGACGATGCCGGCCCTGGACTGGCAGTGGGGCGGCATCTGCTGTTAGGGTTTGCCCTTGCATTTTTACTGGCAAAAAGTGCTACCGAAGTGTGCTATTCCATCTAAAACCTGCACTTTTATAAAAAACGTTCGATTAACGGACATACTACCCCTGATGAAATCCACCCTCCCCGGCGTTCCGTTGTTCAAGCTGTATGGCGAAAACCAGGCCTGGCCCGGCACCGACCTGCTGCATTGCGAATCGATCCCTGCACGCAGCCGCCTGCACCACTGGGAGATCAAGCCACACCAGCATGCCGAGCTGTTCCAGTTGCTGTATGTACAGCGCGGCCAGGCCCAGGTGGAGATCGAAGGGTTGCGCAGCGCCATCGGCGAAGCGGCGATCCAGGTGGTGCCGCCGATGACCGTGCATGGCTTTCGCTTCAGCGCCGATATCCAGGGCTATGTGCTCACCTTCGGCACCGCGCTGGTGGCGAACCTGGAACAGCGCCTGGGCATGCCGCTGGCGGTGCTGGCCCAACCTGCGTGCTACCCGCTTGGGCATGACCGTGTGCACCTGCGCAGCCTGATCGACACCTTGCAGCAGGAGTACCAGGGCAATGCCCCGGCGCGCGCGGCCATGCTCGAAGCGCTGGTGACCGCGCTGATGGTGTGGATCAACCGCCGCCAGCAACTGGGGCAGGCACCGCGTAACCGCGATGAACGCGACCGGCAGTTACTGGGGCAGTACCTGCGGCTGGTCGAGGCGCATTACCGCGAGCATCTGTCAGTAGAGGCTTTTGCCGCACGGCTGAACGTTCCAAGCCTGCAACTGAACCAGCTGTGCAGGGCCTTGAGCGGGCAGACAGCGTTGCAGGTGGTGCACCAGCGGTTGCTGCTGGAGGCGCGGCGTAACCTGATTTATACGCGGATGAGTATCGGGCAGTTGTCGGATAGCCTGGGATTCACAGACCCGACATACTTTGCCCGGTGGTTCAAGCGGTTGACGGGGGAGACGCCTAACGGGTACCGACGCGCGGCGCAGCCGGACTGATTGCGGCAGGCTGCTTGACGTATACGTCAACCTGCCTTCAGGATACCCGCATACCCCACGCCGAGCCCCAGCATGAGCACCCAGACCTACAGCATTTCCGACCTGTCCCGCGAGCTGGACATCACCACCCGGGCCATCCGTTTCTATGAAGAGCAGGGCCTGCTGAGCCCCGAACGCCGCGGCCTGGAGCGAATCTATTCGGCCCGCGACAAGGTCAGCCTCAAGCTCATCCTGCGCGGCAAGCGCATCGGCTTTTCACTGGCCGAGTGCCGCGAGCTGATCGAGCTGTACGACCCCACCAGCGGCAACCTTAAACAGCTCAACAGCATGCTGGCGAAAATCGCCGAGCGCCGCGCCCAACTGGAGCAGCAGATGCTCGACATCCACCAGATGCAACTGGAACTGGACACCGCCCAGGAGCGTTGCGAACAAGCCCTGGCCGCCACCCTGAACAACAAAGACAACCGCTGAACGCCACAGGAAACCTGCCATGTCCTTGCCCAAACACGTCCGCCTGGTCGAAGTCGGCCCCCGCGACGGCCTGCAGAACGAAGCCCAGCCCATCAGCGTTGCCGACAAGGTGCGCCTGGTCAACGACCTTACCGAAGCAGGCCTTGCCTATATAGAAGTGGGCAGCTTCGTCTCGCCCAAGTGGGTGCCGCAAATGGCCGGCTCTGCCGAGGTGTTCGCCGGTATCGACCAGCGCCCCGGAGTCACTTATGCAGCACTGGCACCCAACCTGCGCGGTTTCGAGGACGCGCTGGCTGCAGGGGTGAAGGAAGTGGCGGTGTTCGCGGCCGCCTCCGAAGCGTTTTCGCAGCGCAACATCAACTGCTCGATCAGCGACAGCCTCAAGCGCTTCGAGCCGATCATGGAAGCTGCGCGCAACCACGGTATAAGCGTGCGCGGCTACGTATCGTGTGTACTCGGCTGCCCGTATGAAGGCAAGGTCAGCGCCGAACAGGTGGCCCCGGTGGCCCGCGCACTGCACGACATGGGCTGCTACGAAGTATCGCTGGGTGACACCATCGGCACCGGCACTGCCGGCGATACCCGGCGCCTGTTCGAGGTGGTCTCTGCCCAGGTGCCGCGCGAGCAGCTGGCCGGGCACTTCCACGACACCTATGGCCAGGCCCTGGCCAACGTCTATGCCAGCCTGCTCGAAGGCATCAGCGTATTCGACAGCTCGGTGGCCGGGCTGGGTGGCTGCCCTTACGCCAAAGGCGCAACGGGCAACATCGCCACGGAAGACGTGGTGTACCTGCTACAGGGACTGGGTATTCAGACCGGCATCGACCTGGACCGGCTGATCGCCGCCGGCCAGCGTATCAGTATCGTGCTGGGCCGCGGCAATGGGTCGCGGGTAGCACGGGCGCGTAGCGCGCAGTAAGTCATACGGGTGTCACACAGGTGTGGGCGAAGTGTTACCGCCCCCACATTTCACAGCAAAAAATCGGGTAACAGGGAAACAAATCGGCAGAATTTCAGGCCAAGCACTTTTGAAGAATATCGCTAAGTAGCTGATTTTAAAGG
Organism: Pseudomonas sp. LLC-1; assembly: GCF_002992185.1. Lineage (NCBI taxonomy): Bacteria > Pseudomonadati > Pseudomonadota > Gammaproteobacteria > Pseudomonadales > Pseudomonadaceae > Pseudomonas > Pseudomonas sp. LLC-1. The sequence goes on along the minus strand of NZ_LUVY01000017.1, from coordinate 105,092 downwards.
ATTTTCAAAAGTTGGCACGCACCCTGCTATATCTCTGGTACAAGAACAATAAAAATGTGACACCCAATAAAAACAACAGGTAACGGCTCTGACATAACAAGAACAACACGGCAGAGGCGTAGCAAGCAGATTTTTTTGGAGTAGACACGCTTTTCAGGGGTACGCCCCGCGGTCTGGCACAGAACAATAAAACTACCTCAAGGTAGCAGCAGCCAGGTTCGGATCAGCCATGATGAAAGCAGGTCAGCGCTCAAAAAAATACGTTTGCTCTTGACCCCGCATGGGGGTCGCCCGCAACACCAGGACAGGCTGACAAAAACAACAAAAGGCCAGTCCCAATAATAAAAAAAGAGCAAGCAACAACGCTTTGAGGGGAGCTTCGGCTCCCCTCAGTGCTTCCCGCCCTCCTCCTTTCTTCTCCTTTCAGCCCCCTGATGCAGTAACCCGCCTTGCATTGTGGTCCACCCTGTAACCCTGCAAGGAGGACAACACCATGCCCGTTGAAATCGACGAAACCACCCGCCGCTGCACCCTGATCGGCGAAAACCTGCGCATCGAGGGCGATGGCCCTGCTATCGAAATCGTCACCGACGAACACCTGCGCATGTCAGTGGCCCTGCTGGCAGGCCAGCGTGTCCCCATCACCGAAGCCGAGGCCGATGCGCTGACCGTAGCGGGTGCGGTGGATAGCCGCAGGCATCTGAAGGCCAGCGTGCCAGGCTCGGTAATTTAAGGCCTGGCGGTCGAAGCCGGGTAATCTGATATGGTTTTTATCGCAAAATCTGAGCCTGTGCTGATAACAGCCTCAGGGCCATAGTGCTCATGCCTGATCGAGGCCTGATGAGCACCGAGCCATGAACAATAGAATCCCTTTCACAGAGATCGCCCCCACCCCAGCCAGCCCCCGACTGCGACACACCGACAGCGGCATTCACACCCGCAGCTTCAGCGGTCTGTACCGCAACCTGCGCATCGGCTTTGCCGGTGCCCTGTTCGTGCTGTTCTTCGGCACCGCGTGGCTGAACTGGAACGGCCGCCAGGCCGTGTTGTGGGACCTGGCCAACAGCAAATTTCACATCTTTGGCGCAACCTTCTGGCCCCAGGACTTCATCCTGTTGTCAGCACTGCTGATCATTTGCGCCTTCGGCCTGTTCGCCATCACCGTGTACGCCGGCCGCGTGTGGTGTGGCTACAGCTGCCCGCAGAGCACCTGGACGTGGCTGTTCATGTGGTGCGAAAAGGTCACCGAAGGTGACCGCAACCAGCGCATCAAGCTGGCGGCCGCGCCCTGGAGCCTGAACAAGCTGGGGCGCCGCACCCTGAAACACAGCCTGTGGCTGGTCATTGGTATCCTCACCGGGCTGACCTTCGTCGGCTATTTCACACCGATTCGTCCACTGGCCGCAGAACTGTTCACCTTGCAACTGGGCGGTGTGGCGCTGTTCTGGGTGCTGTTCTTTACCGCCGCCACTTACATCAATGCCGGCCTGCTGCGTGAAGCGGTGTGCCTGCACATGTGCCCGTATGCGCGCTTCCAGAGTGTGATGTTCGACAAGGACACCCTGGCCGTCGCCTATGACCCACGGCGCGGTGAGGCCCGTGGCCCGCGCAAGAAGGGCAGCGACGTCCAGGCCCAGGGCCTGGGCGACTGCATCGACTGCACGCTGTGTGTGCAGGTGTGCCCCACCGGCATCGATATCCGCGATGGCTTGCAAATGGCCTGCATCGGTTGCGCAGCGTGCATCGACGCCTGCGACGGGGTGATGGACAAGATGGGTTACGCTCGCGGGCTGATTGGCTACAAGTCCGAACACAGCCTGCAGGGCGGTACGACTCACTGGCTGCGCCCACGCCTGCTCGGCTATGCCGCTGCGCTGGTGGTGATGATCGCGGCGCTGGTGGTGGCCTTGCAACTGCGCCCGATGGTGTCGCTGGATGTGATCAAGGACCGTGGCCTGTTCCGTGAAAATGCCCTGGGCCAGATCGAGAACATCTACCTGCTCAAGGTCATCAACAAGACCGAGCGCACCCAGCACTATGCGTTGCGCCTGCTGGACGCCGACGGCTTCACCTTGCAGGGCAACACGGCGCTGGTCATCCCGGCGGGCGAAATGAGTGAACTGCCGGTGTCGGTGGCGATGCTTGCCGAGCGCCCGACCAGCAGCTCGCAAACACTCAGCTTCGAAATCAGCGAGCGTGACGACCCCGCCATCCGCAGCGTGGCCCACAGCCGCTTCGTCGCCCCCCTGAACCGTTGATCCCTTACACTGACGCCACCTTGCCTGCCAGGCTTCGACAGAAGGCCAGAATGAAACGCTACGAACGCTTTGCCGACGACATTGCCGAACTGATCCGCTCCGGGGTACTGGGCCCCGGCCAGCGCGTGCCCTCGGTGCGCTACGCCAGCCAGACCCACGGGGTCAGCCCTTCTACCGTTTTCCAGGCCTATTACCTGCTGGAGCGGCGCGGGCTGATCCGCGCCCGGCCGCGCTCGGGGTATTTTGTCAACGCCCACGCCCCGCGCCAGTTCAGCGAACCTCAGGCGCTGCAGCCGGTCAGCGAGTCTACCGATGTCGACGTCAGCGCCTTGGTGTTTTCGATCCTCGACTCGATCAAGGACCCCAACACCATACCGTTCGGCTCGGCCTTCCCCAGCCCCGAACTGTTCCCGCTGCAACGCCTGTCGCGCTCGCTGGCCAGCGCCAGCCGCAGCATGGACCCGCGCATGGTGGTCACCGACCTGTCGCCCGGCAACCCGCAACTGCGCCGGCAGATTGCCCTGCGCTACATGGTTGGCGGGCTGATGCTGCCCATGGAAGAACTGCTGATCACCAACGGCGCCCTGGAAGCCCTGAACCTGTGCCTGCAGGCAGTAACCCAGCCCGGCGACCTGGTGGCCATCGAGGCCCCGGCCTTTTATGCCTGCCTGCAGGTGCTGGAGCGGCTCAAGCTCAAGGCGGTGGAAATCCCGGTGCACCCGCGCGAAGGCATGGACCTGGGCGTGCTGGCACAAACCCTGGAGAAGCACCCGGTCAAGGCCGTGTGGTGCATGACCAACTTCCAGAACCCGGTGGGCGCCAGCATGCCAGAAGCCAAGAAGCAGGCCCTGGTGGAATTGTTGGCGCGCCATGAGGTGCCGTTGATCGAAGACGACGTGTACGCCGAGTTGTATTACTCGCAACAGGCGCCCAAACCGGCCAAGGCCTTCGACACCCAGGGCCTGGTCATGCACTGCGGCTCGTTCGCCAAAAGCCTGGCACCGGGCTACCGCATCGGCTGGGTCGCCGCCGGGCGCTTTGCGCAGAAGATCGAGCGGCTGAAACTGATGACCTCGCTGTGTGCCTCGATGCCGGCCCAGGCGGCAATTGCCGACTACCTGCAGCACGGCGGCTACGACCGCCACCTGCGCAAGCTGCGCTACGCGCTGGAAGGCCAGCAGGCCAACATGCTGGCGGCCATCGCTCGCCACTTCCCGGCGCAGACGCGGGTCAGCCAGCCTTCCGGTGGCTACTTCCTGTGGCTGGAGTTGCCCGAACAGATGGACGCCCTCAAGCTGTTCCATATGGCCCTGGCGCAAGGCATCAGCATCGCCCCCGGGCCGATCTTCTCGCCCACCCGGCGCTTTGGCAATTGCATCCGCCTGAACTACGGAAGCCCCTGGCATGACGGCGCGGAACGGGCCATGGAAACCCTCGGGCGGATCATCCGCTCCTTCTGATCATCGAACGCCCGGCTGCCGAACAACGGCTGCCGGGCATCACCCGCCAACTGCGTTGACCCGCTATTCGCGTGCAGGTGAACACGCTAAAGTCAGAGCCTCCCCTTTTGTCGGACGTCGGCATGCCCTCCCGCGACCTACGCTCATTGCGCCAACACGTCGAAGCCCTCCAGCGGCAGAACGCGCAACTGAAATCACAGCTTGCCAGCCTCCAGGACCACGATCAGAACTTCTACCGTTCGTTGTTCGACACCATGGACGAAGGCTTCTGCATCATCGAGTTCTTCGACGGCCCGCACGGCCCGCTCAGTGACTACGTGCATGTACTGGCCAACGCGGCCTACGCCAAGCACGCCGGCATCCCCAACGTGGTCGGGCAGAAGCTGCGCGAGATGGTGCCCGATGAAGCCGATGACTGGGTAGCCCGCTACGGCGCGGTGCTGCGCACTGGCGAGCCCCTGCATTTCGAGCAGGAGCTGGTCGCCACCGGCCACGTGCTGTCTGTTACCACCTTCCGCGTGGAGCCTGCCGAGAAACGCCAGGTAGCGGTGTTGTTCAAGGACGTTACCGAACGCCGTCGGGCAGAGCAGGCCCTGCAACGCCTGAACGAAGAACTGGAGCAACGGGTAAGCGCTGCACTGGCAGAGCGACGGCTGTTCGCCGAGCTGGTCGACCACAGCGTGGTCAATGTGCATGTGGTCGACAAAGACATGCGTTGGCTGGCCATCAATCGCCAGGCGAAACATGACTTTCAACGGTTGTTCGGGCGCACGCCTGAAATTGGCGATTACCTGCCAGACCTGATCGACGATGAGCCAAACGTTCGGACGTTGAGCCTGGCCATGTGGCAGCGTGCCTTGGCGGGCGAGCAATTCGTCGAGATCGGTACATTCGGCAAGGCGCCCGAGCAGTACCATTACGAACTGCGTTTCAATGCCTTGCGCGACCATGATGGCGAAATACAAGGCGCGTTTCTGTTCGCTTATGACATCAGCGAGCGCGTACAGGAGCAAAAGCGCCTGGCCAAAGCCGAGGAGGCCCTGCGTCAGGCGCAGAAGATGGAAGCCGTGGGCCAGCTCAGTGGCGGCATCGCCCACGACTTCAACAACCTGTTGGGCGGTATTCTGGGCGCGCAAGAGCTGATGCGCCAACGCCTGGACCAGTCACGCTTCGACACCCTCGAACCCTTGCTGGAGCTCTCCAGCGGTTCGGCTCAACGGGCGTCCTCGCTGGTGCACCGCCTGCTGGCGTTCTCACGCCAGCAGACCCTGCAGCCCTGCTCAACGCAAATGGCAACGTTGGTGGCGGGCATGGAAGAGCTGTTGCGCCGCACCATTGGCCCGGCCATCACCCTGAGCAGCCGGTTTGCCAGCGAACTGTGGCCAACGTTCATCGACCCACCCCAACTGGAAAGCGCCCTGCTCAACGTGTGCATCAACGCGCGCGACGCCATGCCAGCGGGCGGCGTCATCGATATCGTCGGCGACAACCTGCTGCTTGACGAGGTACAGGCCCAGGCGCTGGAACTGCCCGTCGGCGAATACGTGCGGCTGAGCATCATCGACAACGGCAATGGCATGTCGGCGGAGGTGGCCAAACGGGCCGTAGACCCCTTCTTCACCACCAAGCCCATGGGCCAGGGCACTGGCCTGGGTTTGTCGATGACTTACGGGTTCGTGCGCCAATCGGGTGGGCAACTGCGCGTACTTTCGACGCTGGGTGAAGGCACGCGCATCGAGCTGCTGTTGCCCCGCCACTACGAGCAACCCAAGCCATCAGCCCCCAAACCGCAGCGCAAGACGCTGGAAAAAGGCAGTACCGTGGCGCGGCGTATCCTGTTGATCGAAGACCAGACGGCCTTGCGCCTGGTGGTTTGCGAAGTGCTGGAAGAGCTGGGTTACCGGGTTGATGCATTCGAGGACGGCCCCACTGCCTTGGCCTACCTGCAAAACGGCGAATGGCCAGACCTGCTACTGAGCGATATTGGCTTGCCCGGCGGCCTGAATGGCCGCCAGGTGGCTGAGCGCTGCCGCGAACGCTACCCGGACCTCAAGGTGCTGTTCATCACCGGCTACGATGAAAGCGCGGCGCTCAGTGACGGCCAGCTGCTACAAGGCACGCTGGTGCTAACCAAGCCGTTTGAACTGGAGGTGCTGGCCGAGCGGGTCAGTACCCTGCTTGAGGATTGACGGGCGCGTTCAGCGCCCGCCGCCCAGGTCGATGAAGCTGCCCGTGGAGTAGGACGCCTTGTCTGACAGCAACCAGAGAATGGCCTCGGCCACTTCTTCAGGGCGCCCGCCCCGGCCCATGGGCAAGCCGGGTTCCAGCTTGCTGACGCGGTCCGGGTCACCGGACAGCGCATGGAAGCCGGTGTGAATGTAGCCCGGGCGTACGCCATTGACCCGCACGCCCTCGCCTGCCACCTCTTTGGCCAGGCCAATGGTGAAGGTATCGAGCGCGCCTTTGGAGGCGGCATAGTCGACATATTCGTTGGGCGAGCCCAGGCGTGCGGCCACCGATGACACGTTGACGATGGCGCCGCCTTGCCCGCCATGCCGGCGTGCCATGCGCAGCAGGGCGTGCTTGGCGCAGAGCATGGGGCCGACGACATTGGTTTTCATGACCTTGAGCAGGCGAAACTCGGACATATCCTCCACCCGGCTTTGCTGGCCGATGGTGCCGGCGTTGTTGACCAATGCGGTGACCGGGCCGAGTTCATCATCAACGCGCTGGAACAGCTGGATGATTTCATCCTCGACGCTGACGTCGGCGCGCACGGCAATGGCCTCGGCGCCCAAGGCGCGGACCTGGCCGAGGATGTCTTCGGCGGCTTGCTCGTCGGCGTGGTAGTTGATGCAGATACGGTAGCCCTGGCGAGCAGCCAGCAGCGCCGTGGCGGCGCCGATGCCACGGCTACCACCCGTGATGACGATGACGTTCTCCATGAATGTGCCAATCGTTTGGGAAAGGAGAGTCGACAATAGGCGAAACGGCTGTGCATGGGAATGACCAAAGTCAGCCCAAACACCGCCCCGCTCTCAATCTTGATCTTGCTTTGGCCCTACTAGCCCAGCTCAATGCCCCGCCGACGCGGGCCCCGCCTTGGCCGTAAACGGCGGCTTGGCAAACCACACCAGCAAGATCAACCCGGCAAACACCCAGGTCATCAAGGTGAAGTAGTCCACCGTCGACATCATGTACGCCTGCCCATTGAGTATCTGCTCAAGTTGCGCATAGCTCTGCGGGTTAGCCCCACCCAGTTGCTCCAGCGTATGCCGCGTAGCCGGGTCGAACTGGCTGATATTCTCGCTCAGGTAAGCATGGTGCTGATCCGCCCGACGAATCCAGATCCAGGTCGTCAACGAAGCCGCAAAACTCCCCCCCAGCGTACGCAGGAAGGTCGCCAGCCCCGAACCGTCGGCGATCTGGTGCGGCGGCAGATCAGACAGCAGAATGCTCAAGGTCGGCATGAAGAACAGCGCCACACCGATACCCATGAACAACTGCACCAAGGCCACATGCTGGAAGTCCACCTCACTGGTGAAGCCCGCACGCATGTAGCAGCTGGTACCGATCGCCAGAAACGCCAGCCCCGCCAGCACCCGCAGGTCGAACCGGTGCGCATACTTGCCCACGAACGGCGACATGATCACCGGCAGCAAGCCGATTGGCGCCACCGCCAGGCCCGCCCAGGTAGCGGTATAGCCCATCTGCGTCTGCAACCATTGCGGCAGGATCAGGTTGATGCCGAAGAACCCCGCATACCCCCCGACCAACACAATGGTGCCAACCCGGAAGTTACGGTGCACGAACAGGCGCAAGTTCACCACAGGGTGGCGGTCGGTCAGCTCCCAGATCACGAACACGGCCAGAAACACCACCGAAATCAGGCTGCCGACGATGATGAACGAAGACTCGAACCAATCCAGGTCATTGCCTTTGTCCAGCACCACCTGCAACGCGCCGACACCGATGATCAACGTGAGCAGACCGATGTAATCCATCGGCTGGCGGCTGGTGACCACAGGCCGCGTACGCATCTGCTGGCGCACGACGGCGGCGGCGAACAGGCCGATGGGTACGTTGATGAAGAAGATCCACGGCCAGCTGTAGCTGTCGGTAATCCAGCCCCCCAGAATCGGCCCGGCAATCGGCGCCACCACCGTGACCATCGCCAGCAGCGCCAACGCCATCCCCCGCTTGGCCGGGGGGTACACGGCAATCAGCAAGGTCTGGGTCATCGGGTACAACGGCCCGGCAACCACCCCCTGCAACACGCGAAAGCCGACCAGCTCCGGCATCGACTGGGCGATACCGCACAGAAACGAGGCCAGCACGAACAGCAGCGTGGCCCAGATGAACAGTTTCACCTCACCAAACCGCCGGCTCAGCCAGCCGGTCAGCGGCAAGGCGATGGCGTTGCTAACCGCGAACGACGTGATGACCCAGGTGCCCTGCTCGTAACTCACCCCCAGGTTGCCGGAAATGGTCGGCAACGCCACGTTGGCGATGGTGGTGTCGAGCACCTGCATGAACGTCGCCAGCGACAGGCCGATGGTGGTCAGCAACAGGCTCGGCGGCGTGAACTGGGCAGCGGCGTTGTTGCTCATCGCTGGGCCGTCTTGCCGGTTGCACTGTTTTCGTGAATCAGCCGGGCGATCAGGTTATCGGCCTCGACCAACTGACGGTCGTACACCTGCGTGGTGTAGCTGGCCTGTTGCGGCGGCTGTTGGGCCAGGGCCGGACCGCTCTGGTCGTGCAGGTCGACTTCCACCACCGTGGACAGGCCGATGCGCAACGGGTGGTCCTTGAGCTGGTCAGGGCTGAGGTGAATACGCACCGGCACCCGCTGCACGATCTTGATCCAGTTGCCAGTGGCGTTCTGTGCCGGCAACAGCGCGAATGCGCTACCGGTACCGGCCCCCAGGCTGTCCACCGTGCCGCTGTACTTGACCTCGCTGCCGTACAGGTCGGCGCTGATCTGCACCGGCTGGCCGATGCGCATGTCACGCAGCTGGGTTTCCTTGAAGTTGGCATCGATCCACACCTGGTCCAGCGGGATCACCGCCATGGTCGCAGTGCCCGGTTGCAGGCGCTGGCCCAGTTGCACGGTGCGCTTGGCAACGTAGCCGGTCACCGGCGCCACCAGGGTGGTACGGGCATGGTCCAGGTAGGCCTGACGCAGGTCGGCAGCAGCAGCCATCACTTCGGGATGCGAAGACACCACGGTGTCATCGACCAGCGCGCTGCTGGTGCTGAGTTGCTGGCGGGCACTGTTGACGGCCGCCTGGGCGACACTCAGGTCGTCGCGAGCATGGGACAGCTCTTCTGCGGCAATGGCACCGCTGTCGGCCAGCACCTTGCGCCGGTTGAAGTCCTGCTGTGCCTTGCGCAATTCGGCCTGGCGGGTTTCCAGCTGAGCCTTGAGCGAGTCGACGTTGCTGTACAGCCCGCGTACCTGCCGCACGCTGCGCGCCAGCTTGGCCTCGGCGGACTGCAAGGCCACCTCGCTGTCGGCCGGGTCGAATTGCAGCAACACCTGGCCGGCGTGGACCAGGTCGCCGTCATCGGCACCAATGCTGGTGACGGTGCCGGTGACCAGCGGGGTGATCTCCACCACGTTGCCATTGACGTAGGCATCGTCGGTGCTTTCGTGCCAGCGCCCGACCAGGCTGTACCAGGCCCAGGTGCCGATACCGGCAAGGATCAGCAACAACACCAGGCCAAGCAGCCAGGCCTTGCGCTTGCGCGACGGCTCGGGCGCGGCGGAGGGAGTCGGGGTGTCTGCGGGAGTGGCCATGACAATACCTTGGATAATTCGTGACAGGGTTCAACGGTCGCCAAAACGGCGGATCGTCAACGGGTCGCCAGCACTGAGCAGCACCTTGGCCAGCAGGCCTTCCAGGGCCTTGAGCTCTTCCGGTGCCAGCACGCCGCACAATTCGTTCATGGCGGCAGCGCCAATTTCCGGCAGGCGGTCGGCCAGGCGCTGGCCGTCGGCGGTGAGCGCCAGGCGTACCTGGCGGCGGTCGTCGGCGCAGCGGTTGCGCACGATCAGGTCCTTCTGTTCGAGGCGGTCGAGCATGCGGGTCATCGAACCGCTGTCCAGACCCAGGTAGCGGCACAGCTCGGCCGGGGTGTCCACCTGGTACTGGGTGACGATGATCAGCACCTTGAACTGCGCGGCGGTGACGCCCTCTGACTCAAGGTGCCAGTCGAGAATGCGGTCCTTCAGGATCGCTGCGCGGCCGAGCAACATGCCGATGGCGCAGGTCTGGAAGTTTTCGGGGGAAAAATGGGCCATCGGGGATTGCTCGGGTAATTGTGTGAAAATATTACTGCCTAGGCAGTGAATGTCAAAGCTTTGATTAGGTAGCTATGCAAAATTTCATATTTCTGACTGAAATGCCGCGCCTATAGGGGGACGCCAAGGCGGCTACCGCGCTCGCAGGCCCAATGCCTCCACAGCCCCGCAGGCAATCGCCATGCCCACCAGTTCTGCCAGGCTATCCGCCTGCAAACGCTTCATCACCCGCCCCCGGTACAGGTCCACGGTCTTTACGCTGATGCCCAGTTGCTCGGCAATCTCTCGGTTGTTCAACCCCTGTGCAAGCGGCACGAACACGTCACGCTCGCGCGGCGTCAGGCCGTCGATACGCGCCTGCACCTGGGCCAATGCCTGATCACCCTGCCGCGCACGCGTGGCACGCTCCAGCGCGGCCTGCACGCTGTCGAGCAGCAACTGGTCGTTGTAAGGCTTTTCGATGAAGTCGCAGGCGCCAGCCTTGAACGCGCGCACCACGATCGGCACATCGGCATGGCCACTGACGAAGATCACTGGCAGCACCAGGCCGCGCTCGCGCATCACCTGCTGTACCGCAAGCCCGCCCAGCCCCGGCATGCGCACATCCAGCAGCACACAGGCAGGCCCATCGTCGACGCAGGCATCGAGAAATGCCTGCCCACTGGCAAACGGCAAGGCCTGCAAACCCACCGATTCCAGCAGCCAGACCGTCGAGTCGCGCATCCCTTGGTCGTCATCGACCACATACACTTTCGCTTGCACCCTCAACTCCCCCTTATCCCCTGCTGACCGCCAGGCGGCAGCACAATACCAGACCGCCGTTGCCACCCGCCCGCGCCCACAGGCTGCCGCCAAAGCCTTCGATCAGGCTGCGGCTCATGCTCAAACCCAGGCCCAGGCCGTCGGCCTTGCTGGTGGTGAACGGCGTGAAGATATCGTCCAGTCGCGCGGGTTCCACACCCGGGCCCTGGTCAGCCACCTCGACCAGTACGCCGTCGCCATCACGCGCAGCACCGAGCAGGATACGTGACGGCCGCTCGCCCTGCTGCTCGCGGTTGGCATCGATGGCATTGCGCAACAGGTTGAGCAGAACCTGTTCCAGCAACACCCGGTCGGCGTACACCAAGGGCAGTTGCGTACTCATGCGCAGCTCCACCGTCACTTGGTCACGCGCGGCCTCCCACGCGCACAAGCGCATGGCCTCCTCGGCGACCTCGGTCACGTCCAGCGCCTGCAGGTTCCGTGGCCCCTTGCGCAGGAAGACGCGCAGCCGGCGGATCACTTCAGCGGCGTGGGTAGCCTGTTCGCTGATGCGTTGCAACCCCTGCCCTACACGCTCACGGGCCTGCGGGTCGCGCTCGATGCTCGACAGGTAGCGCAAGCTGGCGTTGGCGTAATTGACCACCGCAGCCAACGGCTGGTTGATCTCGTGGGCGATGCCCGAGGCCAGTTCGCCGAGGGTGGCCAGCCGGGCACTGTGCGCCAGGCTTTCCTGGGCTTCGATGCGCAAGGTGATGTCGCGGGATACGCTGACCACCTCCACCACCGTGCCGGTGTAGGTTTCGCGGATGGCCCGGCTGGCAATTTCGAACCAGCGGTAACCACCCGCAGCCTGGCGTACCCGGCAGGTCATGGTGTGGTAGCCATCCTGGTCCAGCGCTGCTGCCGCCTGGCGCAGCACCTGGCGCCGCTCGCGCGGGTGCAGCAAGCTGTGCACGGGCATGCCGCGCAGTTGCTCGGGCCACAACCCGAGCAAGCGAAATGCGGCCGGAGAAGCATCGAGAAAGCGGCCATCGGGGCTGTGCCGGGAGATCAGGTCGGTGGTGTTCTCGATGATCAACCGATACAAGCGCCGTGCACGGCTGGCCTCACGCGCGCCCTGGCGCTCTTCACTGGCGTCACGGCAGCGCCCTAGCACCTGCTGGCCCTGGTCATCAGGCATGAACGTCCACAGCACGATGCGCTCACCCACCTGCACTTCGACATCGGCAATCGCCCGGTGCTGGCGCAGGCAGGCACGTACCAGCGCGGCGCAGTTGGCCGGCAGCCAGCTGGCCAGCCCCGGGCCTTCATCTACCCAGGCTTGCAGCGCGGGGTTGAGCGCCAGCGGCCTGGCGTCATCGGCCAGCAGCAGGCTGGGTTGAGGGTCCTTGGCGAGCAAGGGATAAGCGGTCTTGTCCACGATAGGCGGCTCGTTGTTATAGTAGTTTTACTATATTGCTATAGTCGATATTCCTACTACCATAGCGGTTCGCGTAAAACTGCGACAGAGGAAGGCGGCCTACCGTACGCCTTCCCGCACCCTGAACAGAGCTAACAATCAGCCACCGGGGGCCAAGCGCACAGGCTGCGCCTGCCTCCCTTACAGGATTACCGCATGTCGATCTATGCCCAGGGCCTGATGCCCGCTGCCGTCAACCATGTCGCCCTCACCCCGCTGAGTTTCATCGAACGCACTGCTGCCGTTTACGGCAACTACCCCGCCGTGATCCACGGCGCCATCCGCCGCAACTGGCAAGACACCTACCAACGCTGCCGCCGCCTGGCCAGTGCCCTGGTGGGCCGCGGCATCGGCCGTGGCGACACCGTGGCAGTGATGCTGCCCAACACCCCGGCCATGCTCGAAGCCCACTTTGGTGTGCCCATGACCGGTGCCGTGCTCAATACCCTGAACGTACGCCTGGACGCCGAGGCCATCGCCTTCATGCTGCAGCATGGCGAGGCCAAGGTGCTGATTACCGACCGCGAGTTCCATGCGGTGATTGAAGCCGCCCTGGCGCTGCTCGAACATCCGCCATTGGTAGTGGACGTGGATGACCCCGAGTACGGCGAAGGCCGTGCGGTCAGCGAGCTGGACTACGAGGCCCTGCTCGCCGAGGGCGACCCGGAATATGCCTGGGAGTGGCCGGATGACGAGTGGCAGGCCATTTCGCTCAACTACACCTCCGGCACCACCGGCAACCCAAAAGGCGTGGTCTACCACCACCGCGGCGCCTACCTGAACGCCTTGGGTAACCAGATGACCTGGGCCATGGGGCATCGCCCGGTGTACCTGTGGACCTTGCCGATGTTCCACTGCAACGGCTGGTGCTACCCCTGGACCATCACCGCCCTGGCCGGTACGCATGTTTTCCTGCGCCGGGTCGACCCGCAGAAGATCCTTAACCTTATCCGCGAACACCGGGTCAGCCACCTGTGCGGCGCACCGATCGTGCTCAACGCTTTGGTCAACATGCCGGAAGCCGCCAAGGCCGCCATCGAGCACCCGGTGCAGGCCATGGTGGCCGGCGCCGCACCACCGGCCAAGGTGATCGGTGCCGTGGAAGAAATGGGCATCCAGGTTACCCACACCTACGGCCTGACCGAAGTCTACGGCCCGGTGACCGTGTGTGCCTGGCATGACGAGTGGGACGAACTGACGCTGGAAGAACGCGCGCGCATCAAGTCACGCCAAGGTGTGCGTTACCCGACGCTCGACGGCCTGATGGTTGCCGACCCGCAAACCCTCGAGCCGGTGCCGCGCGATGGCAACACGCTGGGCGAGATTTTCATGCGCGGCAACACGGTGATGAAGGGCTACCTGAAAAACCCCGAGGCGACCGCCGAAGCCTTCCGCGGCGGCTGGTTCCACACGGGCGACCTGGCGGTGTGGCATGCCGATGGCTATGTGGAGATCAAGGACCGGCTCAAGGACATCATCATTTCCGGTGGCGAGAACATTTCCACCATCGAGGTCGAGGACGCCCTGTACAAACACCCGGCGGTGCTCGAGGCCGCCGTGGTGGCGCGCCCGGATGAAAAATGGGGAGAAACCCCGTGCGCCTTCGTAGCCCTCAAGCCTGGCCGGGAAGACACCCGCGAAGCCGACATCACCAGCTGGTGCCGCGAGCACCTGGCCGGGTTCAAGGTGCCCAAGACCGTAGTGTTTGGCGAACTGCCCAAAACCTCCACCGGCAAGATCCAGAAGTACGTGCTGCGCGACCGGGCCAAAGCCCTCTGAAGCCGTAGCGGCCTCATCGCCGGCAAGCCAGCTCCCACAAGTACCGCGCAAGTCTTGAGGGTTGCGCGGTCCCTGTGGGAGCTGGCTTGCCGGCGATGAGGCCCGCCCAGACACCCTCACTCTTCCAAGAGCACACGATGACCACCTATTCAGCCCCACTGCGCGACATGCGCTTCGTCCTGCACGACGTATTCAACGCCCCGGCCCTGTGGGCCCGCCTGCCTGCCCTGGCCGAACGCATCGACGCCGACACCGCCGACGCCATCCTCGAAGAAGCCGCCAAAGTCACCGGCCAGCTGATCGCCCCGCTCAGCCGCAACGGCGACGAACAAGGCGTGCACTTCGAAGCAGGCCAGGTCACCACGCCAGACGGTTTCCGCGAAGCCTGGCACACCTACCGCGAAGGCGGCTGGGTGGGCCTGGGCGGTAACCCGGCGTATGGCGGCATGGGGATGCCGAAAATGCTGGGCGTACTGTTCGAAGAAATGCTCTACGCCGCCGATTGCAGCTTCAGCCTGTATTCGGCCTTGAGTGCTGGCAGCTGCCTGGCCATCGATGCCCACGCCAGCGAAACGCTCAAGGCCACTTACTTGCCACCCCTATACGAAGGCCGCTGGGCGGGCACCATGTGCCTCACCGAACCCCACGCCGGCACCGACCTGGGGCTGATCCGCACGCGCGCCGAACCCCAGGCCGATGGCAGCTATCACATCAGTGGCAGCAAGATTTTCATTACCGGCGGCGAGCAGGACCTGACCGAGAACATCGTCCACCTGGTGCTGGCCAAACTGCCGGATGCGCCCGCTGGCGCCAAAGGCATCTCGCTGTTCCTGGTGCCGAAGTACCTGGTCGAGGCCGACGGCAGCCTGGGCGCACGCAACGCCGCCCATTGCGGCTCGATCGAGCACAAGATGGGCATCAAGGCATCGGCCACCTGCGTAATGAACTTCGATGGTGCCATCGGTTACCTGGTGGGCGAGCCGAACAAGGGCCTGGCAGCCATGTTCACCATGATGAACTACGAGCGCCTGTCCATCGGTATCCAGGGCATCGGTTGTGCCGAAGCCTCTTACCAAAGCGCCGCCCGTTACGCCAACGAGCGCCTGCAAAGCCGCGCCGCCAGCGGCCCGCAGGCGCAGGACAAGGCGGCCGACCCCATCATCCACCACGGCGATGTACGGCGCATGCTGCTGACCATGCGCACCCTCACCGAAGGTGGCCGGGCATTTGCCGCCTACGTTGGCCAGCAGCTGGACCTGGCCCGTTACGCTGAAGATGCCGGCGAACGCGAACATGCCCAGCGCCTGGTGGCGCTGTTGACGCCAGTGGCCAAGGCGTTTTTCACCGACAACGGCCTGGAAAGCTGCGTGCTTGGCCAGCAGGTGTATGGCGGCCACGGCTATATCCGCGAATGGGGGCAGGAGCAGCGGGTGCGTGACGTGCGCATTGCGCAGATTTATGAAGGTACCAACGGTATTCAGGCCCTGGACCTGCTCGGCCGCAAGGTACTGGCCGACGGCGGCCAGGCGCTGGCCAGCTTTGCCGCCGAAGTGCGGAGTTTCAGCGTGGATGCCCCGTTGCACCGCGAAGCCCTGCAGGCAAGCCTGGCGCGGTTGGAGGCGACCAGTGCGTGGCTGCGGGCGCGTGTCGGCGAGGACGCCAATCTGGTCAGCTCGGTGGCGGTAGAGTACCTGCAGCTGTTCGGGCTGACGGCATATGCCTACATGTGGGCGCGGATGGCGGCGGTGGCGTTGGCCAGGCAGGACGAGGACGCTGACTTCCATGGGGCCAAGCTGGCGTGTGCGGCGTTCTTCTTCCAACGGGTTCTGCCGCGTGGGTTGGGGCTTGAGGCCAGTATTCGGGCGGGTAGTGACAGCCTTTATGGGATGCCAGCCGAACAATTCTGACAATCCTGCGCCGGCCCCATCGCTGGCAAGCCAGGCTCCCACAGGTATTGCACAGGCCGCAAACCTTGTGCAGTCCCTGTGGGAGCCTGGCTTGCCGGCGATGGGCTGCGCAGCAGCCCCAAGGGGCTCAGCCTGCATTTACTTGCGCGAAGGGTTCTCAAACGCTGAAAAACCGTTGCAAATCCGACGAAAAAACGGCACAACTGATAGTCATTCGCCATTACGTCGGTTCTCGGGAGCCCTCTAGCAAGGGTAGAATGCGCAAAACCCGGAGCCGCAATGAACCACGACCGCCTCAATCCCAGCCCTGACGATGCCATCACCGACGCCGCCGCGCATTGGTGCATGCGCCTGCACGCCGAAGACTGCACGGCTGGCGAGCGCGAGGCTTTCGCCCGCTGGCTGGCAGCAGATCCGCGGCATGCCGAGGAATACGAGGCGATGCTGGAAATCTGGCAAACCGCCGACCTGTTGCCACGCACCGCCACTGTCGTCGAGTTCAACCCGCCTGCCCGACACCCTGCGCGTCCACGCAGCTGGCGCCCGCTGGCATCTGCCGCAGCCATCGCCCTGGCGGTACTGCCGCTGGCCGGCTGGGTGGGCTGGGAACAAGGTTGGCTGCCCAACCACTACCAGCACTTCGAAGCCAGTGACCGCATGCAGACCGTGGAGTTGAGCGACGGCAGCACGGTGCAGCTCAACCTCAATACCGAGCTCACCTACCTCAACTACAAGGACCAGCGCCAGGTCACGCTCAAGCGCGGCGAGGCGTTCTTCAAGGTTCAGCACGACAGCAACCACCCGTTCATCGTGCGCGCCGGTCGCGGCCAGACACGGGTCACCGGCACCCAGTTCAACGTGTGGAAATACCAGGACCAGGTCAAGGTCACCCTGGTAGAAGGCTCGGTGCTGGTGTCCAGCGACGGCAGCACCGGTGGCTATCGCCTTGGGCCTGGCATGCAGGCCAGCTACCACCAGGGCGATTTCGAGCCCCAACTGGAGCAGAGCGACGACTACGGCAACAGCCTGGCCTGGCGCAGCGGCAAGCTGGTGCTCGACAACCTGAGCCTGGAACAGGCGCTGCCGGTGATCAACCGCTACCTCGACGCGCCGCTGCTGCTGGCCGATGCCAGCACCGGTCGCATCCGCATCAGCGGCATTTACAACACCCGTGAAGTGGGGCGCCTGGTCAACAACCTGCCCAAGGTGCTGCCGGTCTACCTGACCCGCAGCAAGGACGGCAGCACCGTGCTCAACCGCATCTCGCCGCCGCCCGACAAGGGCTGACGCCCTCCCCGCCTTACAAGGTCATCGCAGCCAGCCAGCCGAACGCCAGCAGCGGTAGGTTGTAGTGGATGAAGGTCGGCACCACGGTGTCCCAGATGTGGTGATGCTGGCCGTCGACGTTCAGGCCCGAGGTTGGGCCCAGGGTCGAGTCCGAAGCCGGCGAGCCCGCATCTCCCAAGGCACCGGCAGTGCCAACGATGCACACCGTGGCCACCGGGTCGAAGCCCAGTTGCACGCACAGCGGCACGAAGATCGCGGCCAGGATCGGCACAGTGGAGAACGACGAGCCGATACCCATGGTCACCAGCAGGCCCACCAGCAGCATCAGCAAGGCGCCGATGCCCTTGCTGTGGTCGATCCACTGCGCCGAGGTTTCCACCAGGCTTTTCACCTCACCGGTGGCCTTCATCACATCGGCAAAGCCCGAAGCGGCAATCATGATGAAGCCGATCATGGCCATCATCTTCATGCCCTCGGTGAACAGGTCATCGGTGTCCTTCCATTTGACGATGCCCGACAGCGAGAAAATCAGGAAGCCGACCATGGCCCCGATGATCATCGAATCCAGCAACAGCTGGACGATGAACGCTGCGGCGATTGCCAGCCCCGCCACCAGCAGTGTCAGCGGGTTGTACTGCACGCTCACCTGCTCCACCTGCTCGATGCGGGCCAGGTCGTAGTCACGCTTCTTGCGATAGCTGATGAAGACGGCAAGCAACAGGCCTGCGAGCATGCCTGCCGCCGGGATGGCCATGGCGTGGGTCACATTGACGCCACTCACATCGACACCGGCACGGGCAACGTTGGCCAGCAGGATTTCGTTGAGGAAGATGTTGCCAAAGCCCACCGGCAGGAACATGTACGGGGTAATCAGCCCGAAGGTGATGACGCAGGCGATCAGCCGGCGGTCGATGCGCAAGCGGGTCAGCACATACAAAAGCGGCGGCACCAGCAGCGGGATGAAGGCAATGTGGATGGGCAGGATGTTCTGCGACGACACCGCCACCACCAGCATCAGGCCAATCATCAGCCATTTGACCTTGCCGCCATTGGCGTGGCCCTGGCGATCGATCATGGCCAGTGCACGGTCAGCCAAGGCATGGGCCAGGCCGGACTTGGCGATGGCCACCGCAAAAGCGCCCAACAGTGCATACGACAAAGCCACCGTGGCACCACCGCCCAGGCCGCCGTTGAAGGCCTTGAGCGTGCCTTCGACGCCCAGGCCGCCCACCAGCCCACCGACCAGGGCGCCAATGATCAGGGCGATGACCACGTGCACGCGGGACAGGCTGAGTATCAGCATGATGCCGACCGCGGCGATCACTGCATTCATGGTTGGCTTACCTCATTACGACAGAAAAAAGCGCGAACTCTGAAGCAGTGGGCGGCAGATGTCAAAAGCGCCATGTTGCGGCGCATTACCAATGCCTGAAGGGACACGCGATCACTGTGGGAGCGCAAGCGGCCGCAACAATTAAATTGAACGTTTGAATAAAGAAAAAACCGCGCCCGCCGACACAGTCGCTAGCCACACTCTTATTACAAGGGATCCGCCCCCATGCCTTTGCGACAACTTTCCATCCAGTGGAAGATCACCCTGCTCGCCGGTCTCTGCCTGGCCGGCATCGTCACTTTGCTCGTCGGCCTGTCGCTGTACCGCATGGACCACAGCTCAGACCTGGTCAAGGCCAGCAGCATGCAAATGCTGACCGAAGCGGCGCAGTCGCGCATCGAATCGCAAGGTGAGGTGCAGGCGTTGAACATCCGCCGCCAGTTCATGGACGCCTACCAGTACGGCGCCGGCTTCGCCCGTCAAGTGTTGTTCTTGCGTGAACAGGCAGAGAAGCGCTTTCTCGATGCCTTTGACCTGCGCGAGGACATTACCCGCCAAGTGCGCGCCGCACTGCAGGCCAACCCCGACCTGCTTGGCCTCTCGCTGGTGTTCGAACCCAACGCACTGGACAGCAAGGACAGCCTGTTTGCCGGCAAGGCGGAGCTGGGCAGCAACGAA
The DNA here is from genome assembly GCF_002992185.1 of Pseudomonas sp. LLC-1. NCBI lineage: Bacteria > Pseudomonadati > Pseudomonadota > Gammaproteobacteria > Pseudomonadales > Pseudomonadaceae > Pseudomonas > Pseudomonas sp. LLC-1. The sequence goes on along the minus strand of NZ_LUVY01000017.1, from coordinate 85,865 downwards.
ACCGGCCGTTTTGCCCTGTACTGGTCGCAACCACGCGCCGGCCAGCTGACCGCCATGGCGCTGCCCGAGCATGACATGGCCAACACCGAGATCGGCCCCAGCGGCCAGCCGGCCAACACCTGGTGGGTGTGCCCGCGCACCACCGGCAAGGTGTGCGTGGTGGAGCCGTACTTTTACGACATCGATGGCCAGCAGGTGCTGATGACCAGCATCGTCTTCCCGCTGACGGTCAACGGCAAGATCATTGCCACCCTGTCCATCGACATCAACCTCAACAGCCTGCAGGCCCTGAGCCAGGAAGCCAGCCGCAGCCTGTACGAAGGCCGCACCACGGTCGGCATCCTCAGCCCGGTCGGCCTGCTGGCCGGCTACAGCGCAGACGCCAGCAAGCTGGCCCAGCGCTTCGATCAGGTGGACCCGACCAAGGGCGCCGAGCTGGTGCGCAAGCTGGCCGATGGCAAGATGACCATCCTGCACGACCAACAGCGCCTGAAAGTGCTGGCCGCGTTCCGGCCGATCCCCGACGCCCAGCCTTGGGGCGTGCTGCTGGATGTGCCGGAAAACGCCCTGACAGGGCCTGCCGAAAAGCTGAAGCAGGAACTGGACACACTGAACACCAGCGGCACCCTGCTTGAGCTGGGCCTGGGCCTGGCTGCAGCCATTGCCGGCCTGCTGATGGTGTGGCTGATGGCCCGTGGCGTTACCCGTCCCATCCTTGGCGTGGCCGCCATGCTCAAGGACATTGCCAGCGGTGAGGGCGACCTGACCCGCCGCCTGACCTACCAGAAACAGGACGAGCTGGGCGAACTGGCCGGCTGGTTCAACCGCTTCCTCGACAAGCTGCAGCCGACCATCGCCGAGGTCAAACGCTCGGTGCAGGCCGCCCGAGGTACCGCCGACCAGTCCTCGGCCATTGCCAGTGAAACCAGCGCCGGCATGGAACAGCAGTACCGCCAGGTCGACCAGGTGGCCACCGCCTCGCACGAAATGAGCGCCACCGCCCAGGACGTGGCCCGCAGCGCGGCCCAGGCCGCGCAAGCTGCCCGCGACGCCGACCAGGCCACCCGTGAAGGCCTGGCGGTGATCGACCACACCACCACCAGCATCGACGCCCTGGCCGCCAACATGAGCGACGCCATGGCCGAGGTCCAGGGCCTGGCGCAGAACAGCGAGAAGATCGGCTCGGTGCTGGAGGTGATCCGCTCGATTGCCGAGCAGACCAACCTGCTGGCCCTCAACGCGGCCATCGAGGCTGCCCGCGCAGGTGAAGCCGGCCGTGGCTTTGCCGTGGTGGCCGATGAAGTGCGCAACCTGGCCCGGCGTACCCAGGAGTCGGTGGAAGAAACCCGCCAGGTGATCGAAGCCTTGCAGGCAGGCACCCGCGAAGTGGTCGGCGCCATGGACAACAGCCATCGCCAGGCCCAGGGCGGCGTCGAGCAGGTTGGCCAGGCCGTGACGGCATTGCAGCGTATCGGTCAGGCGGTGAGCGTGATTACCGACATGAACCTGCAGATCGCCTCGGCCGCCGAGGAGCAAAGCGCGGTGGCTGAAGAAATCAACAGCAACGTGGCGACCATCCGCGATGTCACGGAGTCGCTGTCGGGCCAGGCCAACGAGTCGGCGCGGGTCAGCCAGTCGCTGAACAGCCTGGCCAACCAGCAGCAGGCGCTGATGGACCAGTTCCGCGTCTGAGGCAGGCAGGGCCGCCTCGTGCGGCCCTGAAAACCGCCCAAACCTCGTCGTCTACACTTGCCTGCACCCAAGGCGCGGCAAACGACGAGGTCTGGATGAAGAAGATTTCAACACTGCTGGCCGGCCTGCTGCTGGCCGTAGGCCTGGCAAGTACTGACAGTGCCGCTTCGGCAGAACAACGCCCACCCATCCATTTCGGTGCCATCGGCTGGGAAAGCGGCGCCCTCACCACCGAAATCCTGCGGCTGATCGTGGAGCGCGGTTACGGCTACCCTACAGACACCCTGCCCGGCAGCACGCTCAGCATGGAGGTGGCCCTGGCCCGTAACGACCTGCAAGTGATTGCCGAAGAGTGGGCCGGACGCAGCCCGGCGTGGGTCAAAGCCGAGCAGGCAGGCCAGGTATTCGCACTGGGTGATACGGTGAAGAATGCCGAAGAAGGCTGGTGGGTGCCTGCGTATGTGATCGAGGGCGACGCCGCGCGCAAACTGAAGCCCATGGCGCCCGAATTGCGCCATGTCGACGACCTCAAGCGTTACCCGCAGGTATTTCGTGACCCCGAGTCGCCCGACAAAGGTCGCTTCCTGAACAGCCCCAGTGGCTGGACGTCGGAAACGGTCAACAGCCAGAAGCTCAAGGCATACGGCCTGGACACGCTGTACACCAACTTCCGCAGTGGCTCCGGCGCTGCGATGGATGCCGAAATCGGCTCAGCCATCCGCCGTGGCCAGCCGGTGTTGTTCTACTACTGGAACCCGACCCCATTGATGGGGCGCTACAAGCTCATCCGGCTTGAGGAACCACCGTTCGATGCCCAGGCCTGGGCCACCCTCACCGATGCCAGCAACCCCAACCCGCAGGGCAGCCGTTCGCTGCCGGCGAAGTTGTCGATTGGCGTGTCCAAAGCCTTTCGTGAAGGCTACCCGGACCTGGTGACGGTGTTCGAACAGGTCGACTTGCCGATCGACCGGCTCAACAAGGCGCTGGCCGACATGAGCGAAAAACGCACGCCGTCGCGCGATGCCGCCCTCACCTTCCTGCGTGACAACCGTGACGTCTGGAAGGCCTGGCTGCCCAGTGAAGTCGCCGCCAAGGTCGAGGGCAGCCTGTGAGCAACGGCTTCCCGCAAGCCTTGCAGTTTTCCTTTGCCGACAGCGTCAACCGGTTGGTCGATTGGCTGGTGCTGAACTACGGCGATCATTTGCGTAGCGTTTCTGACCAGTTGCTGCAACTGCTGGTAGGCCTGGAAAACCTGCTGCGCCTGTTGCCGTGGTGGCTGCTGTTGCTGCTGGTCGGCGTGCTGGCCTGGCACGCCAGCCGGAGCCTGCTGCGCAGTGCGGTGCTGGTGTCGCTGCTGGCCCTGATCGGCATGATCGGGCTGTGGGACAAACTGCTGCAAACCTTGGCCTTGGTGCTGGTGAGTACCGGCCTGTGCGTGCTGGTGGGCGTGCCGCTGGGTATTCTGCTGGCTGCCCGGCCACTGGCGAAGCGGCTGCTGTTACCGGTGCTGGATGTGATGCAGACACTGCCCGCTTTCGTTTACCTGATCCCGGTGTTGATGCTGTTCGGCCTGGGCAAGGTGCCCGCCGTGTTTGCCACATTGATCTACGCCCTGCCGCCGCTGGTGCGATTGACCGAACTGGGCCTGAGCCAGATCGACCCCTCGCTGCTACAGGCCGCGCACGGTCTGGGGGCCAGCCGCTGGCAACGCCTGCGGCGCGTTGCCCTTCCGCTGGCGCTGCCGAGCATCATGGCCGGGCTGAACCAGTCGGTAATGATGGCCCTGTCAATGGTGGTGATGGCTTCGATGATCGGCGCCCGCGGGTTGGGTGAGGATGTACTGGTGGGGATCCAGACGCTGAATGTGGGGCAAGGTGTGGAGGCCGGGCTGGCAATTGTCGCGTTGGCCATGGTGATTGACCGGATCAGCCAGGCGTATGGGCGCAATGAGCGCTGAGCAGCCTTGTGCTGCGAAAGTGTCGGGCCTGACAATGCCCCCCTGACTGCCCAGCTTCGGACCCAACGCATGTCCCTCAAAGCCCTGCGCACCCTGGTAACCATTGCCCGCCACGGCACCTTCGCCCGCGCCGCCGACCTGCTCAGCCTCACACCTTCGGCAGTGAGCCTGCACATCAAAACCCTTGAAGACGAATTGCAGGTGACCTTGTTCGACCGCAGCCGTCGGCAGGTGGTACTGACCGAGGCCGGCCAGTTGGCCGTGGCGCGTGCCGAAACCATCCTGGGCGCCTATGACGAACTGGCCGACGCCCTGGCCAGCGGCCCGAGCCTGCGTGGCCGTCTGCGCCTGGGGGCCATCCACACGGTGCTGGCGCGGCGCCTGCCCAAGGCGCTGGTCTGGATCAAGACCCACCATCCGCAATTGCATATCAGCGTGGCGTCAGGGATGTCGGCGGAACTGGCGCGGCGCGTGGAGGACGGCGAACTCGATGCAGCGATCACCACCGAACCGGTCAGCCCCTACCCGCAAAGCCTGGACTTCACACCGCTGTTCGAGGACCGCTTCTGGGCCATCGCCAGCCCGGAACTGGCTGGGCACAGCGTAGCCGAGTTGCTGGCCAGCCAACCGTTCCTGCGCTTTGATAAACGCGCCTGGGCCGGGCGGCAGATCGAGCAGGAACTGCGCCGGCAGCATCTGCAGGTGAGCGAGCAGATGGAACTGGACAGCCAGGAGGCCCTGGCGCGCATGGCCGTGATGGGCCTGGGCGTGGCGATCATCCCCATGGCGGACGACGACCTGCAACGCCTGCCACCCGCCACGTGCCTGCCGTTTGGCGAACCGCAACTGACCCGGCGGGTGGTGTTGCTGGAGCATGAGAAAAGCCAGCGACGGCATTTGAGTGCGGTGTTGAAGACGGCCTTGGAAGCGTGAGCACCAACGGCGCCGGCGCCTCAACAATGCATTTTTTCTCAACAGTCAGTGCAGAAAACAACGTTTTTACAAACCCTTTCTCACCCGTAGTCTGTGCGCGTACCCGACCACGGAACGTCGACCATGCTCCCGTTGCTGCTGACCACCCTGCTACCGATCATCCTGCTGATTACCCTGGGCACCTTCCTGCGCCTTCGCGGCTTTCTGGCCGAAAGCTTCTGGCCGGGTGCCGAACGCCTGAGCTACTACGTATTGCTTCCCTCGCTGTTCCTGCACGGCCTGGCCACGGCCAACCTCGACGGCGTGCCAGTGCTGGGGATGGTCGGTGTGCTGATGCTGTCGACCCTGGCCGGGGCGCTGCTGCTGGTGCTGTACCAAGGCGCAGTGAGCCACGACGGTGCCGACTTCACGTCGGTCTTCCAGGGCGGTATCCGCTTCAACAACTACATTGGCGCCACACTGGCCGCCGGCATCTACGGCAGCGCCGGCATCGCCCTGGCCGCGGTGGCCAATGCCGCCATCGTGCCCTTGGTCAACCTGCTGTGCGTGCTGGTGTTCGCCCGTTTCAGCGCCCGCCACAGTTCACCGGCCACGGTGCTGAGGGCGATTTTCGCCAACCCGTTGATCGTCGGCTGCGCGGGCGGCTTACTGCTGCGGGTAACGGGGCTGGGCCTGCCGCCCGGTATCGAACCCACGGTCAAGGCGCTGGGCCAGGCCGCCCTGCCGATGGGCCTGCTGTGCGTTGGCGCGGCACTGGGTGGCGCCAGCCTGGGCCAGCAGGTGCGCCCGTTGATGGCCGCCTCGGCGTTCAAGTTCCTGGTCATGCCGCTGACCACCTGGGGCTTGTGCCGCCTGGTTGGCCTGAGTGGCCAGGCAGCGGTCGTGGCGGTGCTGTTCCAGGCCCTGCCTACCGCCTCTTCGTCCTACGTGATGGCCCGGCAAATGGGTGGCAACGCCCCGCTGATGGCCACCATCATTGCCCTGCAAACCGTGGCCGCCGCAGCCACCCTGCCTTTGGTACTAATGCTTACGCTTGGCTAGACTGGTATCAGCCCCTCTTTCGGAAGCTTGCCCATGCGCCTTGCCTGGATCCTGATCGGCTTGACCTCGGCCCTGCTCGCAGGCCCCTTGCACGCAGCCGACACCGCCAAGGCCGCAGTGGCTGAAGACAAGGCCGAAGTGCTTGAAGAAAAGGTGGTGGAAGACGCCCCGCCTCCCAAGAAAGCAGAAAAACTGACCCCAGGTGAAGCCCAGGCGGTCGATCCCGCCGGCCAGGCACCGCTGGACGACAGCATCACCTGCCTGGCCCGCACCATCTACTGGGAAGCCAAGGGCGCCGACGCCGAAGACATGTCGGCTGTGGCCAGTGTGGTGCTCAACCGCCTGGGCCACGATGGGTTCCCCGATACCATCTGCGGCGTGGTCAAACAGGGCGTGGAAACCAAGGCGTGCCAGTTTTCCTGGTGGTGCGACGGGCGCCCGGACCAGGTCGAGGAAGCGCAACGCTACGATGTGGCCAAGGAAATCGCACGCAAGGCGCTTAACCAACAGTTGAAAGACCCCACCGGCGGCGCCCTGTACTTCCACGACCGCACCGTGCACCCCGACTGGGCCAAGACTTACCGCAAGACGGCGCAGACCACACATTTCCTGTTCTACAAGCCGAATCAGGCATTAGCCCGTTGACGCATTGCCCTTGAATCAGAAATCGATGCTGCCTGAAAACTTGACCAGCCGTGGGTCACCCTGGGTCAGGTAGCCGCCGTTGGCCGACGCCCAGTAGTTCTTGTCGGTGAGGTTTTCCACGTTCACGCGCAAGGTGACCGCCTTTTCCTGCACCTTGAAGCTGTAACGCGCGCCCACATCGAAGCGGTTCCAGGTCGGCAGGCTGAGCGTATTCGACGGGTTGGCATACTGCCCACCGGTGCGCAGCATGCGGGCATTGAGCGCCACGCCTTGCAAGCCCGGCACATCCCAGTCGACGCTGGCATTGAGCTGGAAGGTTGGCACCCCGACGGCATGGTTGCCGTCGTCGGCGCCGTTCAGGGTCTTCTTCAACTCGGTATCCATGCGCGTGCCACCGGCCATCAGGCGCAAGCCCTGCACCGGCTCGCCGAACACGCTCAGCTCAATACCCTTGTTGACCTGCTCGCCATCCTGGACAAACACATTGCCTTGCACAAAACCATCGGTGGGCCGCTCGATGCGAAATACCGCAAGGTTGGCGCCGAAGCTCTGGTAATCAAGCTTCACACCCGCCTCGACCTGCTTGGTCTTGGCCGGTGGGAACACTTCACCCACGTTGACGATACCCTGCCCCGAGGCCGTCGCCCCCTGGGCCAGGCCCTCGATGCGGTTGGCGTACAGCGAAATAGACGGGTTGACCTTGTAGACGATGCCATACACCGGGGTGGTAACCGATTCGTCGTAGAACGCGTTGCGCCCCAGGTCTGGGCCTTCGCCGTCGTAGGCATAACCCTCCACCCGCAACTGCTGACGTCGCACACCGACGGTAACCAGCAAGGTGTCGTCGAACAGCCCGACGGTGTCGGACAGCGCGATGCTGCGGTTGCGGGTTTTACCGGTGACCCCGGGGTCGTCCAGCTTGCCCCCGGTAAAGGTAGGCGTGGTCGGCCGGGGTAACGGGTCGGTGTGGTAGATGTTCGTATCTTGCGAATTGTAGAAGACGAAGGCGTTTTCCTGCTGGGTCCAGATACTGGCGGCACCGAGGTTCAGCTGGTGGCTGACCGGGCCGGTCTGGAAGCGGCCATTGATGCCGCCCATGAGGGTGGTGTTGTCTTCATTGTGAGGGATCTCGGAGCCGGCGATGGTGGCAGCGCCGCTGGCCGCATCGGTGAGAATCGGCGTGCCATAGAAGCCGTTCTCGTGGGTGTGCTTGACGCCACCGGCCAGGTAGGCGCTCCAGTTGTCGTTGAAGTCGTAGTCGCCCCGCACCATGCCGAACGTGTCTTCGGTCTCGGTCCAGGACCAGTCCTGGCCATAGTTGTGATCGGCATCCGGCGCCCTCGGGATGTCGGTCAGACCGGCACCCAGGCGCACGCTGTTGCGCATGTGGTTGACCCGTTGTTTCTGGTAGCCGATGTCGGTAGAGAGGCGGAAGTTGTCGCCGCGGTAATCGAGCCCGACAATGAACAGCTTGCTGCGCTGATGCTGGTCGTCCACGGCGGTTTCGCCTTCGCGTTGTGACAGGTTCAGGCGCACACCGAAGCGGTCGTCTTCGCCAAAGCGCTGGCCAAGGTCCAGGTGTTCGCCAAGCCTGCCGTCGCTGCTGATGTCCTGGGTATAACGGCGGGTGGGCGTGTCGCCGGCACGCTTGGGTTGCAGGTTGACGTTGCCACCCAGCCCGGTACCGGTGGGGCTGGCGCCGTTGAGGAACGCGTTGGGGCCCTTGAGCACTTCCACGCGCTCGATGGCATCGGTGGAAATCATCTGCCGAGGCAGCACGCCGTACAGGCCATTGAACGCCACGTCATCGCCATTGAGCGGCAGCCCACGAATGACGAACACCTGCGACTGGTTGCCAAAACCGAACGACTGGCGCACCGACGGATCGTTGAGCAACACGTCGCCGACGTCTTCGGCCTGCTGGTCCTCGATCAGTTGCGAGGTGTAGCTGGTCATGGTGAACGGCACATCCATCATGTCCTGGTTACCCAGGATACCCATCTGTCCACCCCGGGCTACCTGGCCGCCAGCGAAAGGTTCCGGCGGCTCGCCCTTCGGTTTGGCCGCCGCGGCGTTGATGGCAGTGGCATCCAGCTCGATAGCGCCGTCGGCCGCCTGGGCAGCGACGGCGACGGAACAGCAGAACGCGAGCAAGGTCGATTGATACGCAAAGACACGTGCCATGCAGGCCTCCGGGTCATGGGTGATGGCCTTCCTGGCAGACTGGGAACAGTTAGCGTTTGAGTATTGTTTCTAGCCGATGTTACGAATGATTACCAAGTGATCGCACTTTTGTGCCGACCAGTGGTCTACTCCCTCTTTTGCCGCCCGCAACGATTGCCGGCGTTTTCATTGCTTTGCACCCGCCAGGGGCCAAAAGCCCCGGGCTTGTGTAGGATGAGCAGCGCATACCACGACGCTGCCAGTCATAGGGAGATCCACATGCGCGTCCTGTCATCCGTTGCCGCCTTGTCGCTGGGCCTGGTCGTCTCGACCGGGGCACTGGCTGTCACCGGCGAAGAGGCGCAACTGATCGATTCGATCAATGTCTACCGCAGCCAGGCCCAGCCCTGCGGTGGCGAGGCGTCGCTGGAGCTGCCGCCGCTCAACAGCGACACCCGCCTGGCGCTTTCGCCAGAGGGCACCCGTGACCTGCAGCAGGCCATGACCCGCGCCGCCTACCCCATGGTCAACGTTCAGGCCATCAGCCTGTCGGGGCCACGCGATGCGCGCGCTGCCATGCATGCCATCGAAGAAAGCTTTTGCCAGGTGGTGCTCGATCCGCAGTTCGTCGATATCGGTGTCAGCCAGGAGGGCCGCGACTGGCGCATCGTACTGGCCCGCCCACTGCTCAGTGGCCGCCTGGGTGACTGGCAGGCCGAAGGGCAGAAGGTGCTGCAGGAAATCAACGCCGCGCGCAAGGTGCCGCGCCAATGCGGTGGCCAACCCTTCGCCGCCGCCCCCGCCCTGAGCTGGAGCACCGTACTGGCCGGCGTCGCCGCCAGCCACACACGGGCCATGGCCAACCAGAACTTCTTCGACCACATCGACAAGGAAGGCCGTACCCCGGGTGACCGGGCAGAACTGGCGGGTTACCTGTATCAGCAGATTGGAGAGAACATTGCGGCCGGGCGTGATACCGCGCACAAGGTAGTCGAAGGCTGGCTGCAGAGCCCGGGGCATTGCGCCACGCTGATGAACCCGGACTTCCGTGAAATGGGTGCGGCTTATGCGGTGGACCCTAAGAGTGATGCAGGGATCTACTGGACGGGGTTGTTCGGGACACCGCAGTAAGCGCTCCCACAAGGATGTGCACCGGGTTTCATCCTGGATGATTGTCTGCTCGCAACGCCAAGGCCGTACACCCAAACCGCCGTCGCACACATTTGCCCAGGTAACTGGCATCGCCCAGCCCTACTTCATCGGCAATCTGCGCCAGGCTGTGGCTGGAATTGAGCAAGCGCCAGCGCGCCTGCTGCAAGCGCATCTCCAGCCACCAGGCCTTGGCGCTCATGCCATGGCTGGCCTGAAATTGCCGGTCGAGCTGACGCCGGCTGATGCCCAGTTCAGCCGCCAGTTGCTCCACTGCCAACGGCGTGCCCAAGTGATGGCGCATCAGCGCCTGCGCCCGCTGCACTTGCCGCCCCTGCCCGGCGGCCAGCTCAAGCGAGCGCAGGGCATGACGGCTGTCGCGGGTTTCGTCCACCAGCATGTCAGCCAGCCCTTTGAGCGCCCGGGTTCGCCCGCAAGCCTGTGACAACAACGCCACCGCCAGGTCGATAGCCGCAGTGCCACCTGCGCAGGTGATACGGCTGCCGTCAATGCAATACAGCTGCTCACGCAGCACCTGCAACTGTGGGAATGCTGCACGAAACTCGGCTTCGTGGCGCCAATGCACCACCACCTTGTGCCCTTGCAACAGCCCGCAGGCAGCCAGCAGGAAGGCGCCGTTGTCGACCCCTACCAGCTTGACCCCGGCTTTGCCGGCCCGCCTGAGCAAGGCCTGGTAGCGCGGCGCCAACGCGGCGGTGGCCATGGCATTGCGCCCGCCGAACACGACCAGATAGTCGAAACGGGTCAGATCGACCTGCCCGGCATCGGCCTCGACCTGAACCACCGCGCCACTGCTCGATGGCACCGGGTCGAGGCTGAGCCCTGCCACGGTCCAGCTGCAGTAGCGCTGCTGACTGTAGTCTTCGTCATCGGCGCTGAAGCGCAACTTGTCGAGAAAGGCGCCGAACGGCAACAGGGCAAAATCCGGTAACGGCAGGATCAGCAAACGGATATCAGGCAGCATGGTGTTGCGTCCAAAAACAACTGTTCAATGTCCAGATACTACCCTGCATAGGCGCAGTTCGCGCCATAAACTGGCACCCTCCTCACCAACAAGGCAATTGCGCAAATGGCACTCGACACCTGGCTGATCTACCTGCTGGCCAGCATTGGCCTGTCACTGACCCCAGGCCCCAACAGCTTGCTGGCCCTGACTCATGGTGCCCTGTACGGCGCCCGGCGAACGTTGTTCACGATCGTTGGCGGGGTGTTCGGCTTCAGCGCCCTCATCGCCCTGGCGATGTTCGGCCTCAGTGCCTTGCTGCAAACCTCGGCCTCGGTGCTGAGCGTATTGAAATGGGTGGGGGGTGCTTATCTGGTCTGGTTGGGTATCCAGCTGTGGCGCAGCCCGGGGCTGCACCTGGAACTGAACGAGCGCAGCGCTCGGTTTGGCAATGCCGGCCTGTTCCGCCAGGGCCTGTTGTCGGCCATGGCCAACCCCAAGGTGCTGCTGTTCTATGGGGCCTTTCTGCCGCAGTTCATCGACCCGCAACGCGGCTTGATGCTGCAGTTCGTGGTGATGGCGGCGACCTTCGCCAGCGTCGAGTTCCTGGTCGAGTACCTGCTGGCGCGGTTGGCATTTCGTATTCGGCCTTGGCTGGCCAAGGGGGGTAAAGGTTTCAACCGTTGCTGCGGCAGCCTGTTTGCCCTGATCGGTGTGGCGCTGCCGCTTGGCCGATGACGCCCCTTGTCAGTTGCTCCGGGCCTTGAACAGGAACACCAGCAATGCCAGGCCGGGCAAGCCTGCGCCCACCAGTGCCACACCCTGCCAGCCGAGCTGGCTGAACAGCGCACTGGCTACCGCCGAACCCAGTGCCCCGCCCAGGAAGATGCTGGTCATGTACACCGCGTTCAACCGCCCACGGCTTGCCGGGTCCAGGGCATACACTTCGCGCTGGCCAATGACCATGTTCATCTGCACCGCAAAATCCAGCAGCACACCGGTAAGGCCCAGGCCGATCACGCTGTAACCCGGCGCCGTCAGCCCCAGCAACAAGGCCGCCGGCGCCAGCAGCAGGGCCAACAGCGAGCCGGCCCGAGCATGCCCGGCATCGGCCAGGCGGCCAGCCAAGGGCGCGGCAACAGCCCCCACCGCCCCCACCAGGGCAAACACGGCAATCTGGCTCTGCGACAGGCCATGCTCACCCGCCAACGCCATCGGCACGGCTGTCCAGTACAGGCTGAACGCTGCAAACATCAGTGCCTGGTACAACGAGCGTTGGCGCAGCAGCGGATAACGGCGCAACAGCGTGAGCAACGACAGCATCAACCCGGCATAACTGGCCTTGTGCTCGGGCCGACGCTGCGGCAGGGTCAGCGCCAGCAGCAGGATGATCGCCAGCATCACCCCGGCGGCGCCAATGAACACGGCGCGCCAGCCGAAGTGGTCGGCCACCAGGCTGGACAACGGCCGCGCCAGCAGGATACCCAGCAACAGGCCGCCCATGATGTTGCCCACTACCCGGCCACGCTGCGCCTCTGGCGCCAGGTGCGCTGCCAGTGGAATGAGCATCTGCACCGCCACTGAGCTGAACCCGATCAACAGTGCATAGCCCAGGAACAGCTGGCCCTGGCCGCTGCTGCTGGTGCCCGCCAACAGCAGGCTGACGCAAGCCAGCACAGCGGTGCCGACCATCAACCGGCGGTTTTCCAACAGGTCGGCCAGCGGCACCAGCAACAGCAGCCCCAGGGCGTAACCCAACTGGGTGAGAGACACGATCAGGCTGGCATGTTCGGTGGTCAGCCCAAGGTCCGGCGCGATCAGGCCGACAATGGGCTGGGCGTAGTAGATGTTGGCAACGATCGCGCCACAGCAGAACGCCAACAGCACGACCAGGGCCCGGCTCAGGCCGGTGGCTGCGGGCTGCGCGGCGGCAAGGGAGGGATTCATGCGAGGTTCCTCGGCAAGGGGTGGAATATGCCGGCTACCTTACCCAGACGCCTCAGTACAGAGAATCCGCTGCTGGCGCAACGCGGCTTTGCACACTGCGCAATGCCGCGCCTACCGCTCCAGCAGCGCTGCGCAAAAGTCGATGAACGCATTCACCCGCCGCGAGCCACGGTGGTTGGGCAGGTACAGGGCATTGATGCTGTTGTTGGCCATGCCTGGGCTGACCTGCCAGTCGGGCAACACCCGCTGCAGGCGCCCGACCTGCACATCCTCGCGTACCAGCCAGTCGGCCAGCAGTGCGATGCCGCTGCCCGCCAGCGCGGTTTCACGCAACATGTCGGCATTGGCGCTGCGCAACGGCCCGGTTACGTTCAGCTCCAGGCTGTCCTGCCCGCGCGCCAGGCGCCAGGGCCGTGCCTTTTGCCCGTAACGGAAGCGCAGGCAGGCGTGCTCCAACAGTTGCCGGGGGTGGTGCAGCGGGTCACGCCCGGCCAGGTATGCCGGGCTGGCCACCAGCCACCGCTCGAAGCGGCCAAGTTGGCGGCACACCAGTTCGTCATTGGGCGAGGGGTCGCCCAGGCGAATCGACAGGTCATAACGGCCGTCCAGCAGGTCATCCAGCCGGTCGCTGAGGTCGATGTCCAGCTCCAACGCCGGGTGCCGTGCCAGGAACGGCCCCAGGTGCGGGGCGATGACCCGCCTGCCGAACTCCACCGGCAGGCATAGTCGCAAGACACCTACGGGCTCCTCGCCACGGTCGGCAACACTGGCATCGGCCTCGTCCAGCGCCTCGAAAATGCTGCGGGCCCGCTCATAGTACCGGGCTCCGGCCTCGGTCAGGCTGACCTGGCGCGTCGAGCGATTGAGCAACGAAGCACCTACGGCCGTTTCCAGAGCATCGACCAGGCGGGTTACCGACGACGTCGCCAGCCCAAGCCTGCGTGCAGCCGCAGAAAAGCCCTGGGCATCGACGGTAGCTACGAACATCTTCATCGCCAGGAGTTTGTCCATCTGCTGCACGTTTTCCAAAACTCAGAAAGTTCTTACAAACCGCAGGGCGGGTCAAGAAGCGCGCTACGCGGCGATTGCGTCCATAGTGGAACCACTCCCATTCAAGCGAGGCTTCCCATGACACCCGGCAACCTGCTGACTGCCCTGCCACCGTGCGACCCTACCAGCGCCGAATGTATCGATGAACTGCTCAGCCGCCCAGGCCTGCGCGTGGAGCGTATCGTTTCCAGCGGCCAGGCCAGCCCGCCCGGGTTCTGGTACGACCAGGCCGAAGGTGAGTGGATCGTGCTACTCAGCGGGGCTGCCGGCCTGCGTTTCGAACACGAGCAGCACACCCGCCTGCTGGCGCCGGGCGATTGCCTGGACATCCCGCCGCACTACCGCCACCGCGTGGAGTGGACTGCACCTGGAGTGGCGACGGTCTGGCTCGCCGTTTTTTACAGCAGCAGCGCGCCTTGGCCGGTGTGACGACGGCCAAACACCAACTCGACCAAAGTATGAGTGCAAAATTATTAACCAACATGAACATATCGTTTAATGCATTTTTAAGCACATGTTCTAGACTTTTAGCCACATCTTCGCAAGTTCAGCCCTGCGACAATCAGCCTCACAAAATTATGTACCAACTTGTTAATTAGCAAGCTAAGGGCTTAGACTGCGCGCATTCCACCTGCTGAGATCCCTGGCATGAACGAAACACCGCGCGCCTCTGGCGCCACAAACATCCTCCTGGTCGGCCTGGGCGTAATCATCGCCCTGCTCGGCCTCCTCCTTGCTGCTGGCGGCGTCAAGCTGGCCGGCCTGGGCGGTTCCTGGTACTTCCTGATCGGCGGCCTGGCCATGGCCATCGCCGGTGTGCTGATTGCCCGGCGCAAGCAGGCAGGCGCCTGGCTGTACGCGGCATTCCTGGTGGGTACCGCCCTCTGGGCGCTGATCGACGCCGGCCTGGTGTTCTGGCCGCTGTTCTCGCGCCTGTTCATGTTCGGCGCAATCGGCATGGTCGTGGCGTTGGTCTACCCGCTGCTGGCACGTGCCAACGGCGCCAGCGCCGGCCGTGGTGCCTACGGCGTTGCCGGGGTGATGGCCGTGGTGCTGGTGATTGCCGCCGGCAACATGTTCGTTGCCCACCCAAGCGTTGCCCCCACTGGCAATGGCCCGGGCATGACCCCGGTCGAAGATGGCAAGCAGCAGAAAGACTGGGCCCACTACGGCAACACCGAAGGTGGCAGCCGCTTCGCCGCGCTGGACCAGATCAACCGCGACAACGTCAACAAGCTGAAAGTCGCCTGGACCTACCACACCGGTGACGTGGCCATCAGTGACGGCAACGGTGCCGAAGACCAGCTGACCCCGCTGCAGATCGGCAACAAGGTGTTCATCTGCACCCCGCACAACAACCTGATCGCCCTGGATGCCGACACCGGCAAAGAGCTGTGGAAGAACGCAATCAACGCCCAGTCCAAGGTCTGGCAGCGTTGCCGTGGCATGGCGTACTTCGATGCCACCGCCGCCATCGCCCAGCCGACCCAGCCGAACAGCTCGCCGATCACGGTGGCAAGCGTGCCGGCCGGTGCCAACTGTCAGCGTCGCCTGCTGACCAATACCATCGACGGCCGCCTGATTGCTGTCGACGCCGACAACGGCGAGTTCTGCCAAGGCTTCGGCAACAACGGCCAGGTCAACCTGATGGCCGGCCTGGGCAACGTACCGGACTCTTACTACCAGCTGTCCTCGGCACCGCTGATGGCCGGCACTACCGTGGTGGTCGGCGGCCGTGTTGCCGACAACGTCCAGACCGACATGCCAGGCGGCGTGATCCGTGGTTTCGACGTAATCACCGGTGAAATGCGCTGGGCCTTCGACCCGGGCAACCCGGAAGATCGCCAGGCGCCGCAGGGCGACAGCACCTACGTGCGCAGCACCCCGAACAGCTGGGCACCAATGTCCTACGACCCGGCGATGAACACCGTGTTCCTGCCGATGGGCTCGTCGTCCACCGACATCTACGGCGTGGAGCGCAGCAAACTGGACCACACCTACGGCGCTTCGGTGCTGGCCCTGGATGCCACCACCGGCAACCAGAAGTGGGTGTTCCAGACCGTTCACAACGACCTGTGGGACTTCGACCTGCCCATGCAGCCGAGCCTGATCAACTTCACCAAGGACGACGGCCAGTCGGTACCTGCGGTGGTGATCGGCACCAAGGCCGGGCAGATCTACGTGCTCGACCGCGCCACCGGCAAGCCGCTGACCCAGGTCGACGAAGTACCGGTCAAACCAAGCAACATCCCGAACGAGCCGTACTCCCCAACCCAGCCGAAGTCGGTGGGCATGCCGCAGATCGGCGCACAAACCCTGACCGAGTCGGACATGTGGGGCGCCACCCCGTATGACCAGCTGCTGTGCCGCATCGACTTCAAGAAAATGCGCTACGACGGCCTGTACACCGCGCCGGGCACCGACCTGTCGCTGAGCTTCCCGGGTTCGCTGGGTGGCATGAACTGGGGCAGCATCTCCACCGACCCGGTGCATGGCTTCATCTTCGTCAACGACATGCGCCTGGGCCTGTGGATCCAGATGATCCCGTCGCAGAACAAGGGTGGCGCGGCGTCCGGTGGCGAAGCACTGAACACCGGCATGGGCGCGGTACCGCTCAAGGGCACCCCGTATGCGGTGAACAAGAACCGCTTCCTGTCGGTCGCCGGCATTCCGTGCCAGGCCCCGCCGTTCGGCACCCTGACCGCTATCGACATGAAGACCCGTCAGGTGGCCTGGCAGGTTCCGGTGGGCACTGTTGAAGACACCGGCCCGCTCGGCATCCGCATGCACCTGCCGATCAAGATCGGCCTGCCAACCCTGGGCGGCACCCTGTCGACCCAAGGCGGCCTGGTGTTCATCGCCGGCACCCAGGACTTCTACCTGCGCGCCTACGACAGCAGCAACGGTAACGAAGTCTGGAAGGCCCGCCTGCCAGTGGGCAGCCAGGGCGGCCCGATGACCTACGTCTCGCCGAAAACCGGCAAGCAGTATGTGGTGATCACCGCTGGCGGCGCGCGCCAGTCGACTGACCGTGGCGACTACGTGATTTCTTACGCTCTGCCGTAAGACCGCGTCGCCTGCTTCGCGGGCAAGCCCGCTCCCACAGGATACTCACTGCCCTTACGAACTGTGCAGTCCTTGTGGGAGCGGGCTTGCCCGCGAATGGCCCTCAAAAATAATTCGAGATTTAGCAATGCCATCCGCAATCCGCATCACCCCCACCCTGCTGCTGGCCCTGGCCAGCACCACCGCCCTGGCCGACGGCGACCTCATGACCCGCAGCACCCTGACCGGTGACTGGGGTGGCCTGCGCCATCAGCTGGAAGACGACGGCGTCAAGTTCACCGGCGACTACAGCGGCGAAACCGCCTACAACGCCCACGGTGGCCTGCACCGCTCGGCGCGTTACTCGCAGAACCTGAAGCTGGGCGTGCAGTTCGACCTGTCGAAACTGTATGGCCTGGACAACGGTGGCAAGGTCCAGCTGACCATCAACGACCGTCGCGGCAACAGCGCCTCGGAAGACCTGGTCGGCAACCGCCTGCCAATCCAGGAAAACTTCGGCGGCCTGTATACCCGCCTGACCGAGCTGAGCTACGAGCGCACCCTGTTCACCCCGGCACTCAACGTCAAGCTGGGCTACATGGCCATGGGCAACGACCTGGGCGGCCTGGACAGCGGTATCCTGTGCAACTTCATGAACGCCGGTTTCTGCGGCCACCCGCTGAACATGTCGGGTGGCAGTGGCTGGACCAACTACCCCAATGCCCACCTGGGCGTGCGGGTAAAGTATGACCTTTCGCCTGCCTGGCAACTGCGCGTAGCGGCGTTCAACGTCGACCCCGAGAGCAATGGCAACTCCAGCCGTGCCTGGCACCTTGGCCCCAAGCACACCACGGGCACCGTGGTGCCGGTGGAGCTGGTGTACAAGCTGCAGGGTGAACTGCCGGGCGAGTACAAGCTGGGCTACTACTACGACAGCTCCGACGTGAAACGCATCGGCAGCGATGATGAAGTGTCTGGCCGTGGCGGCCATTACCTGCTGGTTGACCAGGCGGTGTGGAACGACCAAAGCTCGCCAGGCCGCAGCCTGCACGCCTTCGGCCAGTACTCGGCGTCGAGCAAGGCGGCCTCGCCGTTCACCAAGTGGTATGGCGCGGGCGTGGTGCTGTACAAGCCGTTCGAAGGCCGGCCGAAAGACACCGTGGCGCTGGGTTATGGCCGTGCCGTACCCAACCCGCGTAGCCGCGACGTACTGGAAGATGCAGCCTTCAATGCTGGCCAGCAGTTCCCCGACATCGACAGCGCGGAGCAACTGATCGAACTGAGCTACGGCTACCAGGCCACACCTTGGCTGAACCTGCGCCCGGATGTGCAATACATCATCGAGCCAGGGGCGTTCTCCGGGAAGGACATCGACAACGCGTTGGTGGTTGGCCTGCAGGTCAAGGCTACCTTCTGAATCGCCGGGGCCGCGCTGCGGCCCATTCGCCGGCAAGCTGGCACACACTGTCCCCTCGGTCTTTACTCAACCCTTCAGCGCAAGGGAGAGCCAGGCCAATGAGCACAGCAACGGAAGGCAAACTGAATGTCTGGGCGCTCACTGCCCTGGTAGTGGGCTCCATGGTCGGCGCCGGCATCTTCTCGCTGCCGGCCACCTTTGGCCGTGCCACCGGCGGCCTTGGTGCCATCATTGCGTGGTGCATCGCCGGCCTGGGCATGCTGATGCTGGCCTTCGTGTTCCAGACCCTTGCCCGCCGCCGCCCGGACCTGGACTCGGGCATCTACGCCTACGCCAGCGCCGGCTTCGGCAGCTACCTGGGCTTTGCCTCGGCCTTTGGCTTCTGGGCCGGCACCTGCATCGGCAACGTCTCCTACTTCATCCTCATCAAATCCACGCTCGGCGCCTTCTTTCCGGTCTTTGGCGACGGCAACACGGTGGCTGCCATCGCCGCTTCATCCGTGTTGTTGTGGGCCTTCCACTTCCTGGTCCTGCGCGGTGTACAACAGGCGGCAGTGATCAACACCATTGCCACCGTGGCGAAGATGATTCCGATCCTGGTGTTCATCGTGGTGATCATCGCCGCGTTCGACGGTGGCCTGTTCAGCCAGAACTTCTGGGGTACCCCCGTGGCCGGCCCGGCAGCCGACCTGGCCCACCTCGACGACTATGGTCGGGTCGGGCATGCCGCTGCCGAGCTGCTGCCGCCAGGCGAATCGCTGTTCGAACAGGTACGCAGCACCATGCTGGTGACCGTGTTCGTGTTCCTCGGCATCGAAGGTGCCAGCGTCTATTCACGCTATGCGCGCAACCGCCGTGACGTGGGCATCGCCACGGTACTTGGTTTTGTCGGCGTGCTGTGCCTGCTGGTGCTCATTACCCTGCTCAGCTACGGCGTCATGTTGCGCCCGGAACTGGCCGGCCTGCGGCAGCCGTCGATGGCCGGGGTGCTGGAGGCGATAGTCGGGCGCTGGGGGGCGATCTTCATCAGCATCGGTTTGATCATCTCGGTGCTGGGCGCGTACCTGTCGTGGACCTTGCTGGCCGCCGAAGTGCTGTACTCGGCCGCCCACGACCAGGCCATGCCGGCCTTTCTCACCCGACAGAACCCGCAACAGGTACCCTTGGCGGCGCTGTGGCTCACCACGCTGTTCGTGCAACTGTTCCTGTTGCTGACATGGTTTACCGAGTACGCCTTTACCCTGGCGCTGGAGCTGACCAGTTCGCTGACCTTGATCCCCTACCTGCTGGTGGCGGCGTATGCGCTAAAGCTGGCGGCAAGCCGGGAGACGTACGAAACCGATGCGGCTGAGCGTGGCAAGGACCTGCTTGTCGCCTTGCTGGCCACGGCGTACGCGGTGTTGATGGTGTGGGCTGGCGGGATGAAGTACCTGCTGTTGTCGGCGGTGATCTATGGGCCGGGGACGGTGCTGTATATCAAGGCCCGGCTGGAGCAGCAGCGGCAGGTGTTCAGCGGGTTCGAACGGGGGGTGTTTGCGGTGGTGGTGCTAGGGGCGGTGATTGCCGTTTATGGGTTGGTCAGTGGAAGTATCGAGATTTGAGTTAATAGCTGATGGCTACTTCGCGGGGTTACCCGCGAAGAAGCCATCACAATTAATCCTGCTTGAGGTAGTCCACCAGCCTGAGCAACATCGCATCACACCCCTGCAACTGCTCGACACTGACAAACTCATCCGGCTTGTGCCCCTGGTCCATGCTGCCGGGCCCGCACACCACGGTCGGGATACCCGCCTGGTCGAACAACCCGCCTTCGGTACCAAACGCCACCGTGCCGAATTCATCGGTACCACTGAGCAACGCCACCAGCTGCGCCGCCTCACTGTCGGCAGGTGTCGCCAGCCCCGGGTAGGCGCTCAGCGGCGCCAGGCGAATATCACTGGCCGCATTGACCTTGCGCATACGTGGCAGCAACTCGGCTTCTGCATAGGACTGCAACTGGTCGGCCACTGCCTGCGCCTCAAACCCCGGCAAGGCCCGCACTTCGAAGTCGAACTCGCACTCCGCCGGCACGATGTTCAGTGCCCTGCCCCCTTTGATCACCCCGGTCTGCACCGTGGAGAACGGTGGGTCGAAGCGCTCGTCGTGATGCTGTGGCAAGGCCAAGGCGTCACCGATGTCACCCAGTTTGCCAATCAGCTTCGCCGCATACTCGATGGCATTCACGCCATAGGGCGCATAGGCCGAGTGGCAGGCCGCGCCATGGACTTGGCAGCGCATCGCCAACTTGCCCTTGTGCCCCAGCACCGGCTTGAGCTCGGTGGGCTCACCAATGAGGCACAGGCGCGGCTTGTGCGGGCGCTGTTCCAATGCGGCCAGCATCGAGCGTACACCCAGGCAGCCCACTTCCTCGTCATAGGAGAATGCCAGGTGCACCGGCATGCGCAGAGGTTGAGCGAGGAACGCGGGCACGGCGGCCAGCACCGAAGCGATGAAGCCTTTCATGTCGGCCGTGCCACGGCCATACAGGCGCCCGTCACGTTCGCTCAGGGCAAACGGCTCGACGGTCCAGGCCTGGCCATCCACCGGGACCACATCGGTGTGCCCCGATAGCACCACACCGCCAACATTTTGTGGGCCGATGGTGGCGAACAGGTTGGCCTTGGTGCCCTCCGGGTTGTGAAACAGCTCGCACTCCACCCCCAGCTCGGCCAGGTAATCGCGGATAAAGCCGATCAACTCAAGGTTGGAGTCCCGGCTGACCGTAGCAAAGCCGATCAGCCGGGCCAGCAGCGCGCGGCTGGCAAATTCACTCATCGCCCGGCACCCCATAGCTGGGTGCAGCGGTCGGGTTGAGGGCACGGGTGACGTAATCCTGCATCTGTGGGCGGTAGGCCTGCCAAAGGCCGTCGAGCACGCCGATCGGGTCGGTATCAGCCCAGTCCACGCGCAGGTCCACCAATGGCCAGGTCAGCTCGCCGGCGATCTTCAATGCCGCCGAGTGCACCGGCCCGGCTTCACCACCTGCAGCCATCGCCGCGTGCATGGCTGCCAGCAAGCGGTCTGCCAGGTGGCCGCCAGCCTGCTCGAACGCCACGACCATCGCTTCGATCACCTGGGTCGAGGACAACAGGTTACCCGCCGCCGCGCACTGTTCACCCGCCACGGCGTTGTGCGTGCCCAATGCCTCGCGCCCGGTAAACAGCGCCACCTGCCCTTGGCTGTCGATCACGGTAACCTGGCGGTACTCGCTCCAGCCATTGGCGCTGAGCACCCGGTCCAGCGCGGCGGCGGGGGGCAACTGGCCCTGTTCAAGGGCATCGAGAATCTGCGGGCCCAGCGCCGGCAAGGTGATGTTCTGGGTGGAAACGGCGCCAACACCGGCACGTACCCAAGGGCAACGGGCACCCACGGCAATGCTCGACGAACTGATGGCGATGCCGACCTGGCCGGTTTCCTGGCAGCGGCCAATGATGGAGAAGGTCATGGTAATGCTCCTGTTGTCCTGTGCGATGCAGGGCATTCTGGGCGCAACCTTCCAACCCACGAAACCAACATTTTCCTGTGCCTTGAGCAGGAAAAAACTAAGCCTGCAAAACAGCTTGAAAAACAGCACAAAATCGCCTCTCAGGCACGCTGCAGACCAGGTAAATCAGGGCCTTCGCCGTTTTATCGGCAAGCACCAGCTAAATACTATTTTCGCCATTTGCATCGCATCCCTAGTCTGGCCCCAGGCAACGGCGGTCCTCCAAACCGACCTGACAAAAACCGCCTGAACAAGGGCTCGGACATGACACTGAACAACCTCGAAATCGACACCCTCGTCGTCGGCGCCGGCCAGGCCGGCGTGGCCATGAGCGAACACCTGAACAAGCTTGGCGTGCCGCACCTGGTGCTGGAGCGCAACCGCATCGCCGAAGCGTGGCGCACTGGCCGCTGGGACTCGCTGGTCGCCAACGGCCCGGTCTGGCACGACCGCTTCCCGGGCCTGGCATTCAACCTCGACGCCGACGCCTTCGCCGGCAAGGACCAGGTGGCTGACTACTTCGAGCAGTACGTACGCAAGTACAACCTGCCCGTGCGCACCGGTATTGAAGTGAAGCGTGTAGTGCGCAACAGCGACCGCCCGGGCTTTACCATCGAAACCAATGAAGGCGTGATTCGCGCCAACCGTGTGGTTGCGGCAACCGGCCCGTTCCAGAAGCCGGTGATCCCCGCCATTGCGCCAAAGGACAGCAAACTGCACCAGATCCATTCCGCCGCCTACTACAACCCTCAGCAACTGCCGGAAGGCGCAGTGCTGGTGGTAGGTGCCGGCTCCTCTGGCGTGCAGATCGCCGAAGAGCTGATGCGTGCGGGCCGCCAGGTGTACCTGTCGGTCGGCGCCCACGACCGCCCGCCGCGTGCCTACCGCAACCGCGACTTCTGCTGGTGGCTGGGCGTGCTGGGTGAGTGGGACGCAGAAATCGCCAAGCCTGGCCGCGAGCACGTGACCATCGCCGTCAGCGGCGCCCGTGGCGGCCACACCGTGGACTTCCGTGCCCTCGCCCATCTAGGCATGACCCTGGTCGGCCTGACCCAGTCGTTCGAGAACGGCGTGGCGCGCTTCCAGAACAACCTGGTCGAGAACATCAACCGTGGCGACGAAAACTACCTAGCCCTGCTGGATGCCGCCGATGCCTACATCGAACGCAACGGCCTGGACCTGCCGCAAGAGCCCGAAGCCCGCCAGCGCCTCGCCGACCCGGAGTGCATGGTCAACCCGCTGCAGCAGCTGGACCTGGCCAAGGCCGGTGTCAGCAGCATCATCTGGGCCACCGGTTACGGTGTGGATTTCAGCTGGCTGCAGGTGGACACCTTCGACGCCAACGGCAAACCCCAGCACCAGCGTGGCGTAGCCCGTGAGCCCGGCGTGTACTTCCTGGGCCTGCCGTGGCTGTCGCGCCGTGGCTCGTCGTTCATCTGGGGCGTGTGGCACGACGCCAAGCACGTCGCCGGCCACATCGCCACGCAACGCACCTACCTGGCCTACCGCGACCGCGAACAGCGCGACGCGGATGAGCAGCAAGACAACACCATCAGCAACGTCAGCACCCTCGGAGCCCACTGATGCCTACTCATACCCGCATCCGCATGTTCAACACCAAGGAAACCTACCCCAACCAGACCCTGGACAACGACCTGTGCCAGGCCGTGCGGGCCGGTAACACCATTTATGTGCGCGGCCAGGTCGGTACCGACTTCGAAGGCAAGCTGGTGGGCCTGGGCGACCCTCGGGCGCAGACCGAGCAGGCGATGAAAAACGTCAAGCAACTGCTTGAAGAAGCCGGCTCGGACCTGTCGCACATCGTCAAGACCACTACTTACATCACCGACCCGCGCTTCCGCGAGCCGGTGTACAAGGAGGTAGGCAAGTGGCTGAAGGGTGTGTTCCCGATCTCCACCGGGTTGGTGGTGGCCGGGTTGGCCCAGGCCGAATGGCTGATGGAGATCGACGTGATCGCTGTGGTGCCGGATCAGGCGTGACCGGCGCCCTGCACGGCAGGTAACCCACGCCTGCCGTGCAACCAGGCGTGGGTTGCCTGTGCCGCCGCTTGCAACCGCAGTGTTGCGGGCAAGCCGGCGGACGGCACCTCCACGCTGATGCACAGGTCACCGGGCAACGCCGTGAGCAACTGCGCCAGCGGCAGTTGCCCCTCCCCCGGCAACAGGCGGCCCTCACGCGCTTCCTGAATGATCAGATCGTCCGCAGGCGCCAGCAGCGGTGCATCGCACAATTGCACGGCCCGCAGCAGGTGTGGATTGACCTGCATGATGTCCGCCACCTGGCCACCCGAGCGGAACAGGTGCAAGGCATCGACCAGCACACCTCCGTTGTCCTGCCCCGCCCCCATCACCACCGCGCATGCCTGCTGCAAGGTCGCCACCGGCCGCCAGCGCATGAACTCCAGGTCCACCCGCAGGCCGTGGCCACGCGCCAGTTCGCACAGCGCTGCAAAGTTGCCGGTCAGGCGTGCAACATCCCTGTCGTCCCCCGACACCGTCAGGCTCGTCGCCCCCAGTTCGGCACCGGCGGCCAACAACGCCTGGCAATCGGCAACCCGGGTTTGCGCCGTCAGCGAAACGAACTCGATGTCCGTCACACGCACGCCTTCCCCTGCCATCACTGCCCGCAGCTCACGCATGGCCTGGCTACCGGCCGCAACCGGATAAGCCTGCGCCCCCGGCATCACCGGGTGCAGGCGCAGGCCCACGGCACTGAAGCCAGCGCACCGCGCCTCGCGCACCAGACTCACTGGCGCCAGCTCCAGCGCCGTCAGGTGCGCCACGCCCAGGCCATTCAATAGGTCGCCCTCCCACCACTGAGGTCGAACACGAAGCCGGTGGTAAAGCTGCACTCGGGGCCGGCGATCCAGCTGACCATGTTGGCAATCTCCTCGGCCTTGAGGAAGCGCCCCATGGGGATCTTGGCCTTGCTCGCGGCAATATGCTCCGCTGTCATTTCGGCCATCAGCGGCGTCTCGACCATGGCCGGTGCCACACAGTTGAGCAGCACGCCGTCCTGCGCCAGCTCCTTGGCCGCCGCCTTGGTGAAGGCGATGACGCCTGCCTTGGCTGCCGAATAGGCCGAGATGTACTGCACGCCATCCTTGCCGGCCATGGAGGCAATGTTGACGATGCGTCCGTAGCGGTTTTCACGCATGTGCGGGATGGCGGTGCGGCAGCAATAGAACACGCCGTTCAGGTCGATGGCGATGACTTTGTCCCAGGCCTCTGGCGGGTACTCCCACGACGCCACCACCGGGCCGTTGATGCCGGCATTGTTGACCAGGATCTGCACCTGCCCCAGGCGCGCCAGCGTCTCGGCAAACGCTGCCTCTACCGAGGCCAGCGATGACACATCCACCGCCTGGCGCAGCGCCGGCTCAAAGCCATTTTCAAGGCTGTTCCAGCCATCGACAGCGAGGTCCCAGATCACCACCTGGGCGCCTGCTGCATGCAGGCGCTGGGCGATCGCCAGGCCGATGCCACGCATGCCGCCGGTGACGATTGCAGTCTGGCCTTGCAGGTACTGGCTCATTGTTTTGCTCCATTTTCGACAGTTGGAATATCCGGCAAGCGACGCAGGTCGCTGACCATGAACAGGTAGCACAGCGCCCCCAGCACGGTGATCGACGACACGAACGCCAAAGCCCAGACAAACGAGCCGGTGAGCGACACGATGATGCCGATGGTCAAGGGGGTGACGATGCCCGCCGCATTGGCGAACAGGTTGAACAGGCCGCCACTGAGGCCCAGCAGGCCTTTCGGGGCGATATCGGAAACGATCATCCAGGCCAGTGCAGACATCCCTTGGGCGAAGTAGGCGATGCACAGAATGGTGATCACCAGTGCATCCGACTCGACGTAGTTGGCCAAAACAATCACCGAAGCGGTGAGCAGCCCGGCGATCACCGGCAGCTTGCGCGCCACGTTCAGCGAGTAGCCACGGCGCAGCAAGGCGTCGGATAGCCAGCCGCCGACCAGCGTACCCAGCGAGGCGGCAATGAACGGCAGCACCGCTACCCAGCCGACCTTGAGCCAGGGCATGTGCCGCTCGGTCACCAGGTAAGTGGGGAACCAAGTGAGGAAAAACACGTTGGTGGAGTTGCAGGCGAACTGCCCCAGGCAGATGCCCAGCATGTTGCGGTGCTTGAGCAGCGCCGGAATCTGCGACCAGCGGAACACCGTGGCTTTCTGCCCGCCATCGACCACTCCGCCGCCGGCGGCAATGTAGTCCAGTTCGGCCTGGTTGGCCGTGGTGGACTGGTGCGGCTCATGGTATTTGCGCCACCACACCAGGCCATAGAGGATCCCCATCAGGCCCACGGCCATCAGCAGAAAGCGCCAGCCATAGGCATGCAGCACCCAGAACAGCAACGGCGTCAGGAACGCCAGGCCGGTGTACTCGGCAAAGGTGTAGATACCCGTTGCCCTGGCCCGCTCGCTCTGCGGAAACCAGGTGGCCACTACCCGGCTGTTGGTAGGGAAGCACGGTGCTTCGGTCACTCCCACCAGAAAGCGCATGCCCAGCAAAGACAGAAAGCCCTGCGCCAGCCCTTGCAGGCCGGTGAACAGCGACCACAGGGTCAGCGCCAGCCAGTAGGTGAGTTTGGTGCCCAACCGGTCGATGAGGATGCCACCCGGGATCTGCGCGGCAGCGTAGGTCCACGAGAAGGCGGAAAAGATCACCCCCATCATCGCTGCGTTCAAGCCCAGGTCGGCACTGATGCTGGGCGCTGCAATGCCCATCACGCTGCGGTCGAGGTAGTTGATCATGGTGCCGCCGGAGATCAGCGCCAGGATCATGAAGCGGGTGCGGGTGCGTTGCTGCGCGCGCGCCGGGGTGTCGAACACCCCAAGGCTGGCGTTCTGTTCAGTGTTCATGACGGTTGCTCTCTTGTTATTGGAATGGCAAAACCCGGGTTCTAGGCAAACCCGAACAGACGGCGGGGTGTGTCCCACATCACTGCACGGCGCATGCGGGCATCCGCCAGCAGGCATTCGGCCAGTTTCAGCAACGGGCCGTAGTCCACCCGCGAGCGCTGGCGAATGAACGGCCAGTCCGAACCCCATACGCAGGCCTCGGGGCCAAAGGCTTCGAGCAGGGCGTGGACGTAGGCACTGCTCTGCTCCAGCAAGGCATCGGCGGCGGCAAACTTCTGCATACCCGACAGTTTCACGCTGGCCCGGCCACTGTCGGCCAGCCGCAGCAAGGCCTGGAAGCCAGCTTGCTGCACCCCGGCGGCTACATCCGGGCGGCCACAGTGATCGATCAACAGACGCGCCCGGGAGCCTTGCAGCAGGCCATGCAGGTCCAGCAACTGGTCTTCGCACACCTGCACCTGGGCGAACAGGCCAAGCTCGGCGACCTTGCCGAGCAACCCGTCAACGTTCTTGAGGCTGGCCACCCCGTACAACGCGGGGTTGAAGGCGATACCGACCACCCCTTGCGCCTGCAGCGCAGCCAGCGCATCGAGAGGGATACTTGCCTCGACCACCGCCACGCCCTTGAACCGCCCTTGCCCGGTGGCCAAGGCGTGCAGCAGGCAGCGGTTGTCGGTGTGGTAGCCGCTGTTGGGGCCGACGAGCAAGGCATGCTGTACACCGTAGGCGTCCATCACCCGGGTGAACTGCTCCTGGGTCGCCACCTCCTGGCCAGAGGGCGCATAGGGTGCGTCGGGGTGGTAAGGGAAACGGGCGGGGTCAAACAAATGGTTATGGCAATCGATCTTCGGTTCGTCAAAGATGTTCACGCAGCACTCCCGGCAAGCACCGCTGCGCTTGCCTACAGATCTTGTTATTGTTCGCCGCAAGGGCGATTTGGCTGGGTTCAAGATACTGCGTGGCCGGGTTTGACGCTCATACCCAGATGGCGAAGACCATAACCGAAGGTAATAGACATGCTGCTTGGCAACGAAGGCGCAGACGCTAGCCCCATGGTGTTCAAACTGCGGCACATGGAAGTGTTCCGTGCGGTGATGCTGACCGGCTCGATCAGCGCGGCGGCCAAGCTGCTGTACGTGTCGCAGCCGGCCGTGAGCAAGCTGATCCAATACATCGAGGGGCGTCTGGCTTATCGCCTGTTCGAGCGCATCAACAACCGCCTGGTGCCCACCGCCGAGGCGCAGGTGCTGTTCCGTGAGGTCGAGCGGGTGTACCAGGCGGCGCTGGAGGTGAATGAATGTGCGCTGTCATTGGGTGCCGGCGGCCACCGCAAGCTGCGTATCTCTTGCAGCGCCTCGCTGTCGACGGTGGTCATCCCGATTGCCCTGGCGCAGCTCAAGCGCGAGGCGCCTTCGCTGGACATCGAGTGGCAAACCTCGCTGATGGGCGAAATGCCCAACCAGATCCTGTCGAAAAAGGTCGACCTGTCTATTGCCGCCCTGCCCGTGGTGCACGATCACCTGCATTCGCAGGCCTTCATGCGCGGGCGCATGGTGGTGGTGATGCCACCCGACCACGCCTTGGCCGGGCATGGCTCACTGACCTTGCAGCAGCTGGAAGGCCACCCGCTGCTGCTGTTCAGGCCCGACATGCCGTTTGGCAAACTGCTGGCCGGGCACATCGAGCGGCGCGGGCTGCAATTGAAATCACTGTTGTCGTTCACCAACGCCAACGAAGCAGTGGCCTTGGTGAAGCAAGGCATGGGCATCAGCGTGATCGACGAATTCGTGGCGCAGGACAGTGGGTTGGCGGTGGTGCCGCTGGCCGATGAAATTCACTTTGATATCAGCTTTGTCTATTCGCGGTTCGAGCCGCCGTCACATGCGGCGATGCATCTGATGCGGGTGTTGCAGGGGCAGGCGCAGAAGCTGGGGCGGACGATTGGAGGGTGAGGCCATTGGGGCTGCTGCGCAGCCCATCGCCGGCAAGCCAGCTCCCACAGGGACCGCGCATGGTTTGAGGTCGGCGCGGTCGGAGTGGGAGCTGGCTTGCCGGCGATGGGCCGCGCAGCGGCCCCGCATTTTGAGCTAGAAACCGACTGTGGCCGACAACAAGTAGGTACGCGGCGTGGATAGGGTCAACCCCGGCTCACTGTCATCCGAAGCCCCCGCCGAGCTCCAGTAACGATCATCCAGCACATTCTCGACACTGGCACGCAAGGTAACCTCGGTAGCGTCCACCTTGAAGGCATAGCGCGCACCCAGGTCGTAACGCTCCCAGCCATCGATCTGCTTGCTGTTGTTCTGGTCCAGATACTGCGAGCTGGAATGAATGCCCCGCGCCGTCAGGGTCAGCCCGTTCACACCCGACACGTCCCATTCGGCGCCGAAGTTGACGTTGTATTCAGGCGTGGCCGGCGCGCGGTTGCCATCGTAGGCGCCACCCACGGTATCGGTCAGCTCGCTGTCGATGTACATCACCCCACCCAGCACCCGCACGCCTTGCACCGGTTCGCCGAACACGCTCAGCTCTATACCACGGTTGTCACGCTTGCCATTGGGCCCGAACACCCGCGAGGTGGCGTTGGTCTCGTAGGCCGGCTGGCGAATGCGGAATGCGCTGGCCGTGAACGCAACCTGGCCCAGGTCGTACTTGGCCCCTACCTCAACCTGCCGGCTGGTGAACGGCGGGAAGATCTGGTCTTCGTTGATCGACGTCGACGGCGCGATCTTGCCCTGGCTCAGGCCTTCCATGTAGTTGGCGTACAACGACAGCTGGTCGGTGACCTTGAGCAGCACGCCGCCCGAAGGCGAGACCTTTTCTTCGTCGTAGGCAGTCTCGCCTTTGACGCCGTCGCTCCAGTCATCCACCTGCACCCGCTGCCAGCGCGCGCCCAGGGTCAACAGCAGGCGGTCGTCGAAAAAACCGAGGGTGTCGGCCAGGGCTACACCGGAGAAGCGGTTTTCTGTGTAGACCTCGGGGTCGATGCGGGTGGGTGTGCCCGGGGTCGGGGTCGCTACCGGGTTGTAGAGGTTGCTGGGCGCCGAAGCATAGCGGGCGCCGCCGTTGGTGAAGTCCATGTAGAAGTAGGTGGCGGCCAGGTTCAACTCGTGGCTGACCGGCCCGGTGTGAAACCAGTTGCGAAGGCCGGCCATGGCGGTACGCACCGACTCGTCCCGGGTGAAGTCACGCGGCTGCACGGTGAAGTCGCCGGCATCATTGGTGATGGACACGTTGTGCCGTAGGAAATCATGGTTGCTTTCACGCGCACCGACCGCGCCATAGGCCAGCAGCGACTCACTGACGTCGTATTCGGCATGCAACGCACCAAAGGTGTCGTTGGTGCGCGCCTTGCTCCAGGCCTGGGCATAGTTGTGGCGAACATCATTGGCATCCGGCACCCTGGCGTTGGCGCCGATCAGCACGCGCTCCTGCGGTGCATCCGTGTCACGCTCGGTGTGGCCCAGGTCTGCCGACAGGCGCAGGCGCTCGCCGCGAAAATCCAGGCCCAGTACCGCCATTTCGCGATCGACACGTTGGTGGTCCCATTCGGTATCGCCGGCCTGCTTCACAGCATTCAAACGCACGCCGAACTGCTGGCCTTCGCCAAAACGCCGGCCAACATCCACCGCGCCCCCTGCCTGGCCAGCCGACGCATAGCTGCCGGTAAACTCGGTGATCGGCTTGTCTGTGGCCCGCTTGGGCTGCACGTTGATACCGCCACCCACGCTGCCACGCGGCGAAATGCCGTTGATCAACTGGCTGGGGCCTTTGATGATATCGACCCGGTCGGCCATTTCCATGTCGATCGAGTAAGTCGGCAAGATACCGTACAGGCCGTTGTAGGCCACATCACTGTTGAACAGGCTGAAACCGCGAATGGTGAATTGTTCGAAGCGCCCGCCCGCCGGGTTGGTGGCGCGCACCGACGGGTCGGTGGCGATCAGTTCGCCCAAGGTCCGCGCTTGCTGGTTCTTGACCAGTTCGCTGGTGTAACTGGTGATGCTGAACGGGGTTTCCATGAAGTCGCGCGAACCCAGCAGGCCCTGCGCGCCCTGACGTGCCACCTGGCCACCGGCGTACGGCTGCGCTTCGTTGCTTGCTGCCAGTCCGCCGACGATGCTGGTCGGAGCGATCTCCAGAGCGCCACCGGACTCGGGTGCCGGCACCAGGGTGAAGGCACCCTCACCTACCGGCAGCAACTGCAGGCCGCTGCCACGCAGCAGTTGCATGAAGCCTTCTTCGACACTGTAGCTACCTGACAGGCCGCTGCTCTGCCGACCCTGGACCAGCGCAGGGTCCAGTGAAAGGCTGACACCGGCCTGGTCGGCAAAGCGGGTCAGTACGGCGCCCAGGCTCGCGGCCGGCACCTCATAGGCACGCCGCGCCGGCTCATCGGCCCAGGCGGGCGCAGACAGCAACAGGCTCATGGCGAACAACGGACGCACTGCGCGCGCCAGCGGGCGCAGACGGCAAGACATTACTGCAGACATTGAACAAGGCTCCCCTTTGTTTTCTTCTACCGGTAATGACCGGTGAGTGAAAAAAAGGGGACAGCCTCACGCACGATTTTCTCGTGCGCCCAGGCTCACCCAGTAACGCGTGCGTGTTTGCACCTGTAACGGCAGGCTGGCGGCAAGCAAGGCCAGCACCCGGTCGGTGTCGTCAAGGCGGAAGGTGCCGGTCACGCGCAGGCGCTCCAGTTCCGGGGCCCAGCGCAACACGCCAGGGCGGTATCGGCGCAGCTCATGCAGCAGTTCGCCCAAGGGGCGGTCATCCAGACGCAGCACGCCTTCGCGCCAGCCCAGTCGCCATTCGTCCAGGCCTGTCACCGGGCCGACGCCGGCCACCTGCAGGTTGGCCTGCTGCCCGGCTTGCAGCACCTGTGCCGGGCCACGCAGCGGCTGCAGGCTGGCTACACCTTCGACGATCGATACCCGGCAAGCCTGATCGATCAGCCGCAGGCATACCTCGCCGCCACCGAATGCTACCTGGCCATATGGCACCTGCAACGTCAGGCTCAGGTTAGCGGGCACCTTGATCGCCACTTCGCCGCGCAGCAATGTCAGGCGGCGAGCCCCCAGGTCGATATCCACTGCACTGTCGGTGTTCAGCTGCACGGAGGTGCCATCGCTCAATAGCACCTGCCGACGTTCGCCAACCGAGGTGTGCATGTCAGCAGTCCAGGCATCCAGAGGCAGCTCACGGCTGACCAGCCAGGCTGTCGGCAACAGCGCGGCGATACCCAAGGCTTGCTTGAGCAGCGCGCGGCGGCCGGCGTCCGGGCGGTCCAGGGTGGCCATGGCCAGCGCACCGGGTAGCGCGGTAAAACGCTGGCGCAACAATGATGCCTTTTGCCAGGCGTCTTCATGCAGGCTGCTGCTGGCCCGCCATTGTGCCAGGCGCAGCAAGTCGGTCTCGCTGGCGTCGCCAGAGTCCAGCAGCGCCAGCCAGCGGGCGGCAGCACGTACAGCTTCGCGGGTTTCGGGGGAATGGGGGGTCATTGCAATTCGGCCAGCAGGCAGTGTTCGTAAGCCTGCGCCATGTAGCGTTTCACCGAGCGCTCGCAAACGCCCAGGCGCTTGCCGATTTCAGCGTAACCCACGCCTTCGAGCTGGCTCCAGAGAAAGGCCTTGCGCACAGGTGCCTTCAGGCCATCGAGCAATTCGTCGAGTGCTTGCAGGGTTTCCAGCAATATCCAGCGTTTTTCTGGCGAGGGCACATGCTGCTCGGGCAAGGTGGCCAAGGCATCGAGATAAGCCTGTTCCAGGCTACGTCGCTGGTGGAAGTTGCTCAGCAGGCGCTTGCCGACTGTCAGCAGATAAGCCCTAGGCTCACGTATGTCTGCCAATGGCTGGGCACTGGTGAGTACCCGCAGAAAAGTATCCTGGCTGAGATCGGCGGCATCCCAGGCATTGCCCAGGCGTCGGCGTAGCCAGGTTTCGAGCCAGCTGCGGTGCTCCCGGTACAGGGCAGGCAGGCTAGGTTTCGTTGGCGGCGCGGCGTCGATCATGAGGATGGCCCTGCGGCGGCGTAAATAGGATTAATTCTAATTTACGTTGCAGCGCAGGGCCAAGCGGTTTGTTACCGATCAGGCAATCGCTGCATCCACCAGCACCTGCGCTTCCTGCACCAGGCGCTGCAGGTGCGCCTCGTCGATGAAGCTTTCGGCGTAGATCTTGTAGATGTCTTCAGTGCCCGATGGGCGCGCGGCGAACCAGCCATTGGCGGTCATCACCTTCAGCCCGCCAATCGCCTGGCCGTTGCCCGGCGCGTGGCTGAGGATCTGCACGATCGGCTCCCCGGCCAGTTCGGTCGACTTGACCTGCTCCGGTGCCAGCTTGCTCAGCAATGCCTTCTGCCGCGCATCGGCCTTGGCTTCGACCCGGGTAGCGTACGGTTTGCCCAAGGCTTCGGTCAGGTCCGCGTAGGCCTGGCTCGGGTTGCGCCCGGTGCGGGCGGTCATCTCGGCAGCCAGCAAGGCCGGGATCAGCCCGTCCTTGTCGGTGGCCCAGACCGAGCCATCGCGGCGCAGGAACGACGCACCGGCACTTTCTTCGCCACCAAAGCCCAGCGAGCCGTCGAACAGCCCTTGGGCAAAGAACTTGAAGCCCACCGGCACTTCGTACAGCTCACGGCCCAGACGCTGGGTAACGCGGTCGATCAGGCCGCTGGACACCACAGTTTTGCCAACGGCTGCATCGCTGCGCCATTGCGGGCGGTGGCGGTACAGGTAGTCGATGGCCACGGCCAGGTAGTTGTTCGGTTGCAGCAGGCCGTCCGGGGTTACGATGCCGTGGCGGTCGTGGTCCGGGTCGCAGGCGAAGGCCACATCAAAGCGCTCGCGCAGGCCGATCAGGCCCTGCATGGCGTATGGCGAGGACGGGTCCATGCGGATCTGGCCGTCCCAGTCGACGGTCATGAAGCGGAAGGTGGGGTCTACCTCGGTGTTCACCACTTCCAGGTCCAGCTTGTAGTGTTCGGCAATGGCCGACCAGTAGCGCACCCCTGCCCCGCCCAGCGGGTCGACGCCCAGGCGCAGTTTGGCGCCACGGATGACATCGAAGTCGATGACGTTTTCCAGGTCCGCCACATAGCTGCTCACGTAATCGTGGCGCTGGGTGGTCGGGGCCTGCAGCGCCTGGGCATGGTCCATGCGCTTGACGCCTGCCAGGTTCGCTGCCAGCAGTTCGTTGGCCTTGGCCTCGACCCACTTGGTCACATCGCTGTCGGCCGGGCCGCCATTGGGCGGGTTGTACTTGAAGCCACCGCTTTGCGGCGGGTTGTGCGACGGGGTGATGACGATGCCGTCGGCCAGGCCCTGCTGGCGGCTACGATTGTGGCAAAGGATGGCGTGGGACACGGCCGGCGTGGGCGTGTATTCGTCGTCCTTCGACAACCTGACTTGCACGCCGTTGGCCGCCAGCACTTCCAGCGCGCTGGCCGTGGCCGGGGCCGACAGGGCGTGGGTGTCGGCGCCGATGAACAGCGGGCCATCGATGCCCTTTTCCTGGCGGTACAGGCAGATGGCCTGGGTGATGGCCAGCACGTGGTATTCGTTGAAACTCAATTCAAGCGAAGTGCCCCGGTGCCCCGAGGTGCCGAAGGCCACCCGCTGAGCCGCCACGGCAGCGTCTGGGCGGCCGGTGTAATAGGCGGTGAGCAGCCGGGGAATATCGACCAGCACGCTGGCCGGAGCCGGCTTGCCTGCCAAAGGACTGAGCGTCATGCAAAAACCTCGAGTTCAACAGATGTTGGTGTTGGAACGTGCAGTGTACTGAGAGTTGCAAGGGTGTGCGATGGGTGCCAGCAAAGAACAAGCTAGAGTAGAGACCATACCCACAGTGAATGAGGCCCCATGGCTTTCCACCGCCTGACCCGTACCCACCCTCGCCTGAGCTTCGCCGCAGCGGCAGGCCTGATTGGTGCCTGGCTGATCCCTGCCGGTGACGCCGTGCAACACATCCTCGCTGGCTGGAACCTGGGCGTGTGGCTGTACCTGGCGCTGGTGCTGTACCTGAGCTGGGGCGCCAGCCCGGAAAAGGTCCGCAAGGTTGCCCGCGTCGAAGACGAAAACGCAGGCTTGGTCCTGCTCACCGTGTGCATTTCCGCCATCGCCAGCCTCGCCGCAGTCACCCTGCAACTGGTGTCCAGCCGGGGGCTGCAAGGCGCAGACCTGGCCCTGCACTACCTCTACACCGGCCTGACCGTGGCCGGTTCCTGGCTGCTGATTGGTTGCATCTTCAGCCTGCATTACGCCCGGCTGTTCTATACCGGGCAGAATCACGAGCCACCGCTGCGCTTCGCCGATGGCGAGCGCAACCCGGACTATTGGGACTTTCACTACTTCTCGTTCACCATCAGCGTGGCGGTGCAAACGTCAGATGTGGGGGTTGCCGGCAGGCGGCTACGGCGGATCGTGCTGGCGCATTCCATTGTGGGCTTCGTGTTCAACACGGCTATTTTAGGTTTCACTATCAACATTGCTGCCGGGCTCCTCGGTTGAGCCACTATCACCAATACCCTTACCTGCATAGCTAATATTTCTACCAGTAGACCCGATGAAAAAATCGGCTTACTTTTCTTGCGACGCAAATAATTACAGCACATGAATACGGCCGACTTCCCATGGACAAAAACAGATATTTTTACAAAAACGGGATGTTGGTTACTGAAACAGGCACTTCATCGAAGCAGTATTTACGTGCACGCGGAGTAACCTTCGGCCAGAGAAATTCGGGCTCCACCGCATGGCACCTGCCACACTGTGATAGTGCGACGACTGTGCTAGGCTTCTCGCCTGCCCCCTCAAGATGCAGATACTCAGCCTATGGTTTTCGAGAAGCGAACGCGAATATGCCTGCCCTCGGTTTTACTGGCCAGCGCCTCGAAAAGGTCACTGGATGCTACCCTTTGGGCAACGGGCATCGGTTCTATTCGCCATTGCTGATGCGCTTCATTCAGGCAGATGCGTTATCACCGTTTTCCGCTGGCGGAATGAACGCATACGCTTACTGCCAGAACGACCCCATTAATCGCCACGATCCAAGCGGACGATTCTTCGAGTGGCTTAGGCAACGTGTATCCAGATTAAACCGCTGGCTTTCTCCGCAAACGCCAACGCCATCCAGACGAAGCTCATTGAGCCAACAAGACACCACCATAGACATAGGCACGCCAACACCGCCGCCATCCAGACGAAACTCATTGACCCCAGAGCCAACACCCCAGATCGACAGGCTCGGCCAGGCCGCACTCGATTACGCATACGATGTAATCGATAATGCTATGGATGACTTGATGCGCGTCCAAAGCCGCATTGCACGGCAATGGGACAGGCTTCCGCGACCAGTCCGATCGGCGATTACATTCATTGCCTATGGGCCACGATTTAACCAGCGCCAGGAAGACGTCCAAGTAGGGACTTTCGATGGCAGACGTTTTCTTCCTGCCCCTACTGCAGCGACGGACGTATCAGGCGATATAAGAACTGGCTCCTTTGTGCCTGTATAACCAGTCGCCTTCTATACTCACAACCTGACACCCGAACAACGTCTCGCACTTAACCTGTACTGAATATTTTTATTCCCGGTGAACCCATTCACACAGAGTCACTACGACCGTTTGTCTGAAAGGCAGTAGTAATAATGTCGAGCACAGCGATCGGACCTCAAGGACATGCCCGCTCCGATTGTCCGAGGAACACGTTTGCCATGGGGACATCGGAGAAGCTGCCTCCATGGCAAGAGTGTGACCGCTGTCATGCATTGGCACATTTGTCGTATTTGCAACCGAGAATCACGCGTGGCAGCTGCTATGTTTACATTCCCGGCAGCCGCATCGATGTGGCCATCCGCTCATCACGTCCAGGCACGGACAAGGAGGCAGGCATGAACAAGATGACGTTCCCCAACGCCTGCCAGGTGATGCGCTGGCATTTCCACCCGCTGGGCTTCGAGGCCATCATGGATGCGCCACGCAGCATGGTCGCACGGCTCTTCGACCGCGCCACCGGCGAAACGCTACTGGCCATAGCCGGTATCCCCTGCACAGCCGTCATGGCTGCCGCCGACGTTGAACGCATCATCGAAGCCGTCGAGGCGGAGATGGACGCGTTCATACCCAGCTTCACCTTGCGCGACGCGGTTTAACCCGCCGCCGCGTCCTGCTGACGCAATGCCTGCAACTTGCTCATGAACTGTTCGGCGGGCACTGGCTGGCCCAGCAGGTAGCCTTGCAGCGAATCACACCCCAGTCGGGTCAGGAAGTCTTGCTGCTTGTCGGTCTCCACCCCTTCGGCAACGATGCGCAGGCCCAGCGCTTGGCCGAGGGCGACGATAGCCGAAACAATCGCCGCATCGTCACTGTCCTGCTCCAGGTCACGCACGAAGCCACGGTCGATTTTCAGTTCGTTGGCCGGCAGGCGCTTGAGGTACATCAGGCTGGAGTAGCCGGTGCCAAAGTCATCGATGGACAGGTCCACCCCCATGTCGGACAGGCGTTGCAGCACGGTCAAGCTGGCATCGGCGTCGTGCATGGCGGTGGTTTCGGTGATTTCCAGGGTCAGGCAGTTGGCCGGCAGGCCGTTCTGTTGCAGGGCCCGGGCCACGCTCTCGACCAGCCCGGCATGGCAGAACTGGATGGCCGACAGGTTCACGGCCATGCGCCAGCCTTGATGCCCTTGGTCCAGCCACTGGCGCATCTGCCGGCAGGCTTCGTCCAGCACCCACTCGCCGATAGGAATGATCAGGCCGGTTTTCTCTGCCAGGCCAATGAAACGGTCAGGCAGCAGTAGCCCTTGTTGCGGGTGCTCCCAGCGCAGCAAGGCCTCGGCACCGATCGGCTGACAGGCCTGGGCGTCGAACTTGGGCTGGTAGTGCAACCGGAACTGGCGCTGCTCCAGCGCCTGGCGCAGGTCCTGCAGCAGTTGCAGTTGCTGGCGGGCGTTGCTGTTCATCGACACGTCGAAGAAGCTGTAGCCGTTCTTGCCGGCGCTTTTGGCGTGGTACATGGCGGCGTCGGCATTGCGCAGCAGCTCGTGCTGGTCCTGGCCGTTGCCCGGATACAGGACAATGCCCAGGCTCGCCGACAGTTGCAGGTCGTGTTCGGCCACGCGGAATGGCCGCGACACCAGGTTGACCTGCTTGACCGCCACGTCCATGGCATCGTTCGGCTCCTGCAATTCCACCAGCAGCACGAACTCGTCACCGCCGATGCGCGCCAACGTGTCCTGGCTGTGCAAGTGGCCGCGCAGCCGCCCCGCCACGGCCTTGAGCAGCAGGTCGCCAATGTGGTGACCAAAGGCATCATTGACCGGTTTGAAACCGTCCAGGTCAATGAACATCAGGGCAAAACAGCCGCCCTGCTCCGCCACCTTGGCAATGGCCTGCTCGATGCGGTCGGCCAGCAAGGTGCGGTTTGGCAGATCGGTCAGGGTATCGTGCAGGGCCAGCTGGGTCAGCTCCTGGTTGGCCAGGGTCAGCGAACGGGCCAGCTCGGCGGTGCGCGCCTCCAGGCGCGCGTCCAGCACCGAGGTGAGCAAGGCCACGGCCAACACCGCCAAGGTAGTGATCAACACCAGGTAAACCAGGCTGTCGCCCTGCAACCCACCTGCCAGTGCACCGCAGAAACTGCCTTCGGGGAAGTTCGCCGCCGCCATGCCGGTGTAGTGCATGCCGACGATGGCAAACCCCATCACCACGGCCGCCAGCCCGCGGATCTGCCGCACGTAGGGGGTGTGTTTGCGCAGACGGAAGGCGATCCACAACGCCGCCGCAGACGCACCCACGGCAATCAGCAGCGAGGCGCCAAACAGCGTCGGGTCATAGTCGATGCCCGGCAGCATGCGCAGCGCGGCCATGCCGGTGTAGTGCATGCAGGCGATGCCGGCGCCCATGATCAGCGCGCCGAAGCCCAGTTGCAGGCACGGCAGGCTCGGCTGGCTCACCAGCCACAGGGCAAAGCCCGAGGACAGCACGGCGATCAGCAGCGAGAACGCGGTAAGCGCCAGGTCATAACCCAGGTCGACAGGCAGGCTGAAGGCGAGCATGCCGATAAAGTGCATCGACCACACGCCGATGCCCATGGCCAACGCGCCGCCCCCCATCCACAAGTAGGCAGCCCGGCCCTTGGCCGTGGCGATGCGGCCGGTCAGGTCAAGGGCGGTATAAGACGCCAGAATCGCCACGCACAGCGAAATCAGCACCAGCGAAGAGGAGTAGCTACCGGTCAGCATTGGGAGTTCCAGCGACGGGACAGGGGGCCCGGCAAAAGCTGACGATTGTACTCAAGCTTAAGCGAAACGCACGGGGTTTTTGCGAATGGGAATGGATCCAATGAATCCCTTCATACGATCATCCGGCCATGCTCAGCAGTTGGGTTGTGTTGCCTGCACCGGCCCCATCGCCGGCAAGCCAGCTCCCACAGGTACTGCGCATGGCTTGAAGCCGATGCAATCGAGGTGGGAGCTGGCTTGCCGGCGATGGGGCCAGTACAGGCAACACAAAAGGGAGGGGGTCAATCCTGCTCGGCAAAGGCTTGCTCGGCATCCCAGCCGCCACCCAACGCCGCCACCAGTTGCACACTGGCTACCAATCGCCCTTGCAGCAGGTTCAACACACTGCGCTCGCTGCTCAACGCCGTGGTCTGCACGTTCACCACATCCAGGTAGCCGATCAACCCTGCGCGGTACTGGTTCTCGGTCAGGCGCAGCGACTCACGGGCGGCATCCAGCGCCTCTTGGCGCACCACCGCTTCATCGCCGTACACCTTCAACTGCACCAGCAGGTTTTCCACTTCCTTGAAGCCGTCGAGCACGGTCTGGCGGTATTGCGCCACGGTCTGGTCATACGCGGCCACCGTGCGGTCCACCTCGGCGCTGCGCTTGCCGGCGTCGAACAGGGTCAGCGCCAGTTGCGGGCCTACCGACCAGTAGCGGTTGGGCAGCTCGATCCAGTTGCTGAAGCTGCTGCTGGAATAGCCGCCACTCATGCTCAGGCTGAGGTCCGGGAAATACGCCGCCCGCGACACGCCGATGTTGGCATTGGCGGCCATCACGTTACGCTCGGCGGCAGCGATATCCGGGCGCCGTTCCAGCAACTGCGAAGGCAGCGAAACCGGGATTTGCGGCAGCGCGGGAATGTCCTTGCTGTCGGCCAGAGCAAAGTCGGCCGGGGTTTTGCCCAGCAGCACGGCAATGGCATTCTCGAACTGCGCGCGCTGCCAGATCAGGTCGATCAGGTCAGCCTGGGTACTCTTGAGCTGGGTACGTGCCTGCGCCACCGCATCTGGCCCGGCGACGCCGGCGCGATACTGGTTTTCGTTCATCCGCAACGAGCGCTCGTAGGCCGCCACAGTGGCTTCCAGCAGGCGCTTTTGCTCGTCTATCACCCGCAGTTGCAGGTAGTTCTGCACCAGCTCCGATTGCTGGCTCAAACGAATCGACGCGAGGTCGGCGAAGCTGGCTTCGGCACTGGCCTCGTTGGCATTCATGGTTTCGCGCAGCTTGCCCCACAGGTCGATCTCCCAGCTCACGCCCAACTGCGCGTTGTAGGTGTTGCGAATACCGCTGCTGTTGTTGGACAAGCTCGAACTGGAACTGCCGGTGCCCTGGGCCGAGCGGTTCTTGCTGGCGTTCAGGTCCAGGCTGGGGAACAACGCCGCGCGGCTGCTGCGCACCAGCGCCTGGGCCTGGCGGTACTGGGCTTCGGATTGCGCTACGGTCTGGTTGCTGCGGTTCAGTTCCACAACCAGCGCATTGAGCCCGGCATCGCCGTAGATTTCCCACCAGGCGCCGCGGGCGATGGCGTCGGATGGCGCGGCCTGGGTCCAGCCTTCGGCGTGCTTGAACTGCGCCGCCAAGCTTTTCAGTTCGGGGCGATGGTAGTCCGGGCTCAGGGTACAGGCACTGAGCAGGGCCACGCACAACCCGGCGCCGAGCAGGCGCGAGCCACGCCCACGGGTCAGCGTTTGCAGGGCACGATGAAGTGGGGTCTGGGCAAAAGTCATAGCGGGTTTTCCAGGGCGGCGTCGGTGCGCACGCCGCGCCAACGGTTGAAACGGTGGCGCAGGCGGTCCAGGTACAGGTAGACCACCGGCGTCGTATAAAGGGTGAGGATCTGGCTGAACACCAGGCCACCAATGATGGTCAGGCCCAGCGGCTGGCGCATTTCCGCGCCCTCGGCGTGGCTCAGCAGCAGCGGCAAGGCGCCAAGAATGGCCGCCAGGGTGGTCATCAGGATCGGCCGCAGGCGCAGCAGACAAGCCCGGCGAATTGACTCCTCGGGGGACAGCCCCTGGTGGCGCTCCAGCTGCAAGGCCAGGTCGATCATCAGGATGGCGTTTTTCTTCACCACGCCAATCAGCAGGAACAGCCCCAGCAGCGAGATCAGGCTGAACTCGCCCCCCGTGACGTACAACGCGAGCAAGGCCCCGACACCGGCTGAAGGCAGTGTCGAAAGAATGGTCAGCGGGTGAATGTAGCTTTCGTACAGGATGCCCAGCACCAGGTACACCAGCACCAGCGCACCGAGGATCATGAACGGCTGGCCTTCCTGGGTCTTGGCAAAGGCATCGGCAGTGCCACCCAGCTTGGCGATCACTTCCTCAGGCAAGCCCAACTTGGCCACCGCGCGCTCCAGCGCAGCCATGGCCTGGTCGGGGCTGTAGCCTTCCGCGACGTCGAAGGCAATGTCTTCGGAGGCGAACTGGCCTTCGTGGCTGACGCGGTCGTTGGCCAGGCTGTTTTCGTAGTGGGCGATGGTGGACAGCGGCACACGGGCGCCGTCGGCGGTGATCACCTGCACTTGCTCCAGGGTACTTGGGTCCCAGGCGTATTTCGGGTTGATCTCCAGCACCACCTGATACTGGTTGAGGCTGTCGTAGATGGTGGAGATCTGCCGCTGGCTGTAGGCGTTGTTCAACACCGTGGTAACCATGTCCATGTCGATGCCCAGGCGCTTGGCCTGGTCGCGGTCGACCACCAGGGTCACCTGCTGGGTGCCGGCACCGTCACGCGCATCGATAGCGGTGAGCTCCGGCAGTGCACGCACGGCTGCGACCACTTTCGGGAACCACTCACGCAGCGCTGCCAGGTCGCCACTCTGCAGGGTATACAGGTACTGCGACGAGTTCTGGTCACGGCCACCGCCGCCCAGTTGCAGGTCCTGGTCGGCCATCAGGAACAGGCGCCCGCCAGGCACTTTGGGCATTTCCTTGCGCAGGCGCTCGATCACCTTCTGCGCATCGATCTTGCGCTCGCTGATCGGTTTCAGGCGCACCAGCACCATGGCGTTGTTGGTACCGCTGTTGCCACCGATGAAACCTGCAACGCTCTGCACTGCCGGGTCGGCGAGCAAAGCACGGCGGTAAATTTCCATCTTCGGCTGCATCACGGTGAACGACAGCCCGTCGTCACCACGGATGAAGCCCATCAGCTGGCCGGTGTCCTGCTGCGGCATCAACGTCTTTGGCACCACGACGTACAGCGCGATGTTGATGCCGATGGTGGCCAACAGGCTGAGCAGGGTCAGGCGCTTGTGGCGCAGGGCCCAGCCCAGGCTGCGGTCGTAGACGTTAACCATGCGCTGGTGCAGTTTGTCGCTCCAGCGTTGCAGGCGTGTCTGCTCGGCCTGATGCGGTTTGAGCCAGCGGGCGCAGAGCATGGGCGTCAGGGTCAGCGATACCACCAGCGACACGATGATCGCCGTCGCCAGGGTGATGGAAAACTCCTGGAACAGGTTGCGCACAATGCCGCCCATGAACAGGATGGAGACGAACACCGCCACCAGCGACACGTTCATCGACAGCAAGGTGAAGCCTACTTCCTTGGCGCCGAGGAAGGCCGCCTTCATCGGCGGCTGGCCGTCCTCGATGTGCCGCGAGATGTTTTCCAGCACCACGATGGCATCGTCCACCACCAGGCCGGTGGCCAGAATCAGCGCCATCAGCGACAGGTTGTTCAGCGAGAAACCGCACAGGTACATGACCGCGAACGTGCCCACCAGCGACACCGGCACGGCCAGGCTGGGGATCAGCGAGGCGCGCAGGCTGCCGAGGAACAGGTACACCACCAGGATCACCAGCACCACCGCAATCAGCAGGGTGTGCTCGGCCTCTTTCAGGGTGGCCTTGATCACGGGCGAGCGGTCCATGGCCACGTTCAGTTGCACGCTGGCTGGCAACAACGACTGCAGGGCCGGCAGCTGTGCCTTGATCTGGTCAACCGTTTCGATGATGTTGGCGCCGGTCTGGCGGTTGACCACCAGCAGCACGGCCGCCTGGTCATTGAAGAAGCCGCTGTTGTAGCGGTTCTCGACGCCGTCGGTGATGGTCGCCACGTCGGACAGGCGCAGGATGGTACCGTTCTGCTGGCGGATCACCACCGGCTCGTAGTCCTTGGCCGTTTCCAGCTGGTCGTTGGCGCGCACCTGCCAGTTGCGCTCGGCGTCCTCGACAAAGCCCATGGGGCGACGCTGGTTGGCGTTGGACACCGCCGTGCGCACTTCGTCCAGCGACAGGTTGTACTGGTTGAGCAGCTGCGGCTCGACGGCGATGCGCACCGCCGGCAGCGAGCTGCCGCCGATCTGCACCTCCCCTACCCCCGACACCTGGGCCAGGCTCTGCGACAGGATGGTGTCGGCCAGGTCGTACAACTGGCCTTTCTGCAGCACATCCGAGGTCAGCGACAGCACCATGATCGGCGCCTGGGACGGGTTGATCTTCTTGTAGGTGGGCATGCTGCGCATGCCACTGGGCAGCAGGTTGCGGGTAGCGTTGATCGCCGCCTGCACCTCGCGCGCCGCACCGTCGATGTCACGGCCCATCTCGAAACCGATGATCACCCGGGTCGAGCCCTGGTTGGAGCTGCTGGTCAGCGTGGTGACGCCGGCGATGCTGCCCAGCTTACGCTCCAGTGGCGTGGCCACGGTAGACGCCATGACCTCGGGGCTGGCCCCGGACAGGTTGGCCGACACCACGATCACCGGGAAGTCCATTTCCGGCAGCGGCGCAACCGGCAGCAGCTTGAAGCTGACGCCGCCCAGCAGCATGATCGCCAGGCTCAACAGCATGGTCGCCACCGGGCGACGGATGAAAGGACCGGACAGGTTCATGCCTCGGCCTGCTTCGCGTCAGTGGCCGGGCGCCAGCGGCGGGCCAGGCGGTCGAAGTAGAGGTAGATGACCGGGGTGGTGAACAGCGTCAGCACCTGGCTGACCAGCAACCCGCCCACCATCACCAGGCCCAGAGGCTGGCGCAGCTCGGCGCCGGAACCGGTAGCGAGCATCAGCGGCACGGCACCGAACAGCGCGGCCAGGGTGGTCATCAGGATCGGCCGGAAGCGCAGCAGCGCCGCCTGGTAGATGGCATCGCGCGGGCTCATGCCTTGGTGGCGCTCGGCCTCCAGGGCGAAGTCGATCATCATGATCGCGTTCTTCTTGACGATACCGATCAGCAGGATGATACCGATGATGGCGATCATGCCCAGGTCGCTGCCGCTGATGAGCAGAGCCAGCAAAGCGCCCACTGCTGCCGACGGCAAGGTCGAGAGGATGGTCACCGGGTGAATGTAGCTTTCGTACAGCACGCCCAGCACGATGTACATGGTCACCACCGCCGCCAGGATCAGCAGCAAGGTGCTCGACAGCGATGCCTGGAAGGCCTCCGCCGCACCCTGGAAGCGGATTTGCACACCCAACGGCA
The DNA here is from genome assembly GCF_002992185.1 of Pseudomonas sp. LLC-1. Lineage (NCBI taxonomy): Bacteria > Pseudomonadati > Pseudomonadota > Gammaproteobacteria > Pseudomonadales > Pseudomonadaceae > Pseudomonas > Pseudomonas sp. LLC-1. The sequence goes on along the minus strand of NZ_LUVY01000017.1, from coordinate 41,738 downwards.
TGCCGATGTCCTTCTGCACCTGCTCGATCACCTGCACGGCTTCACCCAGCGATGCACCGTGAGCCAGGTTGAACGACAGGGTCACCGCCGGGAACTGGCCAATGTGGGAAATGGCCAACTGGGCCTGGCGCTGCTCGATACGCGCCAGCGCCGACAGGCGCACCTGGCCGCCATCGGTGGCTTTGACGTGAATCGACTCCAGCGCTTGCGGGCCGATAACTGCCGCGTCCTGCGACTGCAGTACCACACGGTACTGGCTGGCCTGGGTGTAGATGGTGGAGATCTGCCGTTGGCCAAAGGCGTCATACAGGGCGTTGGTGATCTGCGACACCGTGATGCCCAGGCGGCTGGCCATGTCACGGTCAATCACCAGGTAGACCTGCAAGCCTTTGTCCTGCAGGTCGCTGGCCACGTCGGCCAGTTCGGGGCGTTGCTGCAGCGCCTGTACCAGCTTGCTGCTCCATTGCGCCAACAGGTCGGCGTCGGGCGACGACAGGCTGAACTGGTACTGGGTGCGGCTGACACGGTCTTCGATACTCAGGTCCTGCACCGGCTGCATGAACAGGCGGATACCCACCAGCCGGTCGAGTTGCGGCTGCAGACGGCTGATGACCTCGCTGGCGGTGACATCCCGTTCGCCATGGGGCTTGAGGTTGATCAGCAGGCGGCCACTGTTGAGCGTGGCGTTATCGCCATCGACGCCGATGTAGGACGACAGGCTCTGCACGGCAGGGTCCTGCAGGATCACTTTGCTCAGGGCCTGCTGGCGTTCGCTCATGGCGGCAAACGAGGTGGATTGCGGCGCTTCGGAGATACCCTGGATGACCCCGGTGTCCTGCACCGGGAAGAAGCCCTTGGGTACCACCATGTACAGGAACACCGTCAGCGCCAGGCTGGCCACGGCGACCAGCAAGGTCAACGGCTGGTGCTTCAGCACCCATTGCAGGGCACTGCCGTAGTGCTTGATCAGCCAGTCGATCCAGGCACCACTGGCACGGTAGAAGCGCCCCTGCTCTTCTTCCTTGGGCTCGCGCTTGAGCAGCCGGGCGCACATCATCGGCGTCAGGGTCAGCGACACCACCAGGGAAATCAGGATGGCCACCGCCAGGGTAATGGCGAACTCGCGGAACAGCCGGCCGACGACATCGGCCATGAACAGCAGCGGGATCAGTACCGCGATCAGCGAGAAGGTCAGGGAAATCAGGGTGAAGCCGATTTGCCGGGCGCCCTTGAGCGCTGCCTGCATGGGCGTCTCGCCCTCTTCGATATGCCGCGAGATGTTTTCCAGCATCACGATGGCATCATCGACCACAAAGCCCGTGGCGATGGTCAGGGCCATCAGCGTCAGGTTGTTGACCGAAAAGCCGGCCAGGTACATCACGCCGAAGGTGCCGATCAGCGACAAAGGCACGGCAATCGAAGGGATAATGGTGGCACTGAAGCGGCGCAGGAAGAGGAAGGTGACCATCACCACCAGGGCGATGGCGATCAGCAGTTCGTGCTGTACGTCCTTCACGGCAGCGCGGATGGTCTGGGTGCGGTCGGTGAGCACCGACACATCCAGACCGGCCGGCAGGTTGTCGGTAATCGACGGCAACAGTTCCTTGATGCGGTCGACCACTTCGATCACGTTGGCGCCCGGCTGACGCTGGATATTCAACAGCACCGCATGGTTTTCGTTGGCCCAGGCAGCCAGGCGCTCGTTCTCCGCGCCGTCGACGATTTCGGCCACGTCTTTCAGGCGCAGCGGCGCACCGTTGTTGTAGGCCAGGATCAGGTTGGCGTATTCCTCGGGGGAACGCAGCTGGTCGTTGGCATCGAGCATCGACACCCGGGTCGGGCCGTCGAAGTTGCCCTTGGGCTGGTTGACGTTGGACGCGCCAATCAGCGTGCGCACGTCATCCAGGTTCAGGCCGTTGGCGGCCAAGGCATCGACGTTGACCTTGATGCGCACTGCCTGGCGCTGGCCGCCGGCAATGCTGACCATGCCCACGCCACTGATCTGCGCGAGCTTTTGCGCCACGCGGGTGTCGACCAGGTCGTTGAGCTTGGGCAGCGGCATGGTCTTGCTGGAAATGGCCAGGGTCAGCACCGGGGTGTCGGCCGGGTTGACCTTGTTGTACACCGGTGGCGCTGGCAGGTCGCTGGGCAGCAGGTTGCTGGCGGCGTTGATCGCGGCCTGCACCTGTTGCTCGGCAACGTCCATGTTCATGTCGAGGTTGAAGCGCAAGGTCAGCACCGACGCGCCGCCGGAGCTGGTCGAGGCCATTTGCTCAAGGCCAGGCATCTGCCCGAACTGGCGCTCCAGCGGTGCGGTGACTGCACTGGTCATGACCTGCGGGCTGGCGCCGGGGTACAGGGTCATGACGCGGATGGTCGGGTAATCCACCTGCGGCAAGGCGGAAACCGGCAGCAGCTTGTAGGCGATCAGGCCGGCCAGAACGATGGCCAGCATGCTCAGCGTGGTGGCGACCGGCCGCAGAATGAACAGACGCGAGAGGTTCATGCGCCCGCCTTGCCTGCTGCTTTGCCAGGTTGTGCCTCACCGGTTTGCGCCGAACCTTTGGCCTCTTGCCCTTGCAGGTGCTGGCCCGGGGTGGTCGGCACTTGCGAGCTGTCTTCGACCACTTCGACCTTGGTGCCTTCGCGCAGGCGGTCGGTACCTTCCAGCACCAGCCGGTCACCGGCCTTCAGGCCGTCAAGAATGACGCTGTTCTCGCCATCGCTGGCGCCCACCTTGAGCTTGCGCACGTTAACCGTGTTCTCGGCATTGACCACGTAGGCGAAGCTACCGTCGTTGCCGAACTGGATGGCCGCCGCCGGGGCCATGACCACCTGCTTGAGGGTATCGGCCAGCAAGCGCACGTTGACGAACTGGTTGGGGAACAGGGCCAGGTCCTTGTTCTCGAAGCGGCCTTTGAACTTGAGGGTGCCGGTGGTGGTGTCGATCTGGTTGTCGATGCTGCCCAGCACGCCGGTAGATTGCAGTTTGCTGTCACTGCGGTCCCAGGCCTCGACCGGCAGGCTGGCGCCGCTGCGATAGCGCTCCAGCACGGTGCTCAGCTCGGTTTCCGGCAGGGTGAAGGCGACGTTGATCGGCTCGGTCTGGGTGATGACTACCAGTGCGGTGGTGTCGTTGGCCGCCACCAGGTTGCCCAGGTCAAGCTGACGCAGGCCGACACGGCCGCTGATCGGCGCACGGATCTGGGTGAAGTCGAGGTTCAGGCGGGCATCGTTGACCTGGGCCTGGTTGGTCTTGACCAGCCCCTGGAATTGCGCCACCTGTGCTTCGGCGGTGTCGAGGGTTTGCTTGGCGATGCTGTCTTCGGCGTACAGGCCTTTGTAACGGGCCAGGTCGACCTGGGCGTTCTTCAACTGCGCCTGGTTCTGCGCCAAGGTGCCTTCGGCTTGCTGCAGGGCGATGCGGTACGAGCGCGGGTCGATTTCGGCAAGCAAGTCGCCGGCCTTGACCTGCTGGCCTTCCTTGAAGTGGATTTTCACCAGTTCGCCAGCCACGCGGCTGCGTACGTTGACGGTGTTGGTCGCGGTGACCGTGCCCAGGGCCTTGTAGTACAGCGGGAAATCACCCACCCGCACCGGCTCGACGCGCACGGGCACAGCTTCGCTGGAGCCGCCAAAGCCCGGGCGACCGCCCATCATGCCCATGCCCTTGCCGCCGCGCCCGCCGCCGCCACTGGCTTCTTTATGCGCAGGCGTTGCTGCAGGCCACAGCCACCAGGCCAGTGCAGCCACCAGCAGCAGGATCAGCAGGCCGACGAGCCAGCGACGGGGGGAACGGGAATTGGACGCTTGCATGGGTTGAACGAACCTTGTTCGGAATGGCGACTTGGGGAGGGTGAACGATAAGCAATGGCATCGCTTTAGCAAAGGGCCTTTACCAGAGGTTTACCTTAGGCTGACGTTGCCAAGACGCGGAATTTTAAATGAAAACGGCCCGGAACGTATTCCGGGCCGTTACAGGGTGTTGCTTGGAGCGGTGGCGGGCTAGAAGGTTTCTTTTTATGTGCCGGCCTCTTCGCGGGCAAGCCCGCTCCCACAGGTACTGCACAGGTTTCAAAAGCTGTACGATCCCTGTGGGAGCGGGCTTGCCCGCGAAGAGGCCGGCACAGGCAATAAATGCCCGCCCTGCCCCACACAATCCTTACTTCAGTACAGCCAGGGCTGCATCGTAGTTCGGCTCGTCAGCAATTTCGCCAACCAGCTCGCTGTGCAGCACCTTGTCATTCTCGTCCAGCACCACCACGGCGCGGGCAGCCAGGCCGGCCAGCGGGCCGTCGGCGATGGCAACGCCGTAATTTTCGAGGAACTCGCGGCCACGCAGGGTCGACAGGTTCTTCACGTTTTCCAGGCCTTCAGCGCCGCAGAAGCGCGCCTGGGCGAACGGCAGGTCGGCGGAGATGCACAGCACGACAGTGTTGGCGACATCGTTGGCCTGGGCGTTGAACTTGCGCACGGAGGTAGCGCAGGTTGGGGTGTCGACGCTCGGGAAAATGTTCAGCACTTTGCGCTTGCCGGCGAAGTCTTTCAGCGACTTGTCAGCCAGGCCTTCACCGACCAGGGAGAATGCCGGAGCCTGGGCGCCGGCCTGTGGCAGGTTGCCGTTAACCTGAACCGGGCCGCCTTTGAGAGTCACTTGAGCCATGACGAAATCCTTATGCTGGGTTTGAAAAGGACACTGAGTTAAGCATGAAGCCGGCCGGGTGCCTATGGGTCCGGTGAAATTGTTCTATTTCCAGACACTTTTTGTGGACAAAAAAATACCCGGTTTGCGACAGGCAACCCGGGCATTCTTTATTGCAGGAGGCGAATCAGCCCAGCAGGCCGTACACCACCGAAGTCAACGCAACCAAGCCGACCACCACCACGAACACGTTGGAGGCCGCGCCGCTGTACTTGCGCATCGACGGTACACGGTGAATGGCGTACATCGGCATCAGGAACAGCAGCACCGCGAGAATCGGGCCGCCGAGCGACTCGATCATGCCGAGGATGCTCGGGTTGAGGGTGGCAACGATCCAGCACACTACCAGCATCAGCGCAGCGACCACGCGGTCCAGGGTTTTGGCACCCGGACGAGCGCCGGTCTTGGTGATGATGCCTTTCAGCCCTTCGCTGGCACCGATGTAGTGACCCAGGAACGACTTGGCGATAGCCACGAAGGCGATCAGCGGCGCCGCGAACGCAATGGTCGGGTTGCTGAAGTGGTTGGCCAGGTACGACAGGATCGACAGGTTCTGTGCCTTGGCTTCGGCCAGCTGGGCGCTGCTCAGGGTGAGCACGCAGCTGAACACAAAGAACAGCACCATCACCACCATCAGCAGGTGGGCACGGCGCAGGATCTGGCCGCTGCGCTCATCGGCGTGCTCGCCGTAACGGCGCTTCTGGTCCACCGCGAAGGCCGAGATGATCGGCGAGTGGTTGAACGAGAACACCATCACCGGAATGGCCAGCCACAGGGTGTGCAGGAACGCCGAGGCCGGCGGCACCTGGGTGGCGCTGTCGAGGATGCCACCGGTCCAGTGCGGCACTAGGTACAGGCCCAGCAGCGCCAGGGCGACGATGAACGGGTACACCAGCAGGCTCATGACCTTGACCGTGGCCTGCTCGCCGCAACGCACGATGGCCAGCAGGCCGAGGATCAGCACGAACGACAGGATGGCCCGTGGCGGCGGCGCCATGTGCAGCTGGTGCTCCATGAAGCTGGACACGGTGTTGGTCAGCGCCACGCTATAGATAAGCAGGATGGGGAAGATCGCGAAGAAATACAGCACGGTGATCGAGGCACCGGCGGTGCTGCCGAAGTGCTCTTTGACCACCTCGGTGATGTCGCCACCGTTGCGCCCCGACAGGACGAAACGGGTCAGCCCACGGTGGGCAAAGTACGTCATCGGGAAGGCCAGGATGGCCAGGATCAGCAGCGGCCAGAAGCCGCCAAGGCCGGCGTTGATCGGCAGGAACAGGGTTCCGGCGCCGATGGCTGTGCCAAACAGGCCCAGCATCCAGGTAGTGTCGTGACGCGCCCAGCTGCCAAGGGTGGCGGGGGTCGATTCTGCAAAGCGTTGTTCAACGCTTGGGGCCTGCTCATTCATTCCGGGTGAAGCTCCACTCGCAAGACTGCAACAGGCTGAGAATGGCGAAATAGACGTTTCGCCCAACTCAACCGGGGAAGAGGGGCGCGATTGTGCACGGAAAGGTTGCACTTGCGAAGCCCTTTTCCGAGGAGCGGTTGCACTTGTACTTACAAGCGGGGTTTGACCGAGGGCCGCTTCGCGACCCAATCGCCGGCAAGCCAGCTCCCACAGGGACTGCGCATCCCTAGAGCTTTGCGCGGTCGGTGTGGGAGCTGGCTTGCCGGCGATTGGGCTGCAACGCAGCCCCGTGCGGTACTACTTCTGAACGGCAGCGAACGCTTCGGCAACCCGTTGCAGGTTGGCCGGACGCAGGCCAGACATGCACACGCGGCCGCTGTCGATCAGGTACACGCCAAACTCGTCACGCAGGCGGCGCACTTGCTCGACGCTGAAGCCGGTGTAGCTGAACATGCCGCGCTGGCGCAGGAAGAACTGGAAGTCCTGGCCTGGCAGCAGCTTCGCCAGGGCATCGACCAGCGCCTGGCGCATGTCGAGGATACGCTTGCGCATCACTTCGACTTCTTCGGCCCATTGGGCATTGAGGCCGGCATCGCTCAGCACGCCAGCGACCAACTGGGCGCCGAAGTTGGGCGGGCTGGAATAGTTGCGGCGTACGGTGGCCTTGAGCTGGCCAAGGACGCTCTGGGCAGTGGCGTCGTCGTCGCACACCACCGACAAACCCCCTACCCGCTCGCCGTACAGCGAGAAAATTTTCGAGAACGAGTTGCTGACCAGGCACGGCACACCGGCACGGGCCATTTCGCGGATGGCGTAGGCGTCTTCCACCAGGCCTTCGGCGAAGCCCTGGTAGGCGATGTCGAGGAACGGGATCAGTTGGCGTGCCTTGACCACTTCAACCACTTGTTGCCACTGGTGTTGCTCCAGGTCGGCGCCGGTGGGGTTGTGGCAGCACGGGTGCAGCAGTACCACGCTGTTGGCCGGCAGGGTCTGCAGGGTGGCCAGCATGCCGTCGAAGTCCACGCCACGGGTGGCCTGGTCGAAGTACGGGTAGGTGTGCACCTTGAAGCCGGCGCCTTCGAAGATGGCGCGGTGGTTGTCCCAGGTCGGGTTGCTGACCCAGACTTCGGACTGCGGGAAATAGCGCTTGAGGAAGTCGGCACCGACTTTCAGGGCGCCGGAACCACCCACGGTCTGCACGGTGGCCACACGGCCGCCGGTCACAGCCGGGTGATCGGCACCGAACAGCAGTGCCTGGATCGCCTGGCGGTAGCTGGCCAGGCCTTCCATCGGCAGGTACAGGGAAGCTTCGTGGTCCTGGCCGGCGATGCGTTTTTCCACCGCATCCACAGCCGCCAGTTGCGGCACCACGCCAGCCTCATCGTAATACAGGCCGATACTCAGGTTGACCTTGTCGGCGCGCGGGTCGGCCTTGAAGGTTTCCATCAACGAGAGGATCGGGTCGCCGGCATAGGCATCGACATGTTTGAACACAGCGTGCAGCTCCTTGGATCAGGACAGTACGAAAAGTCAGCGTTGAGCATACCCGGAGTGCGGGTTCAGGAACATCCACTATTGTGCAAGGTTGTCTATGCAACATTGCATGGCTGGAAGCCTGAAGCCAGCGCGCTCCCCCTGTAGGAGCGGCCTTGTGTCGCGAAAGGGCTGCGCAGCAGCCCCGGCATTATATGCACTTGCGCTGAAATCCTGGGGCCGCTCTGCGGCCCATCGCGACACAAGGCCGCTCCTACAGGGACCGCGTAGCGCCAACGCAATAGCGGCAATCAGCCAAGCAACTCTTTCAGGCCCTGCAACTCCTGCTCGGTCACCGCCACCCCCTCCTCCTCGGCCACCTCACGCTCGCGATAGCGCCGCTCACCCGGCATACGCGTCAGCCCCACCGCCTGCATCTGTTCCACCAACTCGCGACTACGCTGGGCAAACCGCTCGCCCTCGGCCTTGTGCGGGTCGATGACGATGATCAGCTGCCCCGTCCATGGCGTTTTCGCCCCGGGGTGCCCGGACCAGTCGAACTCCCAGGAGAAATGCCCGCCCGTCAGCGCCGCCGCCAGCAACTCGACCATCATCGACAGCGCCGAGCCCTTGTGCCCGCCAAACGGTAGCAAGGCGCCACCCTCCAGAATCGCCAGCGGGTCGGTGGTCGGCTCGCCGTTGGCATCCACACCCATGCCTTCCGGTAGTTGCTGGCCGGCACGCGCAGCAATCTGCACGTCACCGTGGGCCATGGCGCTGGTGGCCATGTCGAAGACGATCGGGTCGTGTTCGGCGCAAGGCGCAGCAAACGCGATGGGGTTGGTGCCGAACAGTGGCTTGCGGGCGCCATGCGGCACCACGCAGGTCATGCTGTTGACCACGCTCAGGGCCACCAGGCCCTCTTCGGCGAACGGCTCTACATCCGGCCACAGTGCCGCGAAGTGGTGCGAGTTGTGGATCGCCAGTACGGCAATGCCGGCATTGCGCGCCTTGGCCACCAGCAGCTCGCGGGCCGCAGCCAGCGCCGGCTGGGCGAAGCCGCCGGCTGCATCGACACTGACGTAGCCGGCAGCTACATCACTGACCTTCGGTATGGCCTGGCCGTCAACCCAGCCACTGGCCAGGGTCGAAACATACCCGGGCATGCGGAATACCCCATGGCTGTGCGCGCCATCGCGCTGGGCGCTGGCACAGTTGTAAGCCAGCACCCGAGCCACGCGCTCGCTGCAGCCATGGCGCTGGAAGATGGCCTGCAACAGGCCTTGCAGCTCGGTAAAAGGCACACGCACGACAGTGCCGGTAGAAGGTGCGGACATCTGAAGCTCCTTGTTGATTTTGGAATGGCTACAGCGTTGCAACGACAAAAACTTTCCTGCATGTGACAGCAATCTGTCAAATGTTGACTTGATGACAGAAAACATTCATTTTCTTCCCCAAGCCTTACCCCTGGAGCCACAGCATGAGCCAACCGATCAAGCAACGCCTGGAAAACAGCCTCGAAGGGGCCGCTGCCTCGGGCCGCAAGATCGCCACCTACATGCTTGCCAACCTGCACGAACTGCCGTTCCAGACTTCGGCCAGCATCGCCGCCAAGCTGGGCGTCAGCGAATCCAGCGTCGGGCGCTTCTGCCGCTCACTGGGTTATGCCCACCTCAAGGCTTTAAAACAAGACCTGCAGAACGACCTGGGCGACGGCCCGTGGCTGGTGGGTGACCGCTTGCAAGATTACCGCCAGAACCAGGACGCCAGCGACAACGCCGGCAGCCTGGAGCTGGAGATCGCCGCCCTGGTGCGCGTGCACGAATACCGCCAGAGCCCGGCCTGGCACAGCGTGGCGCAACGCCTGGCCAGCAAGCCACGGGTGTTCATCGCCGGCTTCCAGACCGAGCGCGGCGTGGCCATGTGCATGAGCCACTTGCTGCAATACCTGCGCGATGGCGTGCAACTGGTCGATATCAGCGCCGGGCACTTCGGCGAAGTGTTGCTGGGCCGCGCCGAAGACAGCGCCCTGGTGGTGTTCGAAGCGCGCCGTTATTCCCGCCATGCCTTGATGCTGTGCCAGAAGGCGCGCGAGGCGGGCATCGCGGTCACCCTGGTGACCGACACCTTCTGTGACTGGGCCGATGCCAACGCCGACGAGGTGTTCCGCATCCCCACCGAGTTCAATCTGTTCTGGGAATCCACCTCGACGATGCTGTCGTGGGTTCACCTGATGGTCAACGAGGTCTGCAAGAAACTCGGGCCTGATGTTGAAAAACGCTTGGAAGCGACTGCCGCTCTACATAACGAGTTCGTCGGCTACACCTCGTGGTCGGCGGGCAAACAACAATAGCAAGAGTGCAATGAGGTGCGAGATGAACAAGACCATGGCCTTGGTGGGTGCGTGTGCCCTGCTGCTGACGGGTGCCGCCAGTGCCGAAACCCTGCGTTTTGCCACCGAGGGCGCCTACCCGCCCTTCAACTATGTCGATGCCGATAACAAACTGCACGGCTTCGACATCGACATCACCCACGCCCTGTGCGAACAGATGAAAGTCGAGTGCACGCTGGTGGCCCAGGACTGGGAAGGCATCATCCCGGCCCTGATGGCCCGCAAGTACGACGCTATTGTCGCCTCGATGATCGACACCGAAGAACGTCGCAAGAAAATCGCCTTCACCGACCATTACTACCGCACCCCGCTGACCGTCGCCGTCGCCAAGGACAGCAAGATCGACAGCGCTCAGACCGACTTCGTCGGCTACACCGTCGGCGCCCAGTCGTCGTCCACCCAGGCCATCTACGCCGAAGACGTGTATGGCAAGGCCGGTGCCGACGTGAAGCTGTACCCGACCATGGACGAAGCCAACGCCGACCTGGCCGCCGGGCGCCTGGACGGGGTGATTGCCGACAAATTCCCGCTGCACGAGTGGATGACCAAGAACGGCGGGGATTGCTGCAAGATCCTCGGCGACGTGGCAAACACCAAAGCCGATGCTGCCATTGCCGTGCGCAAGGACGACGAGGCCCTGCGCCAGCGCCTGAACGTTGCACTGCAACAGATCGTGGCCAACGGCACCTACCAGAAGATCGCCAGCAAGTACTTCGCTTTCGATATCTACAACTGATCTTCAGGAAGTATTGCGAAATCCCTGTGGGAGCGGCGTTGCGTCGCGATAGGGCCGCGTAGCGGCCCCGATAATCTCTGCAGTTGCATAAATCCTGGGGCCGCTACGCAGCCCTTTCGCGACGCAAGGCCGCTCCCACAAAGGCCGCATAACCTGCCCAAGAGGTTCGTCATGCTCGATCAATTGTCCTTGCTGTCCTTCGCCAGCGGAGGCTGGGGCCAGGCGCTGCTGGCCGGCGCGCTGGTTACCGTTTCGCTGGCCTTGGCCTGCCTGCCCATCGGCCTGCCGCTGGGCCTGGTAGTTGCCTTGGCCGCACGCTCGCGCAAACGCCTGCCACGAGCCTGGGCCACCACGTTCTCTACCGTGTTCCGCGGCCTGCCAGAGCTGCTGACGTTGCTGATCATTTATTACGGCTGCCAGATCGCCGCGCAGAAGATCCTTGCCGCCATGGGCTACGAGGGTGAGTTCCTGATCAACACCTTCCTTGCCGCGATGATTGCCTTCAGCCTGGTGTTCGCCGCGTTTTCCAGCGAAATCTGGCTCGCAGCCTTCAAGACCCTGCCCAAAGGCCAGCTGGAAGCCTGCTCGGCACTGGGCCTGAGCAAGCGCACCGGCTTCTTCAAGGTGCTGCTGCCGCAACTGACCCGCATCGCCCTGCCCGGCTTGTCGAACAACTGGCTGTCGCTGCTCAAGGACACCTCGCTGGTGTCGACCATTTCGCTGGTCGACCTGATGCGCCAGACCAACCTGGCGGTCAGCGTGACCAAGGAGCCGATGTTCTTCTACGGCGTCGCCTGCCTGGGTTACCTGCTGTTCGCGGCACTTTCCGGGCGCGTGTTCGCCTACATCGAACGGCGCAGCAACCGCCACCTGCAAGGAGCACGCGCATGAGCTTCGATCAACTGCTGGCACTGGTGCTCGACCCCGACCTGCTGGAGCGCTACGGCCCGCGCTTTCTCGATGGCCTGCTGGTAACCGCCAAGCTGGTGGCCATTTCCTTCAGCCTGGGCGCCGTGCTCGGCCTGTTGCTGGCCCTGGCACGCATGTCGCGCAGCCTGGTACTGCAGCGCATGGCCGCCGGTTACGTGTACTTCTTCCGTGGTTCGCCGCTGCTGGCCCAACTGTTCCTGCTGTATTACGGCCTGGGCTCGCTCAAGGGCTTCTGGCAGGACGTGGGCCTGTGGTGGTTCTTCCGCGAGGCGTGGTTCTGCACCTTGCTGGCATTCACCCTGAACACCGCCGCCTACCAGGCCGAGATCTTCCGCGGCAGCCTGATGGCCGTGGCCCCCGGCCAGCATGAGGCAGCCCGGGCGCTGAACCTGAAACGCTCGACCACCTTCTTCAAGGTGATCCTGCCGCAGTCGCTGCTGGTGGCCATCGGCCCGCTGGGCAACGAACTGATCCTGATGATCAAGGCCAGCGCGATTGCCTCGCTGGTGACCATCTACGACCTCATGGGCGTGACCAAACTGGCCTTCTCGCGCAGTTTCGACTTCCAGATCTACCTGTGGGCCGCTGTGCTCTACCTGGTGATCGTGGAACTGGTGCGGCGCCTGCTGAAACACCTGGAAGCCCGCCTGGGCCGCCACCTGAACTGACCGAAGGATACGTTCCATGCATTGCCAGACCCTTGTCCTCGGCGCCGGCATCGTCGGCGTCAGCACCGCGCTGCACCTGCAGGCCCGCGGGCGCCAGGTGATCCTGATCGACCGCGACGAACCGGGCAGCGGTACCAGCCACGGCAACGCCGGGTTGATCGAGCGCTCCAGCGTCATCCCCTATGCCTTTCCCCGGCAACTGGGCGCATTGCTGCGCTACGGCCTGAACCGCCAGCCCGATGTGCGCTACAGCCTGGCGCACCTGCCCAAGGCCGCGCCGTGGCTGTGGCGCTACTGGCGTCAGTCAGCCCCTGGGCGGCTGGCCGGTGCCGCCGCTGACATGCTGCCGCTGGTGCAGCGCTGCGTCGAAGAACACGACGCGCTCATCGCTGCTGCCGGCCTTGAAGGGCTGGTGCAGGCCAAAGGCTGGATCGAAGTGTTCCGCGACCCGGCCCTGTTCGAGCAGGCCAAGGCCGACGCCAAGGGCCTGAGCCGCTATGGCTTGCAATTTGAAATCCTTGAATGCGGGCAACTGCAGGCCCGCGAGCACCAGCTGGACGCCACCGTGGTCGGCGGCATTCACTGGCTCGACCCGAAGACCGTGAACAACCCCGGCGCCCTCACCCGTGGCTACGCGGCGCTGTTCCAGCAACGCGGCGGGCAGTTCCTGCATGGTGATGCACGCAGCCTGCGCCAGGCCAACGGCCAATGGCGGGTCGAGAGCCGCCGCGGCCCGATTACCGCCGACGAAGTGGTGGCCTGCCTCGGCCCACAATCGGCCGACCTGTTCAGCGGCCTGGGCTACCAGATCCCGCTGGCGATCAAGCGCGGTTACCACATGCACTACAGCACCCGTGACGGCGCGCAACTGGAGCATTCCATTTGCGATACCCAGGGCGGCTACGTGCTGGCACCGATGGCGCGCGGCGTGCGCCTGACCACAGGCATCGAGTTCGACGCAGCCAGCGCGCCCGGTAACCAGATCCAGCTGGGCCGCTGCGAGGCCCTGGCGCGCAAGCTGTTCCCGGCCTTGGGCGAACGCCTCGATGACACGCCGTGGCTGGGCCGTCGCCCGTGCCTGCCCGACATGCGCCCGGTGATCGGCCCGGCACCGCGCCACCCGGGGCTGTGGTTCAACTTCGGCCACGCCCACCACGGGCTCACCCTGGGCCCGGTCAGCGGTCGGCTGGTGGCCGAGCTGATCACCGGCGAACACCCCTTCACCGACCCCGCGCCCTACAGCGCGACCCGTTTCGACTGAACCCACGCGGGAGAAAAACAACATGACCGCACCACTGAGCCTTGCCAGCCTTGCCCCCGAGCCCGACCCACGCCAGGTGCTGATCCGCATCGAAGGCCTGAACAAGCACTACGGCGCGTACCACGTGCTGCACGACATCGACCTGCAGGTGCGCGAAGGCGAACGCATCGTGCTGTGCGGGCCGTCCGGCTCGGGCAAATCGACGCTGATCCGCTGCATCAACCGCCTGGAGGTGGCCCAGCAGGGCAGCATCAAGGTCGACGGCATCGACCTCGCCGCCACCACCCGTGAAGCGGCGCAGGTGCGCAGCGATATCGGCATGGTGTTCCAGCATTTCAACCTGTTCCCGCACATGAGCGTATTGGACAACTGCCTGCTGGCCCCTACCAGCGTGCGCGGGCTGTCGCGCAAGGACGCCGAGGAACGGGCGCGCATGTACCTGAAGAAGGTGGGTATCGAAAGCCAGGCGCACAAGTATCCCAGCCAGCTATCCGGTGGCCAGCAGCAGCGCGTGGCGATCGCCCGGGCGCTGTGCATGAAGCCGAGGATCATGCTGTTTGACGAGCCAACCTCCGCACTGGACCCGGAAATGGTCGCCGAAGTGCTGGATGTGCTGGTGCAACTGGCCGGCACCGGCATGACCATGCTGTGCGTCACTCATGAAATGGGCTTTGCCCGGCAAGTGGCCGAGCGGGTGCTGTTCCTGGAGGGTGGGCATATCATCGAGGACAGCCCGCCGCAGGTGTTCTTCAACCAGCCGCGCACCGACCGGGCCAAGGCGTTTCTGGCGCAGATACTGCACTAAGTGGAGCCTGGTGCTGAACATGTGGGAGCGGCCTTGTGTCGCGAGAGGGCTGCACAGCAGCCCCAGTAATATATGCATTAGTGCTGAAATCCGGGGGCCGCTTTGCGGCCCTTTCGCGACACAAGGCCGCTCCCACAAGGATCGCGCTTGCCTGAAGTGACTTGTTTATTGCGCCGCTGCAAAGACCCGACTGCATCGTTAAATATTATTGACCGACACCCCCGCCAAACCCACGCCGCTACAGGCCCGCATCGGTTTCAGCCCCCAAAAACCGGTGCATTCCCCGCGTTAAAGCCCTCTTCAGTCGTTTGACATATCGAACGGCTCTGGCAAGCTATCTACATGCCCCGACCGGAATCGTCGCCTCTGACGAGCCGGCAGTGCTCGGGGCTACAGGCTGCACCCAAGGCTCCGCGCCGTGCGCCTGCACAACAACGACAGGCTGAACCTGTCCCAAGGTGACATATGTCCAACAGCAACATTGGCAACAAGCAACCTTCCCTGCGCAAACCCGTCGTCCTGATGACCATGGGCAGCCAAGAGCGCAAAGGCCATGACTATCAGGTCATGACCCACAAATACATCACGCCGCTGGTCGAGTTCTCTGATTGCGTTCCGGTGCTGGTGCCCACCTGCTGCGGCACTGAAGACCTCGAGACCTACCTGGACATGGCCGACGGCGTGTACCTGACCGGCGCTGGCAGCAACATCGACCCGGCCCTGTACGGCCAGGAAAACCAGACCCCAGGCAAAGGCCAGGACCAGAACCGCGACCTGTTCGACATCCCGCTGGTCAAGGCGGCGATCAAGCGTGGCCTGCCAATCTTCGGCATTTGCCGTGGCATGCAGGAAATCAACGTCGCCCTGGGCGGCGACATCTACCAGAAGGTGTACGCCGAGCCGGGCTTCAACGACCACCGGGAAAACCCGGAAGACCCGGTTGAAGTGCAATACGCTCAGGTTCATGGCGTGAAAATCCAGCCAGGCAGCTGGCTGCAGGACACCCTGGGTACCGACGAGATTCGCGTCAACTCGTTGCATGGCCAAGGTCTGCGCAAGCTCGGCGCCGGCATCGAAGCCATCGCCCACGCCGAAGATGGCCTGGTCGAGGCCATTCACGCCCCGAGCATTTCGCCGTTCCTGTTCGCCGTGCAGTGGCACCCGGAGTGGCAAGCGGCGAAAAACCCTGATTCGATCAAGATCTTCCAGGCATTCGGCGATGCTTGCCGTGCCCAGGTACGCAAGGCGCAGGTCAAGCGCCAGCACGCTGCCTGACCTACCGTTTCCTCTGCTTTGATCGCGGGGCGGCGCAAGGCCGCCCCCGTTTCCCCGGTCACCCTCTGCTGGTCCCAGAACACTTCCCGTGGATGCGGGCGGCGGGCTTGTGCCTGTCTCCGCGATCGTTTTTCCCTTCCTCGCCAAGAGATACGATGACCGCTAAGCAGTAGTCGTCAGATCTTCTGCGCCTGCGAGATCGAGCGCCGCGCGGGCGGCGCTCGATATCTGCACCACCACAAACCTTGAACCGATCACCTGTGCGCCCTCATAAAAATTTCCGCAAAGGGACTAGTCATCGCACTAGTTGTACGATAACTTACCTCCAACACAGAACAACACCCTTCACCCAAGCGCCACAGGATGCCTACAACAATGACTCCACAAGAACTGAAATCCATCCTCTCCCACGGCCTGCTGTCTTTCCCGGTCACCGACTTCAACGCCCAGGGCGATTTCAACCAGGCTGGCTACATCAAACGCCTGGAATGGCTGGCCCCGTATGGCGCCAGTGCCCTGTTCGCCGCTGGCGGCACCGGTGAGTTCTTCTCCCTGGCTGCCAGCGAATACAGCCAGGTGATCAAAACCGCCGTCGACACCTGTGCCACTTCGGTACCGATCCTCGCCGGCGTGGGTGGCTCCACCCGCCAGGCCATCGAATACGCCCAGGAAGCCGAGCGCCTGGGTGCCAAGGGCCTGCTGCTGCTGCCGCACTACCTGACCGAAGCCAGCCAGGATGGCGTTGCCGCCCACGTTGAAGCGGTGTGCAAATCGGTAAAAATCGGCGTGGTGGTCTACAACCGCAACGTCTGCCGCCTGAACGCCGACCTGCTGGAAAAACTGGCCGAGCGCTGCCCGAACCTGATCGGTTACAAGGACGGCCTGGGTGATATCGAGCTGATGGTGTCGATCCGTCGCCGTCTGGGCGACCGCTTCAGCTACCTGGGTGGCCTGCCGACCGCCGAAGTGTATGCTGCTGCCTACAAGGCCCTGGGCGTACCGGTGTACTCGTCCGCCGTGTTCAACTTCGTGCCGAAGACCGCCATGGACTTCTACAACGCCATCGCCCGTGACGACCACGCCGCCGTGGCCAAGCTGATCGACGATTTCTTCCTGCCGTACCTGGACATCCGTAACCGCAAAGCCGGCTACGCCGTCAGCATCGTCAAGGCCGGCGCCAAAATTGCCGGTTACGACGCAGGCCCGGTGCGCACGCCGCTGACCGACCTGACTGCCGAAGAGTACGAAATGCTCGCTGCCCTGATGGACAAGATGGGTCCGCAATAAGCGACCCCCTGCGGCCTGCCCTTGCCGCACCCGGAGTGGGAAGCCCCACTCCGGTTACAATTCGTGAGCCCGCACAAAAATAACTAGTGGGAGTATTACCAGCATGCAAGCGACTAAGAAGACGCATGTGCGCTACCTGATCCTGTTCATGCTGTTTCTGGTGACCACGATCAACTATGCCGACCGCGCTACCATTGCAATCGCAGGCTCCAGCCTGCAGAAAGACCTCGGCATTGACGCCGTAACCCTCGGTTATATCTTCTCCGCCTTCGGATGGGCTTACGTGGCTGGCCAGATTCCTGGTGGCTGGCTGCTCGATCGTTTCGGTTCCAAGAACGTCTACGCCTTCAGCATCTTCACCTGGTCGCTGTTCACCCTGCTGCAGGGTTTTGTCGGTGGCCTGCCGGTTGCCTGGGCCGTAGTGACCCTCTTCACCCTGCGCTTCCTGGTTGGCTTCGCCGAAGCCCCGTCGTTCCCGGGTAACGCGCGCATCGTCGCCGCCTGGTTCCCCACACAGGAACGGGGCACGGCCTCGGCCATCTTCAACTCGGCACAGTACTTCGCCACCGCACTGTTCGCTCCGATCATGGGCTGGATCGTGTTCAGCTTCGGCTGGGAGCATGTGTTCGTGGTCATGGGCGCACTGGGCATCGTGTTCTCCATGGTATGGCTGAAGACCATCCACAACCCGCGCCAACACCCCCGCATCAGCCAAAGCGAGCTTGAACACATCGAGCAGAACGGCGGCCTGGTGGACATGGACCAGAAGCGCGGCAACGACGGCCCGAAATGGGGCTACATCAAGCAACTGCTGACCAGCCGCATGCTGCTGGGCGTGTACCTGGGCCAATACTGCATCAACGCCATCACCTACTTCTTCCTCACCTGGTTCCCGGTGTACCTGGTGCAGGAGCGCGGCATGACCATCCTCAAGGCGGGCTTCATCGCTTCGCTGCCAGCGGTCTGCGGCTTCATTGGTGGTGTGCTGGGTGGCGTGATCTCGGACTGGCTGCTGCGCCGGGGCAACTCGCTGACCTTCTCGCGCAAACTGCCGATCGTCTGCGGCCTGTTGCTGTCGACCACCATGGTGTTCTGCAACTACGTCGACGCCGAATGGATGGTGGTCGGTTTCATGACCCTGGCGTTCTTCGGCAAAGGCATCGGCGCGCTGGGCTGGGCGGTGGTGGCAGACACCTCGCCCAAGCAGATCGCCGGGCTGTCTGGCGGCCTGTTCAACACCTTCGGCAACATCGCTTCGATCACCACCCCTATCGTGATCGGCTACATCATCAGCGCCACCGGCTCGTTCAAGTGGGCGCTGGTATATGTAGGTGCCAACGCCCTGGTGGCCGTGTTCAGCTACCTGGTGATCGTCGGCCCGATCAAGCGTATCGAGCTGCGCGACGATGCCCCAAAGCCACAGGCTGAGCCTGCCGCCAACGGCGAACTGGCCAGCTCGCGCCACTGAGTGAACACGCCCGCGCCGGGTTACCCGGTGCGGGCGGATGTACAAAAAGCCTGAGAACCTGACAAGTAGGGCCAAAACATGCAGTTGATCGAACATTCCGACTCGCCCCGCTACGTCCGCCTGCACGACGACGATAATGTCGTGGTGGTTGTAAACGACGGCGGCCTGGGCGAAGGCGCCCGCTTCGCCGACGGCCTGACCCTGATCGAAGGCGTGCCGCAAAGCCACAAGGTGGCCACCGTGGCCATCGCCAAGGGCGAACCCGTGCGCCGCTATGGGCAAATCATCGGCTACGCGCTGGAAGACCTGCGCCAGGGCAGCTGGGTGCAGGAAAGCCAGCTGGCCATGCCGGCCGCCCCCGAGCTGGACAGCCTGCCGCGCTGTGACGCTGTCCCACAGCCTTTGCCCCCCCTTGAGGGTTTCACCTTCGAAGGCTACCGCAACGCAGACGGCACCGTCGGTACCCGCAACATCCTCGGTATCACCACCACCGTGCAATGCGTAACCGGCGTGCTGGAGCATGCGGTCAAGCGCATTCGCAGCGAACTGCTGCCCAAGTACCCCAACGTCGACGACGTTGTGGCCATCACCCACAGCTACGGCTGCGGCGTGGCCATCAACGCACGCGACGCCTACATCCCGATCCGCACCGTGCGCAACCTGGCGCGCAACCCCAACCTGGGCGGCGAGGCGCTGGTCATCAGCCTGGGCTGCGAAAAACTGCAGGCCGGCCAGGTGATGCACGACAACGACCCGTCGGTGGACCTCAGCGACCCGTGGCTGTACCGCCTGCAGGACGCCAGCCTGGGCTTTGTGGAAATGATCGAACAGATCATGGAACTGGCCGAAACCCGACTGAAGAAACTTGATCAGCGCCGACGCGAAACCGTACCCGTCAGCGAGCTGATCCTTGGCATGCAGTGCGGCGGCAGCGACGCCTTCTCGGGCATTACCGCCAACCCGGCACTGGGCTACGCGTCCGACCTGCTGGTACGCGCCGGCGCCACCGTGCTGTTCTCGGAAGTGACCGAGGTGCGCGACGCCATCTACATGCTGACCTCTCGCGCCGAAAACCAGGACGTCGCCGAAGCCCTGGTGCGCGAGATGGACTGGTACGACCGCTACTTGCAGCAAGGCGCCGCCGACCGCAGTGCCAATACCACGCCGGGCAACAAGAAAGGTGGCCTGTCCAATATCGTCGAGAAGTCGCTGGGTTCGATCGTCAAGTCCGGCAGCGGCGCCATCCAGGGCGTGCTTGGCCCTGGCGAGCGGGTAAACCGCAAAGGCCTGATCTTCTGCGCCACCCCGGCCAGCGACTTCGTGTGCGGCACCCTGCAACTGGCCGCTGGCATGAACCTGCACGTATTCACTACCGGCCGCGGTACCCCGTATGGCCTGGCCATGGCGCCGGTGGTCAAGGTATGCACCCGAAGCGAACTGGCGCAGCGCTGGCCCGACCTGATCGACATCGACGCCGGGCGCATCGCCACAGGCCGTTCGACCATCGAAGAGCTGGGTTGGGAGCTGTTCCATTACTACCTGGACGTGGCCAGCGGCCGCAAGCAGACCTGGGCCGAACAGCACCGGTTGCACAACGACATCACCCTGTTCAACCCGGCACCGATTACCTGATGCCGAGGGCTCACTTGATCGTAGAACGCACCTCCTTCCCTGTGGGAGCGGGCATGCCCGCGAACACCGGCAAAGCCGGTGCCATGCACCAAGTTGCCTGCTTCGCGGGCGCGCCCGCTCCCACAGGTCATGTGACAACCCGCCAGATTTACTCTCAACCTACAGGAGCACTCCATGCCTGAAATCCTCGGCCACAACTTCATCGCCGGCCAGCGTAGCGCCGCCGGCCAACAGCGCCTGCAGAGCCTGGACGCCAGCACTGGCGAGGCCCTGCCCTACAGCTTTGCCCAGGCCACTGAAACCGAAGTGGACCAGGCCGCCAAAGCCGCCGCCGCTGCCTTCGCCGAATTCCGCCAACTGGCCCCGGCGCGGCGCGCCGAATTCCTTGAAGCCATTGCCGCGGAACTGGACGAACTGGACGACGCCTTCGTCGCCATCGTCTGCCGCGAAACCGCCCTGCCCGCCGCCCGCATTCAAGGCGAGCGTGGCCGCACCAGCGGCCAGATGCGCCTGTTCGCCCAGGTGCTGCGCCGGGGTGACTTCCTCGGTGCCCGTATCGACCTGGCCCTGCCCGAGCGCCAGCCGCTGCCGCGCGTAGACCTGCGCCAGATGCGCATCGGCGTTGGCCCGGTCGCCGTGTTCGGCGCCAGCAACTTCCCGCTGGCCTTCTCCACCGCCGGTGGCGACACCGCCGCCGCCCTGGCTGCCGGTTGCCCGGTGGTGTTCAAGGCACACAGCGGCCACATGGCCACCGCCGACCTGGTCGGCTGCGCCATCGTGCGCGCCGCCGAGCGTACCGGCATGCCCAAGGGTGTGTTCAACATGGTATTCGGTGGCGGCGTGGGCGAGTGGCTGGTCAAGCACCCGGCCATCCAGGCTGTCGGCTTCACCGGTTCGCTCAAAGGTGGCGACGCCTTGTGCCGCATGGCTGCCGAGCGCCCGCAACCCATCCCTGTGTTCGCCGAGATGTCCAGCATCAACCCGGTGATCGTCCTTCCGGGCGCCCTCGCCAAACGTGGCGAGGCCATCGCCCGCGAACTGGCCGGCTCCGTGTGCATGGGCGCCGGCCAGTTCTGCACCAACCCAGGCATGGTCATCGGCTTGCAATCGCCTCAGTTCAGCCAACTGCTGGCCGACCTTGGCCAGCACCTGAACGCCCAGGCCGGCCAGACCATGCTCAACGCCGGCGGCCTGCGCAGCTACGTCGGCGGCCTGGAACACCTGCACGCCCACGCGGGTATCCAGCACCTGGCTGGCCAGCCACAGGAAGGCAGCCAGGCCCGCGCCCAGCTGTTCAAGGCCGACGCCAGCCTGCTGGTGAATGCCGACCCGCTGCTGCAGGAAGAAGTGTTCGGCCCAACCACCGTAGCGGTCGAAGTGCAGGACAACGACCAGCTGCGCGCCGCCCTGCTCGGCCTGCGTGGCCAGCTGACCGCGACGCTGATCGGTGAGCAGGAGGACTTCGAGGCCTTTGCCTGGCTGGTGCCGCTGCTGGAGGAGAAGGTCGGACGCATTCTGGTCAACGGTTACCCGACCGGTGTCGAAGTGTGTGATGCGATGGTCCACGGCGGGCCCTACCCGGCCACTTCGGATGCGCGCGGCACGTCGGTAGGTACCCTGGCCATCGACCGCTTCCTGCGACCGGTGTGCTACCAGAACTACCCGCAGGCGCTGCTGCCTGAAGCCCTGCGCGACGGCAACCCATTGGGTCTGCGCCGCCTGGTAAATGGTCAGTGGCGTGACGGGGCGATCTGAGTGATTGCCTGATACAAGAAAGCCCCGCGCATGGCGGGGCTTTCTTTTGGCAGTGTCCGCAGGCAAGAGAAATGTCAGGCCCCTTGCGCCTCAGCCTCTTCATGCACCTGACGCAAACGCTCCCGGCTATTGCTCAGGTGCATGCGCATGGCCATCTTCGCCCCTTCGCTGTCACGCCGGGCAATGGCTTCGTAGATCGCTTCGTGCTCATGCATCAACCGGCTCATGTAATGCGCCTGGTCATCATGGGCCAACCGCGCCGAATTCAGCCGGGTACGCGGGATGATGCTGGTACCCAGGTGGTTGATGATGTCGGCGAAGTAATGGTTGCCGCTGGCCTGTGCAATGCGCAGATGAAACTGGAAGTCTGCCGACACGGCATCGTTGGCATGGGCCGCCCCTTCGTTGAGTTCGTCCAGCGCCGCGCGCATGCCTGCAAGCTCTTCATCGCTGCGCCGCTGTGCCGCCAGGCCTGCCGACTCGATCTCAAGGGCAATGCGCAATTCCAGCACTGCCAGCACTTCACGCAGGGTGACCACGGTGGCCGGGTCGATGCGAAAGCCCCCTGTGGCCGGCGCGTCCAGCACGAAGGTGCCGATGCCATGACGGGTCTCGACCTGCCCGGCGGCCTGTAGCCGCGAGATCGCCTCACGCACCACGGTGCGGCTGACGCCCTCCTCAGCCATGATCTGCGATTCGGTCGGAAGCTTGTCGCCACGCTTGAGCTGGCCACTGCGAATGCGCTCGGTCAGCACCGTGACCAGTTCCTGGGCCAGACTACGCGGCTTGCGCCGGGTCCTTGCCTGTACCTGCTGCTCTGTCATTGCCCTGTGTTTCACCTTGAAAGACAGCGCTCATCATAGCGCATGCAGTTGTACGATCACATACACCCGGTGCGGTATTTATTGCGCATCCCTGTCGCCCCACCTCGGGAAAAGCTGGCCCAAAGCCAGTGCAAGCCTGTACTGTGCGCCTTTGCGCTCACTCATCCATGGAAGGAAGACCCGGCATGAAAGCCCACGACCGCCTGCTGCTCGCCAGCGGCCTGCTGATCCCCCTCTGGCTGCTGGCCGGTGTATGGCTCACTGCCCAAGCCTACCCCGGCTACGACCACCTGCAACAGGCCATGAGCCAACTCGGCGCCGTTGGCTCGCCAACCCATAGCTGGTCGCCACAGGTCAACAACTTCCCCTTGGCCGTACTGTTCGCACTGTTTGCCTGGGGCCTGGCGCGGCGCTGGCGTCACTCCAGACTTGCACTGCTGAGTGCGGGCCTGGTGCTGCTACACGGTGTCGGCAGCCTGGGCACCGGCTGGTTCCCCTGCGACCAGGGGTGCGCTCCGGCGCAGCCGTCCACCTCTCAGCAACTGCATAACCTGTCCGGCCTGCTGATGTTCCTCTCACTGACCCTGGCCAGCGCCTTGTGGGCCTGGCTGGGCAATCGCATTGCAGGTTCGCCCGCTCTGTCATTGTTCTCCCTGGCCTGCGTGGTACTCGCCATCGTTACCGTCGCGCTGATGGGCCAAGCGGTAGAAAGCGGCCAGTTGTTCGGCCTGTACCAACGCCTGAACTATGGCGTGTCGGTGATCTGGGTCGCCGGCCTGGCCTGGGCCAGCCTGCGCAAACCTGCCACCAGCCCGCTGCGCATGGCGGTGATCTGACGGCAAACTGCTGGCCCCCAGCCTTGAAAAGCGAAGGCAAACTTCCTTCCTCTTCAGATGCTTAGGACAGCAACATGCGAGTATTTCTAGCAACGTTGGCCGGTTGCCTGCTGGCCACGCTCGCTTTCGGCGCCCAAGCCCGGGCGCCAAGCCAGAATGATCGCCACACCTGCACCTGGGGGGCGCAGATAGCCGCCGAAGCCCAACAGGCCAAGCTTTCCGGGGTAACGCTGTATGCCACGCGAAAGAAGCTGCAGGTACGCAAATTCCCAAAACCGTGGATGCGCATGACCGCCTTCGGTATCACCGAGCAGACCTACAACAGCCGCTCGCGGCTAAAGCCGTCGGCAATCAGGCAGACTTACTATGAACAGTGCGTTCAGCACGCTATAGCAAGAAGATAATTTGTTATTTATCAAATGCTTATGAAATAAACTTTAGAATAAGTCTCGAATAACGACAGACCGCATCAAGGCCGCCAAGGGGCTCCGGCCTTGAAGCGGTCTTCCAGCCAGGCCTTGAATGCCCCCAGTGCCGCTGTATTCAGGCGCGCGGTCGGCCGCACCAGGTAGATGCCCGCGGCCACATCCAGCTGCCACTGCGGCAACACCCGCACCAGGCGCCCACGGGCAAGGTCTTCCCCCATCAGCCAGTCCCCCCCGGCAAGAATACCCACACCACGCCGCGCCGCCTCCAGCAGCGCCTCATTGTCATTGCTGCGTAAGTTGCCAGCGACTTTAACGCTTACCTGCTGCCCGGCGCTCATCAAGCGCCACTCAGGAAATGAACGTAAGCCACTGAACCCCAAACAGTTATGACCGACCAGGTCCTCCGGCCGGGCAGGCACGCCCTGGCGAGCGAGGTACTCGGGTGAAGCGCACAGGATGCGCAGGTGATCGCACAGTTTCCTGGCGACCAGGCGATTGTCCGCCAGCTCACCAATGCGGATGGCGGCGTCGAAACCTTCGCCGATCAGGTCGACGAATCGATCAGCGTACTCAGCCTCCACCGCCACCTGCGGGTAGGCCAGCACAAAGTCGGCCAGCATCCCGCTCAACCAGCGTCGGCCCATGGCCGCCGGCAACGCCAGGCGCAAGCGCCCGCGCACCGCGACCGCGCCCTCGGCAGCTTCCTGTTCCGCCTCGGCGATCAGCCGGTTGGCCTCGCGCACCTTGGCCACCAACCGCTCGCCTTCATCGGTAAAGCGCAACTGCCGTGTGCTGCGCTCCACCAGGCGAATGCCCAGGCGGGCCTCCAGCGCACTCAGGCGCTTCGACAGCACCGTGGGGTGGCGCTCCAGCAGCCGCCCGGCAGCGGCAAACGACCCCTGCTCGTGCAGGGCCAGCAAGGTGGCACGTTCATCGGCGCGGCGGCTGTCGAAGGCATCCATGGCAAGACTCAGTGGTGTGATCGGGCATCAGGCGGTAAGGACCAGCGCACCCTCCGACAGCCCTTGTTCCAGGTCCCGGTGGGCCCTGGCCACTTCGGCCAGCGGGTAGCGACGCCAGACCCGAGGCTGGATGATACCTTCGGCGACGGCTGCCAGCACATCGGCGACGCGTTGCTGATATTCGTCAACCGTTCGCGTATGTGCCGCCAGCGACGGTCGGGTCAGGTACAGCGAGCCTTTGGCATTGAGCGTGGCGACCTCGATCGCCGCCGGGGCACCGGAGGTACCGCCAAACGACACCAGCAGGCCGCGCACCCGCAGGCTGTCCAACGAAGCGTCCAGCGACACCTTGCCGACACAGTCATAGACCACGTCCACGCCCTGCCCCTGGGTCAGCTCGCGCACTTCACCGGCCAGTGTTGCCGCATCGAACACCAGCACATGGTGGCAGCCAGCCGCCTGCGCCCTGCCCACGCTCTGCGGGCGCGATACCACGCCAATCACTGTCGCCCCGAGATGCCGCGCCCAAGGCGCCATCAGCTGGCCCAAGGCACCGGCGGCACCGTACAGCAGCACTTGGGTTCCCGGCCCCACAGCACAGGTGGTTTTCAGCAGGTATTGCGCCGTGATGCCCTTGAACAACACCGCTGCGGCGGCCTCGTCATCCAGCTGCGGTGGCAGCTTGACCAGCCGCTCGGCCGGGAACAGCCGGCCGCTGGCATAGGCGCCTACTGGACCCATTGCATAGGCGACCCGATCGCCCACCTGCACGTTGGTTACCCCCTCGCCGATGGCCGCAACCCGGCCCGCGCCTTCCAGGCCCAAGCCCGAGGGCAATGGCAGCGCTGCGCCACCCTTGCGCTGCAACACGTCAAGGGGGTTTACGCCAATGAAGGTCTGCTCCAGCCAGACCTGGCCAGGCCCTGGCGATTGCGCGTCGACGTGTTCAAGCTGCATGACATCGGCCGTGCCGGTGGTATCGAGAATGATTCGGGTAGCCATGATCGGATCCTGCTGGATGAATGTTCGAGTCAGGCTAATGAGGCTGGCAAAGTTGAACAATCAGGCTGGATGCAGATTATATCTGCACCTTTTGCAGCAAAGGACTGAATGCCCCTAACACCGTCAGCAACGACATGTCGGTGCTTGTATTTGTTAATCTGATCAAGACCTTTGGATAGTGATAAAGCCATTCACCCCATGGATGAACTGCGCAAGATCGACCTCAACCTGCTGCTGGCCCTTCACGCGCTGCTCAGCGAGAAACACGTGACCCGCGCCGCCCTGCGCCTGCACCGCAGCCAACCGGCGGTAAGCCACGCCCTGGCGCAGTTGCGCAAACACTTCGACGACCCCTTGCTGGTTCGCCAGAACGGCCGCATGGCGCTCACCACACTCGCCCAGTCGCTGGCCAGCCCGCTGCAGGATGCGCTGGGCAGCCTCAACGGCCTGCTCGCCACCCCCCAGTTCGACCCGGCCAAGGCCCAGCGCCGCTTCAGGCTGTCGCTGTCCGACTACTCGTCGCGCATTATCCTGCCACCCCTGATGCGCCATCTGCGCCAGGTCGCACCCGGGGTAGACCTGGCCATCAGCCAGGCCAGCCGCGAAACCATGCTGGCCCAACTGCTCGACGGTGAACTGGACCTGGCCTTGGGCATCTTCCCGGACCGGCCCCAGGGCATCACCACCCAGCCGCTGTTTGCCGACAGCTTCATCAGCGTCGCCGACCGCCAGGTGCTGCCAGCCAGCGGCCGCTTGGCGCTGGAAGACTGGCTGGCGCGCCCGCATGTACTGATGGCCATGCGCCCGGACGCCTTCGATGAGATTGAACGTGCGCTGGCGGCCCAAGGCCTGCGCCGTCGCATTGCCCTGGCCTTGCCGCACTGGAGCGCAGCGGTGGAGGTACTGGCCGGTACCGACCTGATCCTTACCGTGGCCAGCCGCGCCGTAGGCTCACTGCACCCGCACACGGCGTTACGCCAGTTCGAGCCGCCGTTGGCAATCCCCTCGTTCGACTACCAGCAAGCCTGGCACAGCCGCAAAGACAACGACCCCGGGCATCGCTGGCTACGCGAAACCGTGTGGGCCTGCAGCCAACCGGGGGGCTGATCAACCTTCTGGCTGCTTCACCACCGCTGCGGCACCGGCCGGTGTCGCCGTCGTCCAGGTGCCCTGCACCAGCAGCACGCCACATAAAATCAGCACCACGCCTGCCAGCCTGGCCAGGTTGAGTGGCTTGCCAGCCAACCCCATTACCCCAAAATGGTCGGCCAGCACTGCGGTGATGATCTGCCCTGCCACGACCAGTACCAGGAAGCCCGCCGCCCCCAGCCTAGGGATAAGTGCAGCAGCACCGGCCACATACAGAGCCCCCAGAACACCCCCTACCCACAGCCACCAAGGCCCCTGCAGCGCCTTGCCCATATCCGGTGCAGGCACCCTGAGAACCAGCAGGGCAACAATCACCACCAGCGAACTCACCGTTAACGAGGTGAACGCCCCCCATAACCAGTGCCCCAATGCCCGGCCTACGGCAGCGTTAGCGGTGGCCTGAAAGGGCAATACGGCACCGGCAAACAACGCCAGGGCTAGCGGCAGAACCAACAGAAGCATGGATTTACTGAACATGGCCGTGCCTTTTCAACGTTTTGATGACCGCCATCATCGTGCAATGCACCAAGCTGATGGAAATCAAAATCATGCACATGAACTATTCGTAACATGCATGAAAATCAGGCATGCAACGCAATAATTCAATCGCTGTCGCAGCCCTGTAACACAGGCACTGTTGACTTACTAAGGCACCAAGATAAACTGCGCCTTATGAATATTCTTGAGAACAAGCATCACATCATGCTCGACGCACTGGCAGAGGCCCCTGCCGACGCCAGGCAAAGCGTGCGCCTGTGTTTCGAACTGCTGTCCGCGGCTGCGGCAATCAACCGCGTGTGCGCGGTGCGCCTGGCTCGCCATAACCTGTCAGAGGGGCGTTTCGCCATCTTGCTGACGTTGCAAGCGGCTGGCGGACGCTTGTCGCCGCTGGAACTGGCGACGCGTCTGGCGATCACTTCGGGCACCGTCACCGGCCTGCTCGACGGCCTGCAAGGCGACGGCTTCATCAAGCGCCGCAAGGATGCCCATGACCGTCGCAAACTGAGCATCAGCCTTACCCCGGCAGGTGTTGCTGTCCTGGACGCGGTATTCGCCGAACACACCGACTGGATCGGCACGATCATGCACACGCTGGACAACACACAAAGGGAAGCCCTTTCCGCCACGCTGCAGGCACTTTCGGCGAGCCCTGCCCTGGCATTGCCACCCGACAAGGACTGAAGCCAATACACCCGTCAAACCACATGGAGGTGGATGATGTTGCAGAATCAGAGCGTACTGGCACGAATCGGCAGGAAGCCGCGCGTGCACAGCGAGCGCGACCAGGTAAGGCGGCGCCAGGCCTGGCTTGAAGCCTGCCTGCCAGCAGCACTCTACCGGCGGCTGTTCATTCGCCGCCTCTCCAGCCACCCGCTAGCCATTGAAGGCTTCAGCTTTCGACCGGTGCAGAATCTGTACGAACTCGAGCAGGCCCTGCGCCTGGTCAACGACAGCTATGCCCGTCGCGGCATTGCTACTGTGTGCCGCGCCGGCATGCGCTTCTCACCCTTTCATCTGCTACCTGGCACCACCACGTTCGTGGCACTGAAAGGTGACCAGGTGGTGGGGACCGTATCTCTGATCGAAGACTCGCCGCTCGGTTTGCCGCTGGAAGACGTGCATGTCAACGAAGCTGTGTTGCAACGCCTGGGCGGTGGCCGTCTGGCCGAAGTCGGCACCCTGGCGGTCTGTAGCCACTACAAAGGCAAAGGCGTGCCCCTCATGCTGTACAACGCCATGTTCCGTTGGGCCATGGACCATCGCCGGGTAAATAGCCTGCTGATCGCCGTGCACCCTCGCGCGGCCAGCTTCTACCGCAACGTGCTGTTCTTTTCGCCCATTGGCCCTGTGCAGACCTACACCAAACTCAACAATGCCCTGTCGCTACCCCTGGCGTTGAACCTGAACCAGGCACGCCAGGTGTTCGCCAAGGTCTACCAGCACCCAGGCCTTGGCTTTACCGTCGAGCAGCAGCACACCGATCTTTTCGACTTCTTCTGCGCACGGCATTTCCCGCACATCCAATTGCCCGTCGCGCCGCCTCAAACCCACTGGAGCACTGACGAAGTGCTCACCCACATGGCACGTTGCGGCACTTCGCCGCGCCATCTGACGCCGCGGGTACGGCGGGTTCTGCAACTGGATTGAGCAGCCCGCCCCGCGCTCCACACCACACGACTTTCATGGAGGATACGTTCATGGACATGGGATTGCTGCGCGCGATCTACAGGGAAATTACCCTCAGGCACCCGCTGGTGCGCACGCCTGAGCCTGATCTGGTAATGGCCGACGACGCCTGTGTCTCGGCTTACGCCGACAGTGCAGGCCAAGGCCAGGCGCTGTCCGGTACGTACCTGTACCACTGCGCCCAGATGTGTGCACT
Source organism: Pseudomonas sp. LLC-1 (assembly GCF_002992185.1). Classification (NCBI taxonomy): domain Bacteria; kingdom Pseudomonadati; phylum Pseudomonadota; class Gammaproteobacteria; order Pseudomonadales; family Pseudomonadaceae; genus Pseudomonas; species Pseudomonas sp. LLC-1. The sequence continues at coordinate 12,362 of NZ_LUVY01000017.1, read as the reverse complement.
GATCAAACCCGGCGATGTCGTGCTGGACATCGGTTGTGGCCCGGCCAGCCTGTTGCTGCAACTGGCCCGCCTGAACCCGAGAGCCGAATTCATCGGCACCGACCTGTCAGCCACCATGCTCGAGGTGGGGCAGGCCTCGATTCGCCAGCAAGGCATCGACAACGTCGAACTGCGCGAGGAAGACATGACTCGCCTGGCCGGTATCGCCGACCGTAGCGTTGACGTGGTGATCTCTTCGATGGCGCTGCATCACCTGGCCGACCTCGCTCAACTGGAAGCCACGTTTCGCAACATCGCACGCGTGCTCCGCAATGACCGGGCCATCTACCTGAACGACTTTGGCCGGCTCAAGTCGGTAGAGTCGGTGGACTATTTCGTCAGCCGCGCCAGTGATGGGGCCGACCAGGCCACACTGCTCGACTACCGCAATTCGCTGTTGGCTGCTTTCTCTCTGGAAGAATTCCAGACCCTTGCCGCCAGCTACCTGGGCCCCTGTGCCAAGGTTTACAGCACGGCGGTCAGCCCTCTGATGATGGTGATCCGCACCCCCAAGCGGCGCTGTGTGGCAGCGATGAAGGGCGAATTTCGGCGACGCTACCGCGATTTGCCACGCAGCCGTCGGGCCGATGTCGACCAACTGCGGCTGTTCCTTGGCATGGGAGGCCTGGCAAGTGCGTTCTGAGCCGCAAGGGCTGCAAGCCGCCTTGGCAGCCTGGCGCGCGGTGCTGGGTGACGCCCATGTGCAGAGTGACGCCAGCACGCTGCGCCAGCTGAGCCAGGACACCATGCGCTCGCCCGCCCATGCCAGTGCCAGGCTCAGGCCAGCCAACAGCGAGCAGGTAGCTGCCTGCCTGGCCATTGCACACCTGCACGGTGTCGCGGTGCAGCCGGTTAGCACAGGCCACAACTGGGGCTATGGCGGCGTTGCAACGCTTCACGAGCGCTGCGTGCAACTTGACCTGTCGCGCATGGACAAGATCCTTGCCTTCGACGAGGCTCTGGGCGTGGTCACCCTTGAGCCAGGGGTTACCCAGGCCACGCTGGCCGATTACCTGGCCAGTCGCAACCTGCCATTCCTTACGCCAGTCACCGGCGCAGGGCCCACCTGCAGTGTGTTGGCCAACGCGCTGGAGCGCGGCTTTGGCATCACACCGTTAACGGACCACTGGCAAGCCGTCATGGGCCTTGAAGCCATTCTGCCCGATGGCCAACGCTATCGCTCGCCGATGTGGGCAACGGGCACAACCGCCTGCTTCAAATGGGGCATCGGCCCCTACCTGGACGGCCTGTTCAGCCAGAGCGGGCTGGGGGTGGTGACAAACATGTCGATCGCCTTGGTCAAGCGCCCACAGGTCGTGCAACCGTTCTATTTCTGGGTGGATTCGGCAGCACAGCTCCCGGCCGCCCTCGATGGCATCAAGCGCATTCTGGAACGTTGCGGCAGCCAGGTGGGCGGCATAAACCTGATGAACAGCACGCGTCTGCTAAGCATGGCCTACGATACCCGGCCCCTTACCCAACTGAACCCGGCCGAACGCAACGCCGCCGCGCAATCGCTGGCATTGCCCGCCTGGATGGGGGTAGGTTCGATCTACTGCGAACAGGCGCAGCTGGCCTCGCTCAAGGGCATCATCCGCAGCGAACTGCGGCGGTTCTGCAGCCGTTACCTGTTCCGCAGCCAACGCCAGCTGGCGCTGGCTGAGCGTGCCTTGCGTCTGCTGCCGGGGGCCTGGTCCAGGCGTTGGCAACTGACCTTGAGCAAACTGCGCATGGGCGTTGAACTGATGGAAGGCCAGCCGAACCAGGTGGCACTGCCGCTGGCTTACGCCGCAGGTGCGCAACCGCAGCAAGGCACCTTGCTCGACCCGGCCCGGGACAACTGTGGCCTGATCTGGTACGCGCCTATCCTGCCTCTGCGCAGCCAGCAGGTAGCCACCTTCGTCTCGCACATGGAACAGGCTTGCGAAACCCATCGCATGCCCTGCCCGGTTACCCTAACCACCTTGTCGGGCCGCGCAATCGACTGCACCGTGCCGCTACTGTTCGACCGCAACGATGCCCCTGGCAGCAGCCGCGCCGAAGACTGCTACCGGCAGTTGTTCCGCACGGGCAAACAGCAAGGCGTACTGCCCTATCGGCTTCCCCTGGCCTTCATGGGCTTGCTGAGCGAAACACAAGCGCCTGCCTGGCAACTCGGACAGCGCATCAAGGATGCGCTGGACCCAGAGCACCTGCTCGCGCCAGGGCGTTACTGCCCGTTGGCGCCAGCCCCCCACTGCCAACCTGCTGTGATGGAGCCTCAGCAATGACTGATGATCGCAAGTCCCTGATCGACCTTGGCCAACTGCCAACCCGCAACCTGGCCGAATGCCTGGCCGTGGATCAGGCGACACTGGCCAATGCACTGGTCACCCGGTTACCTGCGGCGCTGGTCGCGCAACTGGCTGCCTGCGCTGACCAGGTTCAGACGCTGGGCCTGTCAAAAAAGGTTGCAGCCATCGGCCTGGCGCTGGGCCAATGGCTGGAACATGCACCCGCCCCCCTGCGCCAGGAGGTGTTCGAGCAATGCTGTGCGCACCCGTCCGACACCGTACGCAGCTGGGCAGCCTTCGCTCAGGCGCACCTTTCGCGCACGCTGCCTGCACAAGACGCCCTGCTGGCGCAGTTGCGCTTCGCCCGCGATGAGCATTTTGGTGTACGCGAATGGGCCTGGATTGCCCTGCGCCCACGCCTGGCACAGCAGTTGGACACCGCCCTGCCATTGCTCAGCCGCTACGCAGGCGACGCAGACCCGCTGGTGCGACGCTTTTGTATCGAAATCCTGCGCCCACGTGGCGTCTGGTGTGAGCACATAGCCGCGCTCAAAGAACAACCGGAAGTGGCCGAGCCGTTGCTGGTGCCGCTGTTGGCCGAGGCTGAAAAGTACGCCCAGGACTCGGTCGCCAACTGGCTTAACGATGCCAGCAAAACCCGACCCGATTGGGTACTCCAGCTGTTCCAGCGCTATCCCCCCGGCTGCAAGGCCTCGCAGCGAATCCACGCCCGGGCAACCCGAAGCCTGCCCCAGTGAATCACCACAAGGAGAGAAGCATGTCACTCAAGGAAAAACTCGACGCCATCAAACAGCAGATGGGCCAACTGCCCGCCGACGTGCTGGAAAAATTCAGCACATCGCTACAGGCCTTGATCGCACGCCACCCCGAAGCCCATGCGCTGAAAGCCGGTGACCGCGCACCACTGGCCGTGTTGGAGGATGCCGATGGCAAGGCGGTAGACCTGCATGCCTTGCTGGCACGCGGCCCATTGGTGCTGGTTTTCTATCGCGGCCTGTGGTGCCCGTTCTGCAATGCCGCGCTTGGCGAATACCAGCAGATGGTGGGTGACCTGGCCGCCAGCGGTGCCACCTTGGTGGCTGTCTCCGCCCAGAGCCCTGCCGCCACCTGGAAAACCCGCGAAGCCCTGGGGGTGCGCTATCAACTGTTGAGCGATCCCGGCAACCAGTTGGCGCGCCAGTACGGCATCGTCTTCGAACTGGAACCGGAGCTCGAGGCGGTGTACCGCTCACTTGGTGCAGACCTCAAGGCCCTCAATGCCAGCGACGACCTCAGTTTGCCGATGGCCAGCGCATTCGTCATCGGCCAGGACGGTCACATACGCCGGGCGTTCATCAATGTCGACTACTCCGAGCGCGCCGAACCCCAGGCACTGATCGAAGCCGCCAGCCACTGAGTGCCACTCCCCGGCACCGGTTTTCCCGGTGCCCCACCCCATCACGGACTGATGACATGAAACGTATCGCTATCATGGGGGCCGGCGTGGCCGGCCACCTGGCTGCCCTGTACCTGCGCAAGCGCCTGCCTGGCGTAGAAGTGACGCTGATCGGCCGCCCGGACCGCAAGCGGCCGATCGTCGGTGAGTCGACGGTCGAGCTGACCACGCATTTTTTCAAAGGTATCGGCCTGGGCAGCCTGCTTGAAGAAAAGCATTACCACAAATACGGCCTGACCTATTACCTGAAACTGCGCAACAACCCGGAGTGCCGTAACTACGTGGTCCATGAGGCACCTGGGGTGATCCGCATGCCCGCCTACAACCTCAACCGCTTCAGCTTCGACAAAGACCTGCGTGCCATCGTGGCCGACCAGCAGGTGCAATTGATCGAGGCCGACGTGGCTGCGGTCGACCTGCACGAAGGCGAGCACACCCGTCACCGCCTGACCCTGCGCAGCGAAGCGCAAACCTGGCAAATGGACGCCGACTGGGTGGTCGACGCCACCGGCCGCAACCGTTTCATGGCCAAGAAGCTGAAGCTGCACAAGGAGCCGACCTACCAGCGCAGCACGTTCTGGTTCCGCCTGCGCCAGTTTGATCGCAACATCCTGCACAGCATCAACACCCACAAGGACAAGCATCACTGTTTCGATCCGTACTACGTCACCCATCACTTCTACGGCAAGGGCTACTGGATCTGGCTCATACCCATGCGCAGTGAAGACGGTGCCGACATGATCAGCATCGGCATTACCTACCGCCCGGACATGATCAACGAACGGATCGGCACGCTGGAAGCCTTCAAGGAAAGGGTCATGGCAGACCACCCGGTGATCACCGAGCTGATGGCATCGGGTGAAGTCATCGACCAGCACGCCATGTACAACTACATGTACGAGGCCAACCAGTACTACTCCACCGATGGCTGGTTCCTGATCGGCGATGCAGCGTTCACCTTCGACCCGGCCAACAGTGCGGGGCTGGCCTATGTAGCCCAGCAGATACCGCAAGTGGCCGCCATGATCGAGAAAGACATCCAGGGCACGTTGACGCCCGCCTATGTCAATTGCCTGGAATCGCACATCCAGGCGCAACTGGCGCTTCAGGACACCTGGAGCAAGTGGTACGAGGTAATGGATGACCCGTTCCTGATGGGCTGGACGCTGCTGTTCGCCAACATGGCGTACTTCCATGTGGTGTTGCCCATGTATGTCAGCGGTGATTTTCTCGACGGCCATCAGGCCCAGCAATTCGCCGATTTGTTGCCACGCTACACGCGGGACCTGCAGCCATCACCGCTGCCCTTTGCCTGCCTGTTACGTGAAGTACGCCGTTCCAATCCGGGCATCAGCCCGCAGATGATCCCCAACCTGTATTCGCGCACCATCAACTTCGCCCTGTACAAGGCCGACAACCAGGCCCGGCCGCGATACGCCGCCAGCTACTTCCTGCGCTCGGCGCTGCTGCGCTTACGCTTGATGCGCATGGTGCGCTGGAGTTTGGCGCCTCGCCACCTGAAACTGCTGGCGCGGCATAGCCTGGGCACGCTGCAGGACTTGGGACGCGCTACCAGCCTGCGGCTGATGCCTTCACTGTTCTACAAGTACGGCGAGGCGCCCGAGCTGCTCAAGTCGCCGTTCGGCAGCGACGGCGGCTTCCTCGACCTGGCGCGCCACTGATGGGCATGCCCATGGCCGAAGCCAGCAGCGACGCACTGCTGGCTCATAGCGGTGTGCGCCTGGCTGCCGGGGTCCGTGATGGCACGCTGTCGCCGGTAGCACTGGTCGAACACAGCATCCGCCGCTGCCAAACCGTGCAACGGCGCTGCAACGCGGTGGCAGTGACGCTGTACGACCAGGCGCGGCGGGCCGCCGAAGTTGCCGAACGCCAGCGAGACCAAGGCGTCCTGCTGGGTCGACTGCATGGCGTGCCCTTCAGCTTCAAGGAGGGCCTGGGGCTGGCCGATGCGCCCAAAACGTGCGGCTCACGCCGCCGACAGCACAAGGTTGCCGGGTTTACCGCCACCGCCGCGCAACGCCTGATCGATGCGGGCGCCATTCCGGTCGCACTGGGTAACCAGGCCGAGATGGCGCTATGGCCAGAAACCGATAACCCTGTCTACGGCCGCACCAGCAGCCCCTACCGGAACGACCGGAGTGCCGGTGGCAGCAGTGGCGGTGATGCCGTGCTGGTAGCCAGCGCTTGCGTGCCTTTCGCGCTGGGTACCGACGGCGGTGGCTCGGTGCGAATCCCGGCTGCCTGCAACGGCATTTTCGGCCTCAAGCCGTCACGGGGGTTGGTGCCACTGACCGGGCATCTCCCCTTGGACGAACGCGGCCTGGGGCAGCCGAATGCCATGGCCATCGCCAGGCACTTTGCTGCCGGCCCATTGTGTCGGCATGCCGAAGACCTGCCCGTGCTGCTGGAGATCATTGCCGGGCCTGACCACCTGGACCGCAATATTCTCGACAGCTACGTACACCGCCCACCGCCTGCAGCATTGCAACGCCTGTACCTGTGCCAGCCCGAACGCCTGGCCTGGGGAAGCCGGGTTTCGCCGGCCGTGGCTCTGGCGCTGGATGACGTGGCCCACCACTATCAAAGCCAAGGCACCCATGTCGAGCGCTGGCTACCCCACGCACTGAACGATGCGTTCGCCATCTGGTTGGCCGTGCTCAAGCAGGAAACCGGCGTGCGCCTGGCCGACATTCTCGGTGACGGCCAGCCTGTGGCGCATTTGGCGCATGCCTGGCAAGCACTGCTCGGCCAACCGCAGCATGCCACCGGGCCTTGGCTGGCAACCGTGCTCGACAGCCTGGGCGAATGCCTGGGTAACCCCGGCCTTGCAAGGCAGCTACCCAAACGCGATGCCCTGTTACATGCGCTGACCGAACGGCTGGATGGCAGCAGTGTACTGGCCCTGCCAGCGTTGCCCGGCACCTCGCCAGAGCATGGCCATGCCCTGCGCTACCCGGGGGATATCGGCTACACCGCGTTGTTCAACGTACTGGGCCTGCCGGCCCTGACGGTACCCATGGGGCGCCTCGATCAAGGCTGCCCGGTGGCCCTGCAGCTGGTGGCCGGCCCCGGCCAGGAGCATGTGCTGCTCGACGCAGCGCGCTCACTGGAGCTCGCATTCGGTGGCTGGATCGCACCGCCCTTCTGACCCAACACATTCGGGACACCATCATGCCCAATACCCTTCACGCCAGTACCGTGCAACTCGCGCCAACGGCGCCGGCACAGTCAGCCGTTGGCTCCCAGGCCGAACACCTGACCCTGATGTTTCTACTGCAGCTCATCGTGATCTTCAGTGTTTCGCGGCTGATCGCCTGGTTCAGCACCCGCCGCTTGGGCCAAACGCCAGTCGCCGGCGAAATCCTTGCCGGGCTGGTGCTAGGCCCAAGCCTGCTCGGCTACTTTTTTCCTGAGCAACTGGCCGCGCTGTTCGTACCGCAAACGGCCACTGCCTTCGTGGTAACAGCACAAATCGGCCTTATCCTGCTGATGTTCCAGGTCGGCCTGGAGTTCGAGTTCGGTGCGCACCTCAAGGGCCGCAAGCGTTCGGTCATCATCATCAGCATGGGTGGGCTGCTGGTACCCTTTGCCAGCGGCATGCTCACTGCCGAGTACTTCTGGCAGCAAATCAGCGGGGACAGACCGCCCCTGCTGGCGTTCCAGCTGTTCTTCGCCACGGCACTGTCAATTACCGCCCTGCCCATCCTCGGGCGCATCTTCATGGAACTGGGCCTTTCGCGCTCGCGAGTCGCCACCCTTACCATCGGTGCGGCGGCAATAGACGATGTCTGTGGCTGGCTCATCCTTGGTGGCGTTACATCGCTGATCGCCTCGCAGTTCAACCCTTGGGCTTCGTTGGCCCGGGTGCTGGCGCTGGGCTTGTTCATTGTGCTGGTGATCGGCCTGGTGCGACCGCTGATCATGCGCTGGATCCTCGGCGACCTGGAGCGTCGACCGCTGACGGCCCAAGGCATATCGCTGATGCTGATCATCCTGCTGGCCAGCGCGACCGTGACCAACCTGATCGGCGTGTTCTCGATCATCGGCGGTTTCATTCTCGGCGTTGCCCTGCACACTGAACGCCGCTTCGTCCAGCAGTGGAATGCCAAGGTCAGTGGCGTGGTCAATGCATTCTTCTTGCCGATATTCTTCGCCTACACCGGCCTGCGCACGGATGTGGGTGCCCTGGAAGGCACGACCGCACTGTGGAATTGCCTCCTGATCTGCCTGGTGGCCTTCGCCAGCAAGTTTTTCGGTGCCTACGGAGCCAGCCGCCTGCTTGGCGAAAGCCGCCGTGATGCGGCGCTGATAGGCGTGTGCATGAATACCCGGGCGCTGATGGAGCTGGTCGTGCTGAATGTCGGCTATGACCTGGGCGTACTTCCCAAGGAGTACTTCACCCTGTTGGTGATCATGGCCATCATCAGTACCTTCATCGCCTCACCCTTGATCCGGCTGCTCACAGCACATGCCCGCCCCCCACGCTCGACCTCGGAGGCAACCGAGGTCGGCAGCAGCTGAAATCAGCGCGAGGTTTCGACGCGCAGCACTTCGGTGTAGATCGCGTCGACGGTCTGACCGACCTTGAGGTTTTTCATGCGCGCCTGCAGGTCCGGGTTCTCGACCTTGACCACCTGCAGCTTGCCCTCTGGCGGCAGCAGGCTCACTTCATGTTTGGCGAGGTCGATCTTCTTGATCTGCGAGGTGACCCTGACCTGGCGGAAGGCCTCGCCGCCCGGGTTGGGGTTTTGCGCCGTGGCGCGAATGGTGCCGGACTCCTCACTGGCCTTCGGCGCCCCGCCCACATCCGTGTTGAGCACATAGGCCACGGCACGGGTCACGAAGATGTCGACCTGGTCCCCCACCTTGAGGTTGGGTAGGGCCTTGGCCTTTTCAGTCAGCTGGAACGTCACATCCTTCTTGTTATCTGGGCCCTTCACCGTGACCTGGCGGTTGGCCAGGTCGATGGCGGTGACCTGCGTGGTCACGTGACTTTCCAGCGCCTCGCTGGCAATCGGGATATCTGCAGCGTGCACAGTGAGGCTGGTAGCGGACACCAGCGTGGCCAAAGCAACAGCACGCGCAAGAGAGCGGATCGGGTTCATAGGCCTGCTTCCATGTGATCAAGACCGGATAGGGGCGCGAAACGTTCGCGCGCCAACAAGCATAGACCCTGTCCGCCACCCTGCTGGCGCGACCTATTTCGTCCCGTTTTCGTCATGCCCACCCTTGCAATAGCAAATGCGAACTCTTTACACTTGCTTTACATTTACAAATCATTACTATTCGTGACCTTCAAAACAACAAAGAGTCACCTGTAATGGCAAAAAGGTCTGTTGCCCCAGCATCCATTTCCATGCTGGGCCTGCTAGTAGTGCCTGCTGTTCACGCCGCCGTTCAACCCGATGCTCAGGGCTCACTCGCCCTGCCCGCCACTGCCGTCACCAGCGCCTACGAGCAACAAAGCTACAAGGCCAGTGATAGCCGCAGCGCCATGAAGATCGACGCGCCACTGCGTGACATCCCGCAAACCGTCAACGTCGTGCCTGAAAGCGTGATCAAGGACCAAGGCGCGCAATCCATGGAAGACGTGCTGAAAAACGTGCCCGGCATCGGCCTGTCCAACGGCGACGGCCAGCGCGACCAGGTGACCATCCGTGGCTTCAGCGCCATTGGTGACATGTACATCGACGGCGTGCGGGATGACGCCCTGTACTTCCGCGACCTGTCCAACATCGAGCGTGTCGAGGTCATCAAGGGCCCTGCTGCCGTGCTGTATGGCCGCGGCTCTTCCGGCGGGCTGATCAACAGTATCAGCAAGAAACCAAGCTTTACGCCCAAGCGCGAGGTCGGCATGAGTTTCGACAGCGAAGGCAAGCGCCGCACGCAGTTCGACACCGGCTGGGCCGACCCGCAAAGCAACCAGGCTTACCGTGTTACCGGCGCCTTCGAAGACAGCGACACCTTCCGCGACGATGGCTACATCGACCGCAAGGCCATTGCGCCGTCGGCCTACTTCCGCCTGTCCGACGACCTGGAACTGAACCTGGGTGCCACCTACCTGTACGACAAGCGCCTGATCGACTTCGGCATCCCGGCCCTGGGCAATCGCCCTGTGGATGTGGACCGCGACAAGCGCTTCGGCTCTGGCGACGCCGACCAGGACTATGCCCGCAGCGAAGTGTTCTCGTTGGCCGCCAGCCTGGACTACCGCATCAACGACAACTTCACCCTGACCAACACCAGCCGCTACTACCGCTACGACCTGGACCGCAACAACACCCTGGCTGACAGCAGCCCGACACGCTTCGTCACTGCGCCCAACGGCGAACTGCTGGTCAAGCTCAACCGCGGCAACGTGGCCCGTGACGAATACGGCGTATTCAACCAGACCGAGCTCAAACAACAGGCGCAACTGGCCGGCATGCAGCACAACCTGCTGTACGGCGTGGAAGTGGGCTTCCAGGACAAGTACCAGCGCGTGTTGAGCCAGAACAACGTGGCCCAGGTGCCGGTGTACCGCGACGCCTTGGTATCGGTACCTGAGCACGCTGCCAACCTTTCCTCCAAAGGCACCAACTTCCAGCAGACCACCGGCCTGTACCTGCAGGACATGATCGAGCTGAACGAGCACTGGAAGGCCCTGGTCGGGGTGCGTTATGACATCTTTGGCCAGGAGTACGACGACGACCGCGTGCAGAACGTCGACCTCGACCGTACCGACAAGACCTGGAGCCCGCGTGCCGGCCTGGTCTACCAGCCAGACGCCATCCAGTCCTACTACGTGTCGGTCAGCCGCAGCTACCAGCCTTCGGGCGAGGTGTTCGCGGTCAGCCCGACCAACCAGCACCTGGAGCCGGAAGAAACCACCAACTACGAAATCGGCGCCAAGTGGGACCTGCTCGACAGCCGCCTGTCGCTGACAGCGGCGGTGTTCCGCCTGGAACGCACCAACATGAAGACCGCAGACCCGGCCAACCCCAACCTGACCGTGCTGGCCGGCGAACAACGCACCGACGGCTTCGAGGCCACCGTCAGCGGGCAGCTTACGGACAAGTGGCAGATCTACGCCGGCTACGCCTACCTGGATGCCGAGATCACCAAGTCCAACAGCAAAACCAACGGCGTGGCCAACGAAGGCCAGACCCCTACCCTGACGCCGCGCAACAGCGCCAACGTCTGGCTGGTACGCACCCTGACCCCGGAGTGGCGCGTGGCCGCTGGCGCCAACTACGTGGACGAACGCTACACCGCGCTCGACAACGTGGTGGTGATGCCGGGCTACACCACCTTCGACGCCGCGCTGCTGTACAGCGTGCCGCAGTGGGATGCGGCGCTGCGCCTGAAGAACGTGTTCGACCGGGATTACTATGCCTCGGCACATGGCTCGGTAGACCTGGTTACCCCAGGGGCACCCCGTACGCTGGAAGCCAGCTTCAACTACCGCTTCTGACCTTCGGAACACACTGAAGCCTTGCATGCTCCGTATGAGCGGGGCCTTCCGTCACGAAAGGGGCGCGCAGCGCCCCGCCTGTTTGCAGCTTCGCCGATGTCTGCACATACGAATCAGCCCGCTACTGCGATGCAACAGTTCACCGCTTCGCTTGAATGAAATATCCTGCAAGGTATTCAACACATGAAGCCGGAGTAAACATGAGCAGTATCACGAAGGGCCCCCATACCTCCTTGGCTCTGACCACCCTGCTCGCCCTCAGCCTGGCGCTCTCTGCTGGCTGCTCCAGCAAAAACAGCAAGGCACGCTATGCAGCTTCTACCGTAGGCTCAAACTGCTTTGCCAAAGCAGTCCCCTCAACCGGAGAAGGCGGTCTGGCGTGGGGGAATACCCTGAGCATTGCCCGGCAGAAGTCGCTGAACAACTGCGTGCGCTATGCCACCCGGTCAGGAGGCACGCCAAGAACGTGCCAAGTGGTGATGGCCAAGTGCAAGAATTAAGTGTTTATGTACTACCAATAAAAACGGAAACTTCCTACAAATATAAACAAGCTGTCTTACTGCATTAAACACCACAACTATCAGACTCAAAACCCGACAACATATTCTTACACTTCCCGCCTAGACACTCCTGCCTTAATCAAGGCAATGTCCTGCACTTTAAGATCAACTGAAGATTCATTCACCACACTTCATTGATCAAGAAAGTTTCATTCTTCAACTTTCTCGAAGCCTAAGTAGTGCGCACTGGGCTTGTGCACAACCTGTAACGGCAAGTGCTGAACAAGGAGTTCACATGACTGATGCTTCCGTCAGCAGCGCCACCTCCGGCCCTGCCTGCAGCGCACGCGTCCCCATTCTGCCCATTCGCTATGCCATCGTGCCGCGCACCGCTGGCGCACCCGCCTGCCGTTACGCCGAATCAGGCTTCAACCTGGAGCAAGGCTTCGCCCCGCTGCAGCACTCCGCCTATACCCTCCGCGCACTGCGCCCGGGTTATGTCTACGTGTTCATGAAAGGCACTCTGGGCCAGAAGCTGGTCATCCATGAGTACGTTGGCGCGGGCCTCTACAAGGAACTGCTCTATAAAGGGCTGGATGGCTACCACCGGCGTGACCGTT